>CAITSG010000518.1 GCA_903894995.1 uncultured Burkholderiales bacterium
ATCTTCATTGAGGGACATACAGACTCGACACCTCTGCAGCGCGGCATTTATACCAACTGGCACCTGGGGCTTGATCGAGCCCATGCCGTTTACGATGTGCTCACAGTCGGGTCAATGCAAGACTTCAAAAACGAGCGGTCGCTTGATGTTGTTGGCATTAGCTCCTATGCAGACAAACGTCCTAACAAGGATGACCCGAAAGACGATGCCAAAAATAGACGCGTCGAGCTTCGCTTTGTTCTGGCTTTCAAGCCACAAGTGAATAAGTCTGCTCCAGACGTCAGAAGCGTTCAAGATAAGCTTCAGAAATCGGTGAGTACCAAATGAGCTTTAACGGCTTTCCAACAGAACTACCAATGATCTCAAAGGCAGTTCTCGGCCTTCTCACTGAAGCCGTTGGACCGCCGCCTGACATGCGATCTTTAGGGCAAAAGACACTTGAAGCCTTTTTAAGCAGTCCGAATGATTTTGACAGCATTCGAAAGCGCGACTGGCGTCACGTCCCTTATGCCATCTGGATTAAAGATGCTGGAGGATTACTCAGCATCCCAGCAGCAATCGATCGCTACCTAAACTTGGAATTGCCCAAGGCACTGACCGAAACACGCCGCCCTCTCAAATGGGGACGGCCCTTGGTGTTTATCTACATTGAACAGTACAACCCAAATGATGCGCTGTTCAAAACGATTTCAAAGCACACCAAAGATTTTTTCAATTCGCCAAAAATCAATAACGCCTCCAGCATAGTTGGGCTAGCTCGAAGCCTCAATCTTTTCGACGTCTATGAAGGGCCAAAAAAGACTGCTGAATCGATAGCGTCTTCAAGACGAACGCTACGGGAGTGGATACAGGTTCACGAATTGTGGCCCAGCTTCGGAACCAGTCCATTCGCAGAGGCTGCCTTCAACTCATTCCTCCAATCCAGTGAAGACTTTCGGCGCAGTGTTGACTTTATTAACACAATTTTTGAGTGGAGCGTCACCGATAGAGGTGAACTTCGTTATTCCTCGTCTCGCGCGAAATTGGCAGAGGCTTTACTGTTGCCATGGCGATTCAACCAACCCAGTGATTCAATCCAAAGCCGACTGATCACTTTTTTGCTGAAGCACTATGGCGATCCGCGCATTGGGAAAAACCTATGGCATGGCGTTAGCTCTGAAGCTATCGGGGTTCTGATTGGCTGGATCAACGGTAGGACCCTCGAAGCGTTCTTTCGGATATTGCAAGAAACTGCCGACAGCATTTGGCAGTACCGTCAGAAATTCTGGACAGCTTATTTCAAAGCTGGACACATTGATGAGGCATGGGTAGCACTTGGACCAGATGCGGCGGCAGTTCTCAAACGCCTAGATGACACGAAACAGCTCAAGTACGCGAACCTACTTGGCTCGGAATCATCTCAAAGCATTCTCCTCATTCGCATAGGTCAAATCATTTTTTGCGAATGGAGTCATAACGGTCGGCTTCGTGCACAGCGAATGGACTCGCCTGTGTCACCTGCAATGTACAAGACCTACTACGACTCGGAGTCCCTTCGATTTCAGTCCTTGGATTTCAACAACGGGCAAACACAAGATCCTGGTTTAGTGCACTTCAGTTCACAAAGTGGCGGCTGGCAGGATCGAGCCCGCTTATTCATACAAAAACAAATTGGGATACGCATCACCCAAGCAGAGGTAACTCGATGAAACTAACAATCACACAAAATATTATTCAATTCGAATTTCCACAGTCTTTAGACTTGTGGGCAAGTTCAGCAAAAGGTGACAAGCTTGCATTGGCCGCAAGACTGCTTGCTGACTGTGAAGCTTCGCAAATCCCTTCTTCTGCATCAAAAGTGCAACTTTCTGCCAAGCTGGTTGCGGCATGGCCTGAGTCACTCGCTGTCATCTCTGGGCTACCGCGAAACTGCCCATTCGGCTGTGACCTGCGCTTGTCGAGTGGACTAGGCCAGACAGGAACAACACTTTCCGTCCGCTGGTTAAAGCCTTCAACGTCAGTACCCTTGAGTCAAGCCCCTGTTCTTGATGGCTTGTTGATCTCTTTAGGCGCACACACTTTTCGACTTCAGGAACCGTATTTCTCGGTGCTTGAATTGGTTGAAGAATTTAACGAAGCTGGGAGAACTGACCCCCAAGAGCAGTTCAGAATTTGGGCGCATATTAGATCTGCACTTGGCGAAAATGCCGTCGGCAACGTTACCGATTCTTTCTTGCGTATTTTCCGTGTTACCAGTGCTGATTCATTGACATTTTCATTTACAACTGATGCGAATGGAGACCTACAAATTGATCCAGTTTTACTGACATCACAATTCAATATTGATGACGGAACGACTGTCAAGGTTCGTGCTCTCCTTGAGTCTGAAGAAGCGACATTAATTTCTCGACTGGACAGTCTATCTTCAGGGGCAAGCTCATTTCCACTCTCAAATGGCACATATGTGGTTGTGGATGAGCGTCTTCAGAAGGCTCTTGCAGCAGTCAAAGTGCTGCGAAAAGCCTCGCCCGAGGAGCGCAAGCGAGCAGTGCTCCATCCAGAAGCAGTTATCGCTGAAATCATGGGAGAGGATAGCGATACGCAAGCGCTACCGCCCGTTTTCATAGAAACCGAGACCTTTTCAGAACGTGTACTTGATGTTGCTGAATGGGTTGCGCCAATCATCCCCTGGATAAAAGTTGAGAGCCAGCAATGGCTACCAGCCGACACATTTGGTTTTCGTGTTGGTGCCGCAGAAATTGCACTTACTGAAACAGACCTCGAAGCGGCCATTCATCAAGTAGAAGCTGCAATTCAAAAGGGCGAGAAAACTGCGCTGGTCAATGGTCAAAAAGTGCCGGCAACGGCTGAGACTGTCTCATCGTTGGCAGAGTTGAAGGATGCAATAACTTCAAGAAAGGACCCATCATCAAAAGGTGAAAAACATAAAATTTCGAAGAACGTTCTGATCATTAAAACAAATTTTGAGGACTCTGATTTTGTCCACACATCAGTGTCCAATCGGCCTGGAAGCATCGGACTTCCAGACTCTTTAAAGTCCCAGCCTAAACAGCATCAAATTGATGGTCTTACTTGGTTGCAGTCACATTGGCTAGCAGGTTCAGTAGGTGCCTTGTTGGCTGACGATATGGGCTTGGGTAAAACTTTCCAAGCGCTTGCTTTTTTGGCATGGCTAAGAGAGCAGATGCATTTGGGGCTGATTGCAAAACGGCCCATTTTGATCGTCGCACCAGTTGGCCTACTTAGAAACTGGGAGGCAGAACATGCGTTGCATCTTTCAGCTCCGGGGCTAGGTGATGTAATCCGTGCATACGGGGATCACATCAAGTTTTTGAAGAAAGGCTCGCACAAGCAAGGTAACGCTGGTCTGGATTCAGCACAGCTTAGCTCTGCCGATTGGGTACTTGCAAATTACGAGGCTATTTCGGACTACCAGTTAACATTTGGTGCAATCAAATTTGCCTGCGTGGTTTTCGACGAAGCTCAAAAGATTAAGACGCCTTCAGCTCGAATGACTACTGCGGCTAAAGGGCTGAACACCGATTTTGTATTAGCGATGACAGGGACACCTGTTGAAAATCGCTTAGCAGATCTTTGGTGCATTTCAGATATTGTGCAGCCTTACGCGCTCGGATCCATAAAGGATTTCAGTGTCAAGTACGAAGGGACAGACTCAGCTGAAGCTGTCAAAGGGCTTAGGGCAAAAATCTGGCAGGAAGAATCAGAAATACAAAGCAAGCCACCACTGCTGATGCTTCGCAGGTTAAAAAACGAAAAGCTCAAAGGCTTACCTGCCAAACACGAACACGTCATACGAAAGGACATGCCTGCTGAACAGGCTCAAGCCTATAGCCACGCTATTGCACTTAAGCAAATCAAAGGTCCACAGGGGACTTTGGGCACGATCCAAGCTTTGCGTGCTGTCTCTCTGCACCCTGACCTATACCATGGCACATCTCAAGATCTGTCCCCTGAAAAATCTGCAAGATTTCTCGTTGCATTAGACGTCTTGGACAAGTGCTTTGAGTTGAAGGAAAAAGCGCTGATTTTTCTGGAGTCACTGGAGTTGCAGTCTGCAGAACAACTTCCACTGATTCTTCAGCAGCGGTACAAGCTATCTAAGCTGCCGCTGGTCATCAATGGTGAAGTCAACACTTCAACAAGACAAGACCGAGTTGATGACTTTCAAGGTCGGGACGGATTTGATGTGATGATTCTTTCCCCTAAGGCCGGTGGAGTCGGCATCACTTTGACAGCGGCAAACCATGTGATTCATTTGTCTAGGTGGTGGAACCCTGCGGTTGAAGATCAGTGTTCGGACCGCGCCTACCGAATCGGTCAAACCAGAGACGTTCACATTTACTACCCCATGGCGATTAATCCGAATGACCCGGAGAGCAGTTTTGACCTGAAGCTTGACGAATTGATGACTCGAAAGCGTGTATTGAGCCAGCAGCTTCTAGCGCCACCAACAATTACTAAGCAGGACTATGAATCTCTGTTGAATCAGGTCAAGGGTTAAGAATGGAAACCATTTTACTTAGTCAGCTCGAGAGTCATCTCTGGGAATCCGCAAACATTCTGCGTGGCCCTGTAGATGCAGCCGACTTCAAGACCTATATCTTCCCCCTGCTGTTCTTCAAACGGATCTGCGACGTTTGGGACGAAGAATACCAAGAGATCATTGACGAAACCGGTGACGAGCAATTGGCCTGGTTCCCTGAGTCGCATCGCTTCCAGATCCCGAAAGACTGCCACTGGAACGACGTTCGCTCCAAAGCCACCAATGTCGGTACAGCCCTGCAAGTCGCAATGCGAGAAATTGAAAAGGCTAACCCGGGGCGATTCACAATGGCGCTGCCACAACCCCTTACACATCCGCTCTGATTCATGTCTCTTTTAAGTTTAATTTCAGTGGGGCACGCTCACCTGCCCGGCGAATGGCTCTTTGAAGGCCTGTCGTTTGACCTGGCTTTGGGTGAGCATGTGGCCATTCAAGGGACGTCGGGTTGCGGCAAGTCCACATTGCTGAACATCATGGCGGGGCTTGAAGTCCCGACCCATGGCGAGGTGCATTGGTCTGGCCAGCCCACTGCTGGGTGGTCGGCTGAGCAGCGGCGCGCTTGCCGTCAAGCGGACATGGGTTTTGTGTTCCAGGCGTTTCACCTGCTGCCGCATTTGTCAGCGCTTCAAAATGTCATGGTGCCTTGTTTGTTGGGCGGCGCGTCTGGCCAGGGCGCTGCCCAGTCGGCGCGGGAACTGCTGGGCGACTTGGGTTTGGCCACACGGCTAGACGCCAAGCCCACGAGTTTGTCCGGTGGTGAACAGCAACGTGTGGCACTGGCGCGTGCGCTGGTGCACCGGCCTAAAGTGGTGTTTGCCGACGAGCCCACCGGCAATCTGGACACCGACACCGCCGCCAAGACGCTGGCCCTGCTGATTGGTTTGTGCACAGAGCGCCAGACCAGTCTGGTCATGGTCACCCACTCGGACGAGGCGGCAAGGGCCATGGGCAGAACGCTGCGCCTGACCAAAAAGGGCTTGGTTTGTTGAGCTTGACGGGCCAGCAGGTCCTTTTCCTTTGGCTGTTGAAAGGCGCCTCCATCCAAGCCTGGACGCGCTGGTTGGTCGCGCTGGTGATGGTGGCCATTGGTGTGATGCTGGCGGTGGCCATCCACACCGTGAACCATTCGGCACTCGCCTCGTTTGGCCAAGCCTTGGACACGGTCAATGGCCAAGCCTCAGCGCAGTTGGTTGCGCCTTTGGGCGAGATAGATGACCGGCAAATCGAAGAATGGGACCGCCGCCGGGCGGCTTTGGGCATCCAAGCCGTGAGCCCTGTGCTGGTGGTGCGCACCGACCAACTGACGGTGCTGGGCTTGGATATTTTCAAAGCCGCCGTGGTGTCGCCGTCTTTGCTGCCCTCTATGTCATCCTCTTCCGAGGGCGATGCCGTTGATTTGTTCAATGCCAAGGCGCTGTTTTTGTCGCGTGCGGCCTTGGACGTTTTGAACGTGAAGGTGGGCGACAGCATCACCTTGCGGCACGGCCTCGATTCGGTGCCTTTGCTGGTGGCAGGCGAAGTGCCAGGCGCTGCAGCGCAAGTGATCGGTGTGATGGACATTGGCAGTGCGCAATGGGCCTTCAAGCGACTGGGTGTGGTGTCCAGGCTGGACCTGCGCCTCGAAGATTGGCAAAGCACACAAGGGCTGAGTGATGCATTAAAAGCGAAGTCTGAACCCCTGCAATTGGTGGCCACACAAGACCGCGACCGGCGCATGTCGCTGCTGTCGCGGGCCTACCGGGTGAACCTGACGGTGCTGGCCATGGTGGCCTTGCTGACGGGGGGATTTTTGGTGTCCACAGCGGTGCATTTGTCCATTGTTCGTCAGCGGGCTGAGCTGGCTTTGTTGGGTGTGCTGGGGGCCAGCGAGTCGTGGCTTCGGCGCTTCGTTTGGGCGCAAGGCGGGCTGATTGGCGCTTTGGGTGGTGCTTTGGGTGTGGGCATGGGCTTGTTGTTGGCCGCCGTTTTGATGCGCATCGTGGGCGGTGACTTGGGCGGCAATTATTTTTCGGGCGCGCCCGCTGCCATGGTCATTGACTGGGTGGCGCTGTTTGTTTTTGCCATGGCTGCGGTGCTGATGGGATTGGCATCGGCGTGGCTGCCTTTGTCGCAAATCCATTGGCGTCGGCCCATGGCTTTGTTGCGTGCGGGCCAAGCCGAAACCCTGGTGCTGAGCTTGCCCACTTTGAAATGGAGTCTTCTGAGCGCTGCGCTGGCCATCGCGCTGCTCATGTTGCCCACGCTGGATGAGTTGCCCTGGGCCGCCTACGCGGCGATTGCAGCGCTGCTGTGCGCTGGGCTTTTGGCGGTGCCGTGGATTTTGTCCAAGCTCTGGAGTGCGTTGTCGCGCGTTGTTGCGCCTTTGCGCGTGCCGGCCGTGGTGCGCTTGGCCGTTTGGCGGCTGGCGCAAGCGCCCTCTGCGGCCACACCTTTGATTGCGGGCACGGTGGCGGCGTTTTCATTGACCGTGGCCATGATGGTCATGGTCAGCAGTTTCAGAACCTCGGTGTCTGATTGGTTGGGTTTGGTGTTGCCCGCTGACCTGTACACCAGCAGCCAGTCCATGGTCGATCAGCCAGGGTTTGACCCGGCGGTGCAGTCTTTGGTGGCCCAAGTGCCTCAAGTGCAAAAAGTGGAAACCAGCCGACAAAGAAATCTGCGCATCGCCAACGACCGCCCTGAGGTGGTCTTGATTGCGAGGCCTGTGAACTTGCAAGACCCCATGCAGTCGGTGGCCTTGGTGGGCTTGTCCAAGTTGCCACCCGGTGATGGACAAAAGCATCGGGTGGTTTTTGGCTCTGAGGCCATGGCTGACCTTTACGGCTGGCGTGTGGGCGCAGAAGCCAGCTTGCCACTGGACCCGCAAGGCCCGTCCACGGTGTGGGTCGGCGGCTTGTACAGAGACTACGGCCGCCAACACGGCTCGGTGATCATGTCGACCGCAGACTACGAAGCCATCACGGGCGACCGTTCGCGCTCCAGCGTTTCGGTTTGGGTAGAAAACGGCGCAGACACAGCGCAAGTCATCGCCAACATCCAGCGCCAAGTGCCTGAACTCACGCAGCTCAAATGGTTCAGCGCCAGCGATGTGCGTCAGCTGTCGCTCAAGATTTTTGACCGCAGTTTTGCCATGACCTACGCCCTGGAAGCCGCGGCTTTGTTTGTGGCCCTGTTTTCGGTGGCGGCGGGTGTCACCGGTCAGTTGCTTTTGCGGCGGCGCGAGTTCGGCTTGCTAGCGCACTTGGGGTTGTCACAGAAAGACAGTTTGCGCTTGGTGTCTTTGGAGGTTGGTTTGCTGTTGGCTGTGGCCGTGGTGTGGGCCAGTGTCTTGGGGGGCTTGATGAGCCAGATCTTGATTCACAAAGTGAACCCCGAGTCTTTTCACTGGACCATGAACACGCATTTTGATGCGGGGCAATGGTTGACGATCAGTGCTGTACTGCTGATCCTGGGCGTGCTGGCCGCACGTTGGGCGGCAGGCCAAGGGCTGGATGCAAAACGCTTGGCAGAGAGCTTGAGGGCCGATTGGTGAAAAACATGACACAACCCCCGGCCAATCGGCGGCTCGCGATCCAGACCGCCGCCATGATGGTGGCAGGCCTGTCAACTTGGCCCGCCCAAGCGGTTGCAACGGCTGCTGCGTCCGCTGCAGGAGCATCGTTTTATCCACCCATCAAGCCACGTCACTTGAACTTTCCCAAAGACTACGGCGCTCACCCTGACTACCGCACCGAGTGGTGGTACCTGACGGGATGGCTGGGTGAAGGTCCATCGGCCATAGGTTTTCAGTTGACCTTTTTTCGCAGCCGAACCCAGCATGCGCCAGAGAACCCCAGCCGCTTGGCGCCAAGCCAATTGTTGTTTGCCCATGCCGCCATCGCCGTAGGGCAAGAAAATGTCTTCATGCACGCCAATCGAGCCGGTCGCTTGAACGAAAGCAGTTTGCATGCGGGGACTTCTGACACCGACCTGCGTTTCGAAGATTGGTATCTGCGCCGAATACAAGGCAAGGGATCTGAAACTTATGAGGGACGCTTTTCAGACAAGGATTTTTCCCTGTCCTTCGAGGCCAGCACGGACCAAAAAGTCATTCTTCGAGGAAGAGACGGCTTTTCTCAAAAGGGGCCTGGACCTGATCAAGCCAGCCACTATTACAGCCGTGCACCACTGCGCGTCAATGGCCATGTTCAATGGGGCAAGCAAAAGAAATCCCTTCAAGGCCAAGCGTGGCTAGATCACGAGTGGTCCAGTCAATTGCTGATGCCAGGCGCTGTGGGCTGGGATTGGTTGGGCATCAATTTGTTGGACGGTGGTACTTTGATGGCTTTTCGAATTCGCAACAAGCAATCGGAATCCATTTACGCACATGTCGATGCGAGGGATCGTGAAGGTCAACCCACTAAAAATTGGGGGTCGCTTCGGTGGCAAGCCAGCGGCAGCTGGCGATCCAAGTCACTGATTGACTACCCCGTTCCTATGGACTTGGTGATCGGGGCTGAGCTTTACCGCCTGGTTCCATTGATGATGGCTCAAGAGGTGGATGCGCGTGCCAGCACGGGTGGATTTTATTGGGAGGGGGCCGTCAGCCTGATGCAAGGCGAGCGGCTACTTGGGCGGGGATTTTTAGAGCTGACGGGTTACGGTGCGCCCTTGCGGTTATGACATCTGCTGGTTGTGAAGAACTTGCCGAGTCCAGTTGGAGTGCGCCAAAAACCCATCGAAGCGGACACAACAACTCATCAGTGCGACAAAAGCGCCATCGGTATTTGTACAACGCATTGGAGCATGCCGCCATCGTTTTGGTTCATGCGATAGCCAGCACTTTAGCCGCATCTTTGCAACGGTCGCGTGAGGAGCAAATTTGCGATGCGCCAAAACGGCCAGCGCTGCGTTCGACAGAGGTGTTTTGCATCAGTCGATGAATTTTTGCTTGGCGTCTGCAGTCAAAAACGTCCGGTTCAAATCTCTGTTGGCACCAACAATGAGCAAATAAAAAAGCATGCGACGCATGCGCTACTTGCAGCACATTGGGTGCGTGCATCCGCATGATCATGTCTTCTCATCTCTCGATGGTGACCGAGTTTGAAGCGGTGATCTCGCCGTCACCGGTAAGCTCAAAGCCATCAGTGCACCCAGCAGGTTCACGCCAGCGGCAATGCGCATGGCTTGGTCATAACCCTGGGTCTGGTCGTACAGCCAGCCTGCCAGCACTGGCAGACTGATGGCCGCAATGCACCAGGCGATGTACATCTGCCCGGCCACCCGGCCAAAGGCATTGGGGTGCCAGTAACGTGCAATGGCACCAGCCGTCAGACCCGAAATGAAGCCATAGCCGCAGCCGATCAGCGTCATGGACAAGACCGCCATGCCCGGCCCCGGCCAGGCCAACAGCAGGCAGGACCCACTGAGGGCGATCAGGTGGGCCATGCAGGCCACACGAGGCACCTCAAAACGATCAATGAGCCAGCCCCCACCAATGCGTGCAGCAGCAATCGCACCGGTGATGAACGTGGTACCGCCCAGCGCAAACAGGCTTTTTGCGCCATAGGCCTGCAAAATGCCAGCAGCCTGGCTCATCACCATCAGGCCCGCCGAAGCTGCAAGAAAGAAAACCGTAAACAGCCGGGCAAACAAGCCCCAGTGGCGGGCCTCGCTGTCGGCTGCGCTTGCGCCCGGATCTTGCATGCGAACTTGGGCCCGATGCCAGAGCATGGCAGCGATGGCGCAGCAAGTCAGCACCGTGAGCGCAAGACCTGCCAGTGTTGCGCGTAAGCCAAACGTCTCGATGGCCCAGCCAAAGACCGGTGCGCCCAGCATGGCCCCCATCGGATACAGGCTCACCACGTAGCCGTTGGCCAGCCCGCTCATCGGGCTGATGGTCTGATTCAGTCCCTGCTGCATCATGACAAAAACCACCCCGCCGCCCAGTCCGAACAGCACGCCGTAGCCCAGCAGCAAATGCTCGATACCTTGTGCAGCGGCGCAGATCAGCAGTCCAGAGGCGCTGAGTGCGCCGCAAACCAGCAGCAAGGGCACGGGTGCGAAGCGACGGTAAAGGGCGGGTCCGATGAGCATGCCGATCGTGAGAAAGATCGACGCCATTGAAAACACGATCGCCATCTCGGCCCGGCCAATACCGAGCAGAGCCTCCATCGGCTTGAGGAAGACCGAAAACGCATAGACGGTGCCGAAGGGCAGATTCACCACGGTGGCCGCCGTCAGGACGAGTGCTCCTCGGCTAAGGCCGCGTGAGGTGGGAGAATTGTTCATCGCTGCCCCGCGAGACCGGCCCGGTCACAACAAGCGTCACAAAGCCGATGGGGCGATACAGGAGAGGACATGCATCGCCTTTTCATTTCTTTGATAAGTGTCACATCCCGGATGATTACATCGATCAATTCAACCGATAGAAAATAGGGCCCTAAGGCCCCATTTTTTGAAATTCAAATTTTAGGGTTTGAAGACATATCCTGGCGCAATCATCACATTGGCAGGGATGGCTGGCAAATCAGAAAAAAGCTTGGGGTTATCTTTCATGACCTTGAGCATGTGCTTAGGCTCAATGTGTTTATTGACATCAAAAGTTGATTTGATAAAACCCAGTCGATTCAAACGATCTTGAGCACTCCACAATGCTTTGTAATTGTTGGTAGACAAACGTCGATCAGCTTGTTGAATATTGAATTGCATGGCGGTTTCAGCAACATCTTGTTTCAGACCCGGAATCCAGCGAGTTGCAACTTGAGCCGCAGCTTTGGGATTGGCGCGCATCCATTGATCTGCTTCGGCCAGAGCTGCAAGAAACTTTTCAATGGTGGCACCATTTTTTTCGACCCAGGGTCGCAAAGCGACATTGAAGCCCACGTAAGAAATGATATCGCCCCCGCGAATGACTTCTACAGCACCTGGAACATCCTTCAAAGCAATAATTGGTACAGGATCCCAGCAAGCAAAAGCATCAATGCCTTTTGCAAGCAATGCAACGGTCATATCTGGTGGTGGCGTGTTGACAAGTGTGACGTCAGCTGGCGTTAATCCGGCTTTTTCGAGTAAACCCAAAACATACAGATGATTGATCGTGCCAAAAGAGGCAGCAATCTTTTTGCCTTTGAGTGTTTTGAGATCACCCTTGACAATGCCAGATGTTGATCCAGCAATGAGCGCCATGGTGGCATCGCCACCCAACTTGTGTGCACTGCCACTGTAGTTGCCTAATGCAACCAAATCCATTCCTCGAAGAACAGCGCCAATCATGGGAACGCCGACTTGCAACACATCATTCTCACCCGCTTGCAAAGAATTGAGCGCATCCACGCCCGTTGCGTATGGACGTGAGATGGTGACATCTAAGCCCCATTTTTCAAAAAAGCCGCGCTCTAGAGCAATTGGCAATCCGATTTGATCAACGCCAGCCACCATGCCAGCCTTCATCTTGACCAGATTTTGTCCTATCGATAGCCCTGGTACCAACAAGCATAGACACAGTAAAATTTTCTTAAAAAACATTTTCAGTCTCCTTTTAGTGGTTCAATCCGCTTTACCCAAAAAGGGCGTGCTAGGCTTGATAAATCATCCCGCTTCACCCCACGAACTTCGATTGAAGTATCCTCAGTACCCGAGACACGACCAAACTGCTGCATGGCCATGACATGAAACCGATCTGGCGTAAATGGCAAAATAACTTGCACATTCACTTTTGTTTTTCCATCGCGAAGGCTTGGGTCAACTTTTCCAGTTGCTGAAAAGCCCAAATAAATTTGCCAAAAAGCATATAAAAATAAACCGGCGATCACAATCTTCCCACGGTTTGATCGCCGAATTGAATCCCAAAACGTCATGCTGAACGTACCTTGTTAAGCACTTGAGAGCTAAGCGCTTTGAATGTGTCATCTTCAATCAAGTTTTCCCACACACGAGGACGCTCCAAGTGAATAGGCATGTCTTCAAGCACTCGCCCTTTACTCAGAACAACAACTCGATCAGCTAAAAAAACGGACTCGGCGACATCGTGCGTGATGAAGAGGATCGTTGGACGACGTTCCTGCCAAATCTTGGTCAGTTCTTCCTGCAAAGTCATTCGTGTTTGAGCATCAACGCTTGCGAAGGGCTCATCCATCAAAAGAACGTCTGGATTATTTGCAAGGGCTCGTACCACGCCAACCCGTTGCTGCATACCGCCCGACAATTCATTGGGGTATTTTTGTGCCGCATGTTCCAAGCCCACTAAAGACAAAAATTCAAGTGCCAATCGATCGCATTCTTTCTTCGGAAGACCGCGCATGCGTGGGCCAAAACCGACATTGTCGAGGACTGTTTTCCAGGGAAATAAAGCAAATGTTTGGAACACAACGCCTCTGTCGGGGCCCGGTCCTTTGATGGGTTTGTCGTCAATCGTGATGGCCCCGCCAGAAATGGGCAGAAAGCCTGCAATCATATTGAGCAATGTCGTTTTGCCGCAGCCCGAGGGGCCGACAATAGAAATAAATTCACCCTGATTGACCTTCAGTGAAATATCGTGCACGGCTGTGACGTTTGCCCCTGCGTAAGGGTCAAAATAAGTTTTGGATACGTTTTGAATCGTCAAATTTTTCATTGAGTAACGAGGCCCCATCTTTTTCCTGTTGCACGTTCAATCGGTGCAAGAACCCAGCTGTCGACCACATACCAAAGTGTGCCCAATACAACCATTCCAAGAAGAATTTCAACAACTGAACCAGCGCGACGTGCATCAAACATCATGAAGCCAATACCGCTGGTTCCGACAATGATCTCAGTAGCGATCAATGCACGCCATCCGTAACCCAAACCATTTCGCAGCCCTGTCATGATGTTGGGAAGGGCCCCTGGCAAGACCACTTCCCATACCACTCTGAGTTTGGATGCACCAAGACTGAGTGCGGCACGATGAAGGTCTGTTGAAACAGATCGAACGCCCAGGGATGTGTTTAGAACAATGGGAAACAAAACGGTATAGACAATGACAAGCGTGATTGTTGTCAGACTGAATCCAAACCAAACCAATAAGATGGGAAGCCAAGCAATGTCGCCAATTGCTTGGAAGAACAATAGAATTGGCCACACCGCTTGCCTGACTCGATCACTCAAGCCGATTAAGAGACCCAAGGGAATGCCAATTGCAATACCCACTGCGGCGCCAACAGCCAAACGCAAGACGCTGTCTTCCAAATATTGAGTTAAAACGCCTTTGTAGGTCAGAGTGCCAAAAGCGTTGACGACGTCCATAGGCCCTGGAAGAAACGCGCGGGGAAACACTTGGAATTCGGTCACCAGTGCCCAGGCAATGAGCAGTGGAATAAATGGCAGGATCGTTTGAATGATGGGAAATTTTGCTGCAATCCGCAAATAAATAGACCATGCTTTTAAAAGTATCATCATGCTCGCCTCACCATACCCCAGCGTTCAATCGTGGCTCGCTCAATGGGTGCAAGAATGAGTCGATCAATTGCCAGCCAGATCAGTCCAATAATAATCATTCCCAGAACGATGACTTCTGTTTTGTAAAAATCTCGGGCCAAAAACAACATATAACCCAGACCTACATTGGTGGCTATCATTTCAGCTGCGATCAATCCCCTCCAAGCAAAGCCGAGCCCAGTTCGAATACCTGTAACAATGTTGGGTAAAGCACCTGGCAAAATGACTTGTGTCAGCAGAGTCCAGCCATTGGCACCCAGAGAAGCGGCAGCATTTCTTAAGGGCATGGGGATGCTGGATACACCAAGAAGTGTATTGTAAGTCACCACAAAAAATACCGCATTAAAAATAACAAATGTGATCGCGCCAAACCCATATCCGAACCACAAGGTGGCGATTGGGATCCAAGCAATACCCGCTAAAACAGAAAAAAATCTAAACAATGGAGATAAAAAATCTGAAACTATCGGGTTGAGGCCCATGGCAACACCCAGTGGTATGGCGACGATCACGGCCAATAAAGTACCAACTGCAACTCGACCTAAACTTGCTGCGATGTGATTAAAAATACTGCCATCGTTAACAGCTTCTATGCCAGCAGAAAAAACAGCTTCAATACTAGGAAAAACTCGGGCATTGACTTGAAAAAATTGAATGCAGAACTCCCAAAGTATTAATAATACTACCAAGGGTAATGCAAATTTAAAAGCTGAATACAAGCGTTGGAGCATTTAATATTGTTAGATAAATAATCTGTAATTGTTTTGATTGAGTCAATTTTTGAGTCAATTAGAGTGAATTTTTAATTGCGATAGCCCATTTGATTTTGAGAAAACCATGTTGGATGGAAGTGTAAACCCTTTTCGCCTGAATAGGGGATGATATTAAGAATACAAGATTTACTGCTGAACGAACTTGTTCGGCAGCCTTTATCTCATCAAATCAAAAGTTATCCTACACCTTCTGTGCCAGCAATCAATAGGTACTAGGGTAATCACCAACTACTGTTCTGAGTTTTCTGAAAAGTAGAAAAAGGATCAGCAGAATCCTCGACTTTATTATTTAGCAAGCACACGCCTGGTAGTTTGGCCAATGGCTTTACCCCCAACAAGGACAGGCTGAGGACCTGCAAAAAGTGTGCAGTCACCTTTCTAGTGCCAGCCTTTTCGGACAATGGCCACCAGCACCACACAGGCAGGCAAAGCGCGCCAAGTTTTGCTTGATCCACTGTTGGAACAATTCCTTTTTTAATCGACCCAAGAAGCCGATGACAGGCGAGAGGCAGAGCTTGCCAGCTGGGATTTGAAACACAGTGATGTCCGTCAATCACATGTCAGTTGGGATGTCAGCGTCGATGTCCAGATGGATGAGGTTTTATGGTGCGAGACAGATTGCACCAAGGTGCCACCCTGAAGCGCATTTTTTCACAGCGGTGACGATCAAACGCTCTGGCTTCATCAAGCGTTGAACGAAACGGTTTTTCATTATTCAATATTGCAGGGGCCGGGTTGACGGCTTCTCATCCGTCAGTTTGGCCAACCCTATAAAACGCGATGCGGGGTTTTTCAAAACCCATGTGCATCGTGAAAATTACCCGCCAGTGGCATCTTTGATGCATTTTTTTAAGAAGCTGTTTTTCGCTGCACCTGCCAGCTTTTTATCAGTGGTCTGTGCTTCACAGCTGGCCGTCGCGGCGGTCAATGCAGCTGAAGCGTCTTTCTCGCACTTCTGGACAAAGCTGTTTTTAGCCGCACCCACCAGCTTTTTCTCTGCAGCTTGTGCATCGCAGGTAGCAGCAAAGGAGGGGGCGCTCAAAGTCAAGAGTGCAACCGACAATAAGGCAGTTAGATTTTTCATTTAAATTCCGAATGTGAATGTCAAATCAAAAAAATAACAAAATTAACAGCTCTTGGCAAGGGGTTGACCTGCGCAAGACAGGCATGAAGCCGATAGTGATGCGCGGCAACCGCAAGGTATGCATTCAGGTGCTGGTCCTCAAAATGTCAGAAGAGGGGGTATGCAAGAAACCCACGCTTTGGTCAACTGTCCTGGATGTCTTGAAGGATGGGTGTTTGTCAAATCAGCTAAACCATCTCATGACAAAGGTGGATGGGCGAGATGAGGTGCAGGGTTATTTAACATTTGATGGACCGCGTCATGGGTCGCGTCATGGGCCGCATGATGGACTTCGTCACTTGCCTGCTTAAGGGGCCGGCCCAGAAACGGTCTCGTTGGACTTCTTTTTCAATCCGAACGCCATCAACAGCATCACGAGCATGCTCAACCCCAAGCCAAGATAAGCACGACCAAACCCTTTCAGCTCGCCGCCTTCAAAGTCAGCAATGGCGCTGATGCAGGTCACAGCCAGTAGCGTTCCCACGGCATTGAAAATATTGATCAGCCCTTGGGCTGTGCCGCGCAGGGCTGGCGTCGCTTCATCGATCGCAATGGTGCGAAGCGCGCCGCTGACCACCACACCCAGGCCAATACCCACCAGTACCGACGCCACCAAGAAGGCGGCAAAGCCGGTCTGTGGCACAGCGCTTTGCAGGTAGCCCAGCGTCAACAGACTGAAACCAAAGATCACCATCTTGCGTGCACCCAGACGGTTCAGCAGCCTCCCAGCCGCCATGGAGCCCACCATGGAGCACAGAACCAGTGGCAGCAGCGCCAGCCCCGCATGCTCAATACTGACCTCATAAGCCAGCGTGGCGATGGTGGTCAAAAAGACAATGCCACCCATGGAGAAGCCCACGCCCAGCGTCAGCACATAGGCAAAAGCCAGTTGCCGGTTTGCAAACAGGTCCATCGGAATCAGCGGTTGTGCTTGCCGTTTCTCAATGACCACCAATGCGGCCAGCAGCACGCCACTGGCAGCCAGAAACCAAGGCCACAGCAGCATCCCCGTGGCCGAGTCCGCCAAGCGAGAAATGCCCATCACCAAACACAGCAGAAACGACAAAGTCACGGTGATGCCTGCCAAGTCAACTGGCCCAGGTGCCGCGAAGGTGCGCTGACGCGGCAAGCTGCGGGCACCCAACCACAGCACGACCAGAGCGACGGGCAGGTTGACCAGGAACAGCCAGCGCCAGCCCAGGGTGGACGTGAGCAAGGTCGCCAGTGGCGGCCCAAGCACAAAGGCCATGCCGTGGGTGGCACCCATCAGCCCCAAAATCCGGCCCCGCCGCTCGGCGGTGAAGACATCACCAATCACGGCACTGGCCACCGGCGCAATGCCCCCTGCGCCGATACCCTGGATGGCGCGGCCGAGCAGCAGCAAGTCAAAACTGGGCGCAACTGCGATGCACAGAGAGCCGAGGGCAAAAAACGCCACACTGGCCAGATACACCGGACGGCGGCCATGGCGGTCGCTGAAGTAAGCCATCAGCGCCGTGCTGCACAACGAACTCAAGGAAAAAACGGTGGTGAGCAGTCCGGCAGTGCGGTTGTCGATACCAAAAGCTGCACGCAATGCGGGCAAGACCGGCCCCACGATGGCTGAATCGAGTGCCGCCATGAAGACGCCGATAAACAACACCTGAACCAGGCGGCGTTGTGCTGCATCAGCAGCAGGCAGAGGAGTGGAAGGAGGGGTCTGCTGGCTCATCAAAGTGACGGAATTAGGATGATCATTTTGCGCTGACGGCGCACACAGGTGTGGCGCATTTGTAACCCAAAGCCTCAAAAGACCAAGGCCGTGCGTTGATGCGATTCAATGCGTCGTGTGAAACACACAGCAACATGATTGAGGGTAGGGCTTGAAGATCATAAATCCCGAGTAAAAAGCTGCATTGAAATCCTTTGAAGGCAAGGATACAGGTTCAACATAAAAAAATTGCTTCAAGGTCCTGTCGGCCTTGCATTTTTTTGAACGTGCAGTTTTTAGGTCAACGGACCAGCATGTTCACCATCCGTTTTGCATGAACTATTTATATTACCGATGCTGTCACACCCATCGCCATCGCACAGCCGATCAGTGCAGGCTGCCTGGCGCGAATAAGGTATGTGGGTATGCCGACCAGATACTCTTCAAAGCGGCCCTTTGATTCAAAAGTAGCTCGAAAATCAGATTGCGCGAAAAAAGGTTCAAGATGACCAAGGATCCCCCCACCGAGGTAGATGCCTCCTCGCGCACCGAGAGTCAACGCCAAGTTACCTGCAGTGCTGCCAAGAAGGCGGAAAAATCGATTCAAGGCCTCTTCACAGGCTTCATCGCTTGCATCTATAGCACGCTGACTTATTTGAGATGCAATAAGCATTTCTGCAGTGGTGCCGTTCAGGATGCAAATAGCCTGATATAAATTTTCCAGACCCATGCCAGAAATAACGCGTTCTGCCGAAACATGGGGGTGCATACGCCACAGGATGCGCAAGATATCTGCCTCTCGATCGCATGTGGGCGACAAACTCACATGCCCACCTTCTCCAGAAATCGGAACCCAATCTCCTCGCAGTGAGCGAACCAAAGAAGACACTCCCAATCCGGTGCCAGGTCCAATCAAGCCCTTGGGGGCGTTGAGAACCGGAGACCCTTTGCCGATTTGTTTTAAATCATGGTCACTCAAAGCAGGTGTGGCCATGGCCATGGCCTCCCAGTCGTTCAGCATCAGCAGGCTGTCAAGATGCAAAAGATTTCGTGTGTTTTCAATAGAGAAATGCCAGTGGTTGTTGGTCATCTTGAGTTGATCGCCAACGATTGGGTTTGCAATGGCAATGCAGGCTTTGCGAACTCTAGGAGCTCCTATTTGGCGAAGATAAAAACTTACTGCTGCTGCCAGGTTTGGAAACTGAACCGTGGGAAGAACCACTTCGTGAGTGATGCAGGAGTTGTCTTCACAAACCAATGCAAATCGTGCATGGGTCCCGCCGACATCCCCGAGCAAAAAGGGTGACTCAGTTGTTGGAAAGGTCTTCAATTGAATCATCCGTAATAAAATTTATCTGCGATTGATTCGAGTCGATTCACGAACAACCAACTCAGCGGCAACTAGCCTTGATGGCGGATTTTTTTTGTTCAAAATATCAATCATGGCTTTAGCGGCCGATGCACCAATTTCGTAAACAGACTGACGAACAGATGTCAAAGGTGGCAAGGTGAATGCTGAATGTGGGAGATCGTCAAAGCCGATCAATGAAATGTCTTCTGGCACCCTTAAGCCTGACCTGTGCAATGCGAGGCGAGCGCCATAAGCCATTTGATCATTGGCCGCCAGCACAGCTGTGAATTGCAAACGTGAATTCAGCAAGCTATTCATCGCACGGAACCCTCCAGCCTCTTGGTAATCACTGCACACGATCAATTCTTCGTCCAATGACATTCCTTTCTTCAAAATCTCGCTTTTGAAGCCTTGCAAGCGTTCCTTTGCATCCGGGTGATCCAGCGGTCCAGAAATGAAAGCCACACGATTGTGGCCCAGAGCATGCAGGTGGCGAACCGCCAGACTTGCACCCTCAGTATTGTCAAAGTCAATACTGAACAAACCTTTTGCACTTAAACGCCTGCCCGTGACCACCACAGGAATGTTGGCAGCCATCTCGATTAAGGTTTCATCTGCCAATTTGCCTGTCAAAACAATGATGCCATCGACCTTACGCTCTTGAAGCATGAACAACCTGTTTTGCTCCTCAGCCTCGTTCCAGTGACCACTCACAAACAAGGGGACGTAATTGGCCTTTTGTAATTCATCTTCAATACCACGCAAGGCTTCGCCGTAGTAAGGGCTGTCAATGAACTGCGTTAACACACCTATGCTCATGGTTCGCCCACCAGCTAAACTCCTTGCGGCTGGGTCAGGACGAAAATCCAATGCTTCGATCACGGCCTTGACCAATGCCTTTTTATCTTCGCTCACCTGTGCAGTGCCGTTCAGAATTCGCGAGACTGTGCTGGGGGAAACACCTGCCTGCTCGGCCACCATCGTCAGCGTTGCCCTTTTTTTTATGGGGACGACCTCCAAGGGATGAATTTGAATGTTTTGGGACTGACTGGGGTTGCGCATATGAACTTTGATAAACACCTAATCGATTGCATTATCAACGACTACGGAGCTTGCCAAACTTTGACGTAATCTACCTTCAAGGTCATTGATGGTATGTCAGGCGGGTTCACATCACCGCCTAAATTTCCCCCGACAGCAACATTCAAAATCAGGTGAGCGGGTTGATCAAATGGCCAGTCAGCCTGACCTGCGCCGACCGGTTTTTTATAAGAAAAAGTCGGCACACCATCAACTCCAATCAGTATTTCTTGAGCCGACCAGTGCATTTGGAAGTTGTGATAACTGGAACACATCCCCGATACGTTTGCTTTTTGATACCGCGAATTTGCACCAAAATTATTGGCTGTGTGCACACCTGACTGGACCTGGTTGATGTCGTTCGCAAAGTAACGACCAAACCATTCCATGATGTCAATTTCACCACGCGCTGGCCATTCACCATTTTGGCCCATCATCCAAACGGCAGGCCATGCACCACCTACACAAGGAACTTTGGCACGAATTTCATAAAAACCGTAGGGTGTACCGTTCAAGGCACTGTAATAGCTTGCTGTGTCGGTTTTTATTCGCGCTGAGGTCGCCAAAAGTGTGGGGTTTCGCGTGGGCGAATTTTCAGGAACGCCTGCAATAGGCTGTATCGTGAGTTCACCATTGCTGACAAAGACGTTGGCGCTGTCTCGGGTGTACAGCTGTCTTTCGCTGTTTCCCCAAACACTACCACCCAACAAGGGCGCACCTTCATCGTAGGTCCACGCAATGCCCGGTGAGCCTGAGGTCGTGAATTCATCAAACCATTTCAATGTGTAGTTGGCTGGACGAATCAATGACAAGGTGTTTGGTACGTTCGCGGTAACATCAGAACCGCCGCCCCCGCAAGAACACAGCATGGCTAGGGCTGCACAAATTCCGGTGGTGCGCATAGTTTTAGAAGGTGTAAACAAGTCCCGCTCCCATCCAATTGCCAGACTTGGCTACCCGCGAATCCACACCTGTGAATGCTGCATGACCTGGCATGCTCATTGGTGCCAAGCCTTTTTTGCCATAGTTGACCAAGCCAGCAAAACCGTAGACTGAAAACCCGGGTTGAATCTCATAGCCAAGACCAAAGGTGTTGAGCAACAGGGTGTTGGATTGGCCTCTATCTGTTGGATTTTTGGTGTTGGCCTTGCCCAAGTAAACCATGCCTGTATTGATATTCCATTTCGGAGCAAACCTGTAAACAGCACCTAAGCTGATGTCAGTTGAACTTGCACTGTAGGCTTTGTTCGTGGCTGCATCAACGCCATCGACGTTGAACATGTCGTTCCAAAGCGCATTGGGTGCTACGAACCCTGTGACAACGGCTTTCGTGCCACTCCATCGGTTGTATCGGACACCGCCATACAGGTCTGTCTTGGCATTGAGTTGGTAACGAGCCATCAACATCACAATTGATTGATGATTGCCATCTACCAACAATGGCTTAGTGTCTTGTCCTATAAATGGCTGTTGGGTTGTTGTGGCCACAAATGGTGCGTGACCCCATGAAAGGGCTTGTCCATTTTTGGCTGATTGGGCAACGGCATCCAATACCAATGGCCCTTTCACATATTTTGCGTACAGCTCATAAAACTCAGGCTTGTTGACTTGCCACTTTGAATCACCTGCGTCGTAAGTGGCCTCCAAATGAAGATCACCATTGGCCACGTCCATCAAGGGTAAACCAAGGCGTATTGCGCGCTGTAGCAAACCATAACCAGCGCCGCTTGAAGCCCATGAATCAGCAATACCGACGTTGGTTCCGTAGGGGTAGTCCGCCAAACTCCAGCTGCGGGTTGGAAATGCGCCAATTTGGACACTGCCGTAATTCTCATGAAGCAATGTTCCGTTTTGCTCGTACCAAATGCCTGGAATGTCTTCTTTGCCATCTCGCCAGCGTTGACTGAACAAGCCCTTAACTTTGAAACCATGGCCTAAATCAAATTCTTTGGTGCCCAAATATGGTTGGAACAATGTGACATTGCCCTCTTTGGTACCAAATGGCTTGCCGGGAGCCAAAGCATCCGCCCAGGGCCGGTGCCGCGATTCACCGGCGTTCAATTGGCAATCCGCACACTGGTTGCTGGCTCTTGAAACCTCTGCTTTGGCAAAGCCCGTCAAAGTGAACGGGCCAAAGTCAACGGCCATGGCATTTGTAGACAAAGTCATGCTCAAACCCAAGGCACTGAACACCAATGAAAAACTCAAGGGAGAGTAGGGGGCGGATTTTGCGTTCATTTTTGATTCCTTTTGAAAGCGCTTTCATTAGCTTATCTATCGAAAGTCACGGTGTCAAATTTTTTTGTTCGGGGTAAACCCTTGAGGTGTGATTTATTTTCGATAAATTAATGGAAAACCCCTAATTGCCTTGAAAGCGCTTTCATTAAGATGGCTGATAACTCATCATTTGAATCAATAGAAATGACGAAAATCATCAAACACTTGTGCTTGGTCGCATCAGGCTTGCTGGTCTGCAGCGCGAGCATGGCTCAATCCACAATGCCTTTTGGCGCGGGTCAAGTGTTGCTTGCGCCTCGTACAGCTGACAACGCTGCGCCCAAAACGATCGGGCTGGACGACTCGATGAAAGGCCAAGCTGTGCCCACCAACCAGTGGTACTCGAGCCTTATATTCAGTCCCAAAGCTGAAGTGCTTTTTGCACAACCCTACACCGTACGTGCTGCGGCAACTGGCTTTGAGTTGGCATTGCCCAAGCGGCAAGTCATTTCAACTGAACGCAAAGACACCGAGATCCATTACCCCCACCGTGCGCCGCTGGTTATAACACCTCTAGATTTCAAGGCCTCTCAGGGCAAGTTGGCTAAAGCCAGTGATTGGGCCATTGAGATCAGTATGGGTGTTGGATCTGATCGCTTTGACTTCACTGTGGCTCACGGTAGTCCTTACGTATATGGCCGCATCAGCCGTGGCTCCGTATCCTTTCAAACCTCAGCAGCAGCGCAACGTACCCAGCTGAGCTCGGACCAGCGCATTCTCACTTTGCTCAGCGAAGGTCAAACTTATGCCATTTTTGGACCAAGTGGTGTGCGATGGGAGCAGTTGGGTCAACAGTGGGTGGCCCACTTGCCTATTGACAAAGGCTATTTCTCAGCTGCTGTGCTGCCCGACAATTCGCCAGAGACTCTCGCGATATTTATCCGCCATGCACATGCTCACATCACCCAAACCCAAGTGTCATGGCATTACACCGAAACCAACAATTTACTGCGGACAGATTACAGCGTCACCACACAAGCCATGGAAGGCACCGAGACGCAGACGTTGCTGGGCCTTTACCCACATCACTGGCACCAAAACCAATCTGTTAACGGAAAACTTAAGGGTCAATACGAGACAATTCGCGGTGCCATCCGCTTGTTGCCCGCTAACCAGTTTTCCACCGAGCTGACCTATCGCGGTTTTGTTCCTTTTTGGCCAGGCCTCAAAGATCATCCACGCAACGACGAGCTCAAGGCCGTCTTGAAAGCAGACGTCAGCAACGCCCGGCGCAACATGCTTCAGATTGGCAATGGCCCCTATTGGCAGGGCAAAGGGCTGCAACGAATCAGCAAAGTCCTGGATGTAGCCGAACAACAAGGCGATACCGAAGCTGCCAAGCGCTTACAGAACTTGCTCAAGGGCCGCATTGAGCAATGGTTCTCGGGCAAGGACAGGCAAACCTACTTCCATTTGGACAAAACATTGGGCACGGTGCTGGCCTATCCCGAGGAGTATTTCGCGGTCGAACAAATGAACGACCACCACTTTCACTACGGCTACTGGATCCGCACCATGGCCGACTTGGCGCTGCGCGATCCCGAGTGGGCCTCAGATACCCAATGGGGCGCAATGACCAACTTGCTCATTCAAGACATTGCAACGGCGGAACGGGGTAAAAAAGACTTTCCTTTCCTGCGCACATTCGATATTTACGAAGGGCACTCTTGGGCATCTGGCAATGGCATAGGCGAATGGGGCAATAACCAAGAGTCGTCCTCGGAAGCCATTAATGCATGGTCTGCATTGATTTTGTGGGCTGAAATTCGAGGCGACAAAGCGCTGCGAGATTTGGGAATCTACCTGTACACCACCGAAATTGAAGCCATACGCCACTACTGGTTTGATGTGCACAACCTGGTTTTTGCACCCGAATACATGAACAAAGAGGTCAGCATGCTGTTTGGTGGGGCTTACAAACACAACACCTGGTGGACAGACGAGCCCCGCCAGATCAAAGGCATCAACTTGCTGCCGATCTCGACATCTTCCACATACCTTGGCCTCGACCCAGCACACACCAAGCGCAGCCTAGCGACTTTGCCGGAAGACACACGCATTTACGAGTCCCGGGGTAAACGCGCCAACCCCACCGACATGTGGCAAGACCTGTTTGCCAAGTACATGGCCCTGACCGACCCCAAAGCCGCCTTGGCCATGTGGGACCGCTGGGGCGCTGTGGAACTGGGCGATACCCGCACCCATGCACTGCACTTCATGTTGAGTCTGGAAAAAATGGGCGTGCCTGATTTCAGCGTCAGCGCCAACCACGCTTTGTATTCGGTCTTCAAACGCTCAGATGGCCTGAGGACCTACCTGGCCTACAACGCTGGCTCGCAAGCCAAGACCGTGACCTTCAGTGATGGGCAAGTGCTGCAAGTGCCACCCCGAAGCCTGACGCAGGCCAGTAAAAAAGTTTCCCCCTGAGCCCCTTTTTCAACCCCCAGCGCAATCTATTCATCAAAAATGAAAGCGCTTTCACTTAAACCTAAAGGAGACCTTCATGCGATCATTCCCCACCAAAATTTCCGCTTGCGCCATCGCAGCAGCCGCATTGCTTTCAGCGTGCGGCGGGGGTGGCACCACACCAGGCGCAAACAACAACTCAGCGGTAAGCGGCAGCACAGGTGCATGCACGGCAGCACCTTGCATAAACTTTGCAGAGACAACTTTGGGTATGGTCGACTTTGGCACTTTGGGCATTGCAGTCGCAAATGATCCAGCAGATGCCACCAACAAGGTCGCGAAGTTGACAAAAACCACTGGTTCCGAGACATGGGCTGGTGTAACTGTTCACCTCGGCGGAGCAGGCAACTCCGTGACTCGCATAGACCCCGCTCTGGGTATCACCTTGCGTGTTTATTCTCCTGCAGTGGGTAAAACCATCATGGTGAAAATTGAAGATGCATCCAATGACACTCTGAATGTTGAAGCAAACGCTACCAGCACCAAGGCGGGCGAATGGGAAACCCTGACGTTCACCTATGCATCAGCAAACCCTGCAATCACATACAACAAGGTCAGCGTCTTCCCTGGTTTTAATACGAAATTAAACGAGGTCTATTACATCGACGAATTGAAGTACACAGCTAAGGCCGCAGATGTTGTGACACCCCCAACACCCGGCGGAACAGTATTGACCTTATCTTCTGGATTTACCAGCGCTGTACTCACTGCAGAGGGCGGGGCCATCAATTCAGCAGGTGGCAGCAACTTGGACGGTTTTAGTTGCAATGGCAACGTTGCGTCGTGCGGCACTTTTGCAGGTGGGGCAGGGGTTGACAGCTTTATGGGCTTTTACTATCAAACACCTAGCGCTGCTTCTGCTCTTTACAGCCAAATTGAAGTATTTGCACCCAACATCACTGCTTTGAGTACAACTGCCGATACAGACGGGGTCACCGTCACCAACCAAACAAAAGTCAACTTCACCTTCAACCAAAACCCCGAATGGTTCAGCGGTGCCAACAATAAATTTGGCGTTGTCATCACGTTGGGTAAACGTTATGCCGTAGGAGCGGGTTGCCATATTGAGCTTCATGGGGTGAAAACACCGACCTCGGTGGATGCCACAGCCTATACGATGAACCTTCGTGATGACTTCCGCGTTGCGCAGGACTGCGGTACGGGCATTGCACAAACCGATGTTGCTGCAGCTTTGTCGGCATCACCTGTTATCAGCAGCGTTAAGTTCCTTGGGGCTGGTGGTGGTGCGGCAATCATTGGCCGTAACAGCGTGTCCAGCGGTGCTAACTTGACAACCGCAACAGGCGGTGGTGTTTATCCCACAACCGTTGTTCTCAAAGGTGGCATCACCATTGATTGATTTTTATTGATGGATAAACTGGGCTGATGACTGCCCCGTTTGTTTCACCGTTAGAAACCGCAATTGCCAATTGGACATTGCGGTTTTTTTAGTTTTTGCGATACACCCGAACGTAATCCACCTTCATGGTCGCAGGCAAATTGGCGTTCGCCACTGGACCACCCAACACACCGCCAACGGCCACATTGAGCAACAGATATTGGTCTCGGTCAAAGAGCCATTGGGCTCAGTTGCGATTGCGTGGGTTGTTGTAGGTGAAGGAGTACACGCCGTTCACACACACGACCACCTTGTCCGCGTCCCTGGTCATTTGGTAAGTGTTGAAGTCGGTGCAGGTTGTGGGCTAAGGGGTGGTTTGTCCTATACTGCCGCCGCCGCCGTTGTTAGCCGCTGTGTGCACGGTGCCCAACACTTGCTGTTTGTCTGTGATCGAAAAAACCTTTTGTTCCATGATCTCGATCTCACCGTCGGCGGGCCATGCGCCTCCGGTGCCCAGCATCCAGATGGCGGGCCAAGTGCCATGGTGCAGGGCAGTTTGGACCGCATTTCAAAACAGCCACAGGTCCAACTGGCTTTGCCGCGTGTCATCAGGCGGGCCGAGCTGAAGTTTTGATTGCCGTAATCCGTAGCACTGGTCAGGCGCTCTTGGCGGGCGGTGATGAGCAGTTTGCCGTCAACCACGCGGTAGTTTTCAAGCCTTTTGCGCTGTAGTACTGCAATTCCTCGTTCCACCAACCACGTTGGTTGTATTCGGTACCATAAACCCATTTGCTGCTGTTGGGCAGGCCAGGCGTGTTGAACTCGTCTTGTCACACGAAGGTCCAGCCGTACAAAGCTATGCTGGTGTTGCCCGTGTCGGGTTTGGATGGGCTGTTTGGGGTGTTGGTGGTGGTCTCCAAATCACCGCCACACGCTGCAAGCGTCAACAGCAGCACTCCAAAAAAATAGCGTTTGGCGGCTGTACTTCACCAATGAAATGCATTTCATGTCGGTATCAGTCGCCTGTTTTGGGCGTCGAAAAGATGCACCTGCGTGGGGTCTACATGCAGGCCAACGGATTCGCCCATGCGGTGGCTGATTTGCTGTTGTGTCAACTTGACCGTGATCAGCTCAGAGTGCCATGGCAGCCTCACATAGACGATGGATGAATCGCCCAATTGTTCGGCGAACTCGATCACGCCTTGCAGCCCCATCCAGGGCTCGCACACACGAATAGCCTCTGGACGAACACCCAATAAGACACCAGACAAGGCTTGCGTGATGTTCAAACCCGCATCGCTGCAGGCCATGCTGGTTTTGCTGTCAAATTGGATGCGGCTGAGGGGTGCATCCACGGTGTAGCGCAAG
This sequence comes from uncultured Burkholderiales bacterium, assembly GCA_903894995.1. Classification (GTDB taxonomy): domain Bacteria; phylum Pseudomonadota; class Gammaproteobacteria; order Burkholderiales; family Burkholderiaceae_C; genus Limnohabitans_A. The sequence goes on from CAITSG010000518.1 coordinate 27,467, forward strand.
AGGTTGATTTTGGGAGAGCCCAAGAACTGCGCCACAAAGGTATTGACCGGCTTGCGGTACAAATCCATCGGCGCACCCACCTGCTCAATCTGCCCTTGGTTGAACACCGCAATGCGGTTGCCCAACGTCATGGCCTCGGTCTGGTCATGCGTGACGTAGATCATGGTGGTTTTCAGATCGGCGTGCAGCTTGGCCAGTTCAATGCGCATTTGCACGCGCAATGAGGCGTCCAGGTTGGACAAAGGCTCGTCAAACAAAAACACTTTCGGACGGCGCACGATGGCACGGCCAATGGCCACGCGTTGTCGTTGGCCGCCCGACAATTGTTTGGGGTAACGCTTGAGCAAAGCGGTCAGCTGCAAGCGCTCTGCCGTGTCTTGAACGAGCTTGGCGGTTTGGGTTTTGGAGGTGCCTGACATGCGCAGGCCAAAGCCCATGTTTTCTTCCACGGTCATGTGCGGGTAAAGCGCATAACTTTGAAAGACCATCGCAGCGCCACGTTCAGAGGGGCCTTTGGTGCTGACATCTGCACCACCGATGTGGATGCTGCCGCCGGTCATGGTTTCAAGTCCGGCAATCATGCGCAGCATGGTGGATTTGCCGCAGCCAGATGGGCCTACAAACACCATGAATTCTCCATCCTGGACATGCAAATCTAGGCCCGGAATGACCACGGTTTCACCAAAGTGTTTGGTGACGCCTTTGAGTTCGATCGATGCCAATTTATTTACCAATTAAAAATTTTTGATACCACAAAGCACTGTTTTTGAGTGTTCGTTGCTGTGTCTCAAAGTCCACGTGCACCAAGCCAAAGCGCTTGGCGTAGCCGCTGGCCCATTCAAAATTGTCCATTAGGCTCCACGCAAAGTAAGCTCCCACCGGTACGCCTTGCGCCATGGCGTCGTAAGTAGCGGCAATGTGGTCGCGGATATAGGCTAATCGCTGCGCGTCATCTACCACGTCGTTGACCAATTGGTCTTTGAAGGCCGCACCGTTTTCTGTGACCCACAGGCGCTTCGGTTGGTAATCGTTGTGCAAACGGCAAAGCAATTCGGTCAGGCCGTGAGGATATACCTCCCATCCCATGTCGGTCACGGTGTTGCCAGTGCTGGCCACATCCCAAGGATTGCCACAAGAGGAAAAATTGCGGGTGTAGTAGTTGACGCCCAAAAAATCGTTGTTTTGAGCAATGGTTGCCAAATCACCGGGTTGCGCTTGCGGCGCGTCGGCACACAAATGTTCCATCACGTCCTGTGGGTAGACGCCTTTGTACAAAGCATCCATGTACATGCGCAGGATCAGGCCATCATCCAATTGCGCCTTGGCCACATCCTGAGGATCGTCACTGGCTGGGTAAATGGGTGACAGGTTCAGCACAATGCCCATCGCGGTGGTGAGCCCCAGTTCACGCATGGCTTGCAATGCCATGCCATGGCTGAGCAACAGATGGTGCATCGCTTGCATGGCTTGTTTTCTTGACTGAATGCCTGGCGCAAAAATCCCCTGCTCGTAACCCAAAATGGCAATGACCCAAGGCTCGTTGTGCGTACAAATGCTGTGCACGCGACGGCCAAATCTTCGGGCCACTTCTGTCGCGTAACGTGTGAAATGTGCGCAGATCTCTCGGTTGGCCCAGCCGCCTTGGTCTTGCAGCGATTGAGGCAAATCCCAATGGTTCAGTGTCAAGTGCAACTCAATGCCGCGTTTTTCAAGTGCCGCAATCAACTGGTCATAAAAGGCAAAGCCTGCTTCATTCCAAGCGCCTTGACCATCGGGTTGTACGCGTGGCCAGGACATCGAAAATCGATACGCATTGACGCCCAAACTGGTGATCAACTCAACGTCCTCTGGCCACCGTGTGTAATGTTCGCAGGCCACGTGACCATTGTTGGCATCTGCTATTTTTCCTTCAATGTCACAAAACGTGTCCCAGATCGATGGGCCTTTGCCATCGCTGTCGTGCGCGCCTTCTATTTGAAAAGAGGATGTGGCGACACCCCACTTGAAGTCTTGAGGGAAATGGTCACGAGAGACGGTCATGGTGCTCATGTTCAGAGTGGTTGATTTAGCCGCGCACAGCGCCTGAAGTCAGGCCTTCGATCAGTCGGCGCGATGAAAAAATGAAGATGATCAGCAAGGGGATGACTGCAATGGCCGATCCCGCCATCAATGCACCCCATTCGGTGTCGACCGGACTTTGCACGCTGCGCAGCGCCAAAGGAAATGTGTACATCTCGGGTGAGCGCATCACGACCAAGGGACCAATGAAGTTGTTCCACGAGGCAATGAATGCAATCAGACCCAGCGTGCCGAATGCAGGCCCTAGCAAAGGCACGACCACACTCCAGTAAATTCTGAATTCACCACAGTTGTCCATGCGGGCCGCTTCAATCAGCTCTTTGGGAATGGCCGAACTGATGTATTGCCGCATCAAAAAGATCCCCATGGCAGGGGCTGCACCCGGCAGATACAACGCTCGAGGCTGGTCGATCCAGTTGAGCGCATCCATGATCAAAAAGGTGGGGATCATGCCCAGAAACGATGGCACCAACATCGTGCCCATGACCAGTGCAAATAACAGTTTTTTATAACGGAACTCGTACACGGCAAAGGCAAAACCGGCCATGGAGCAAAACAAAAGGGTCAGTGCCGTCCCCATCAAGCCCACATACAGCGACCACCCCAAGTTTTTCCAAAATGGAATTTTGGCCATTAAAATCACCATGTTTTCAAAAAAGTGATCACCAAAAAACAAGGGGGGTGGAACACTGAAAATGTCCGACCGCGATTGCGTGGCAAACACGAACATGAAGTAAAAAGGGCCCAGCATCAACAAGGCACCCAACACGATGAAGATCCACCCCGTCACACCCAGTGTGGATTTGGCTTCTGACATGGCTTGGCTCATGCTTGACCTTCTTTGTTTTTGAATACTTTGTTTGTGACCAAGGTCATAACCAAGATGATGACGAACAGCATCCATGAAATCGCGCTGGCCAAACCAAAGTCATTGAAATCAAATGCCGTTCGGTACATGTACATGGCGGTGGTCATGCCGGCATATTCAGGACCACCTTTGCCACCCGTCAAAATGAATGGCTCTTCAAAAAGCTGCAGTCCACCAATGACGGTCAAAGTGACCCCAAAGAACATCATGGGCTTGAGCTGGGGCAGGGTGATGTAGAAAAATTGTTGCCAGTTTTTAGCCCCATCCATGCGGGCTGCTTCATACAAATCGCGTGGAATACTTTGCATGGCCGCCACATACAAGATGACGTTGAAACCCAAATAGCGCCAGAACACCACGGCGGAGACGACGGGTTTGACGGCTTCTGGACTGCCCAGCCAATCAATGTTTTTCTCGGGCATGACCGCGCTCAGCCATGGCCATTTCGCCATTTCAGCCAAGGCTGCATTGACCATGCCGTAGTCGGTTGAAAACAAGGTGCTGAACATGATGGCGATCGCCACCGTCGATGTGATGTAGGGCAGGAAATACGCGCCCATGGCGGCATTGCGCCAGCGCCCCATTTTTTCGTTGATCAAATAAGCCAAGGGGATGGCGACAAGGTGTTGCGGCATTCCCGATACGAGAGCCATCCACAAGGTGTTGCCCAAGGAGGTCCACACCAAAGGGTCCTCAATGGCAAATATCAAATTTTCCAAGCCTACATATTTCATTGATCTGAGTCCCTGCACCGGATCCCACATGTGAAACATCAGCACGAAGGAAAAAACAATGGGAAACAGTCCGAATACCAAAAACAGCAACAAAAATGGGCTGATCAGCACATAAGGTGCCAACGCGGGTGTCAGCACGGGCTTCATCAACGACTCGCTCGTCTTTGCACCATGCGGTGTGCGTCTTTAAGCGCTTGGTCTATGGGCTTGTTTTTGGTCAATACCAAATCCAATTCAGCATTGACTATTTCTTCAGCCAAGCTGTCGTTTTTAAAGACCATGGTTGGCTTGATTTGGGACGCGGTGTTTCTCCATTCGGTTCGGGCTTTTTGCCCACCCAAAAAAGCCACGGGTTGATTAAAAAATTCTCCGTTTTGGGCTTCAATCAAGGCTGGGAATGCATTGAATTTTTCAAAAGCCATTTGCTGCTGCTTGCTGTTCAAAGTCAGGTGTTGGATCAAATCCCAAGCCAATTCCTTGTTCACCGCTTTCTTGGGAACCGCATAGAAGGTCCCACCCCATGAAGTGGCAATGCGTTCAGGCAACACTGTGGAACGCCAAAGTCCACTGGTGTTGGGGGCCAACCAATTTTGCAAATGGCCACCCAACCAGGCACCCATCATCTGAACAGACACGGTACCGCGTTTGAGCGACTCACCCCACTCGTTGGACCAAGCATTGATTTTGGCGTCCAATCCTTGAGCTCTGATTTGTTGAGCGATCTCGAACCCGCGTTTAAATCGAGGTGCTGTATCGATGACGGATTTACCTTGGTCATCAAAGTAAACACCATGTCCTGCGGGGATGCCTGTTCTGATCACGATGTCTTTGACATCACGTGCATGTGCTACAAGATAAACACCACTGTCTTTTTTGATTTTTTGACCGCTTTGGATAAAGCTATCCCAAGTCTGTGTCAGGTCCGATTCTTTGACATTTGCCTTGGTCAATAAATCATGTCGGTAAAACATGGCCCCTGGACCAATGTCGGTCGGAACGGCCACTTGCCCGAGGGAGGCAGAGCGGCCTTGAGCCAGGGCGTAGGGCACCATTTTTGACGCATACTGACCCAGTCGAAAAGGTGCTTTGTTCAAGTCCTCGAGTCCGCCGCTTTGGGTAAATCGACCCAAGTAGCCATATTCAATGGTCATGACATCGGGCAAGCCTGTCGATGTTGCCAGCGCAGTCGTCATGGCTGTGTGGTGGTCTGCATACTCGCGGCTAACCACTTTTACTTCCACATTGGGGTTTTTCTTTTGCCAATCTTGAAGTGACGCTTTGATGATGTCATCTACTGCTGGAAATGCTGCAACCGTGATGCTCGTTTTTTGTGCCATCGCCATGCCCATCGACAAGACGCAAAGCCCAAAAATTGCTGTTCTTTTCATGAAAACCTTTCTTTATGAAAGCGCTTTCATTTTTAAATACAACATCTGAGATGTCAAGTCGATCAAGGGTTTCCACTGTGTTTCTTTCAGCTTACTCACTTGTGAGTCGCTGTTTCAATTGGGAACGTGATGGATCTAAATTCCGATGTTCATCACGACCCTATACAAGCAAATGAGACCGTGTATGGGTGGTCCTTGAACGGATCATTTGCACGAGCAGGTGAATTTAACGCCCACCCGCCACATCCACGATGCTGCCGTGGACGTAGCTGGCATCCGGGCCGACAAGCCACATGGCCACCTTGGCCACTTCTTGCGCAGTGCCGGATCGCCCCATGGGGACGGCCGTTTTGGCCATGTTTTGCATTTGCGCTACGCCGCCGTGCACATTGTGAATCTCCGTTTCAATGAGGCCGGGGCGAATGGCATTGACGCGTATGCCCTGTGTGCCCACCTCTTTGGCCAATGCCAGGTTAAAACTGTCCAGTGCGCCTTTGGAACCGGCGTAAGCGCTACCGCCCGATAAACCACCCAGGCGGGCTGCCACCGATGACATGTTCACAATGGCACCTCCCGTGCCGCCGCTTGTGGTGGACATGCGGAGCACCGCTTCACGCGCGCAGAAATAGGCACTGAAGACGTTGGCGCCATAAAGTTGATGGAGATTTGTTTCATCGACTTGCGTGATCAAAAAACTGGCCAGGATGCCTGCATTGTTGATGAGCGCATGCAGTGGCCCCAGGGCCTCGTCGAACTCACGAAACATGCGTTGAACCTCCGATTGTTGGCTCACATCAGCCTGCAAACAAACGACTTTCACGCCCGTTGCCCGCAGTTCTTGGGCCAAGTCCATGGCCTCGGTTTGGCTTTGCTTGTAATTGAGGCCAATGGACCAGCCTTGTTGCGCAGCCTGTCTGGCGATGGCTTGTCCAATGCCCCGGCTGGCACCCGTGATCAAGATGTTTTGGGGTTGGTTCATCGTGTCACTCCGGTTGGATATTGGCTTCTTTGACCAAGCGAGTCCATTTGTTGACTTCGCTACCCATGAATGTCTTGAGTTGCTCAGGTGTCATGACCATGGCTTGAATGCCAATACTGGCCAGCTTGTCCTGAGATTCCTTGGTTTTGAGTGCCTGACCCATGGTGGCGTTCAATTTGTCCACCACATCTTTGGGCATGCCGGCTGGCCCCAAGAGGGCGAACCAAGCCGTGATGTCAAAACCTGGCATGGATTCGGCCAAGGACGGCCAATCGGGCACCAGTGGGGAGCGCTTGAGGGCTGTGATGCCCAAGGGGCGTAATTTGCCGCCTTTGGCTTGGGCCATTGAGTTGCCCAAATCCACAAAGGTGTAATCCACCACGCCTGCCATGACGTCATTCATGGCCAAAGGAATGCCCTTGTAGGCCACGCCCAAGGTGTCCACTTTGCCCAATTTGTTGAGCACAGCAATGCTCACTTGCGAACTCGATGAGCCATAACCCGCGTTGACTTTGCCCGGACGCTGAGCGGCGTACTGGATGAATTCCTGGATATTTTTGGCGGGATGATCGGCCTTGACCATCAAGACCAGCATGTTTTCGCCGATGGCAGCGATGGGGGAGAAGTCCTTGAGGGGATCATAGGGAATGCTTTTGAGCAAGGCGACGTTGGAGGCGGCCGCCGAATTGGATGAAAACAACAGGGTGTAGCCATCGGGCGCAGATCGGATGACCTCCATGGCGGCTATGGAGCCTCCGGCCCCAGGTTTGTTTTCAACAACAAAAGCCTGGCCCAGTAAATTTTGCATTTGCAAAGCCATCAGCCGTGCAGCCTGGTCCGTGGCGCTGCCCGCAGGAAACGGCACCACAAATTTGACAGGTTTGGACGGGTAAACCTGAGACCATCCGGAACCAGATGCGGCCAAGAGGGCAAGACCCAGAGTGACCATTTTTAAGAAATTGCGTGTTTTCACTGTGTCTCCTGATTGTTTTTGAAAAATGCTGTGTTCAAGTTTTTTGAACTTGAAGGGTCAGTAAATGGAAAGACAAGGATTTGCCATGCATGTCGAGGTTGAGTGAATCATTGACCCCACCATCCAAAACGTTGTCGATCACAAAATTCATCGCGCTGAGCTTGGGTAAAAGGTAACGCCGCACTTGACTGGGCCGACGTGCACCGAAATGCGCAGCGACCTTTTCGGCCGTGACTTGGTCAACCAGTAAAGCGAAATCTTCATCTTGGTAGGCAATCAAGCTGATATTGGCGTGATTGCCTTTATCGCCTGTTCGAGCATGTGCAAGGTCGTAAAGCGCAATGTGGGTCATAGGGCGATGTGGCTCAGAAGTTAGATCAATTGAAAGCTGGCGGGAATTTTTTCACGCGGAATCAGGCAAGCCAAGTTGGACAATCTTTGGCGCTTGGCCACCCGAACGCCACCCCCTCCTGCAGGACCGCCTGTCCACAAAGCGGTCAGCTCTTGCAGCAACAACTCAATCGTGGCCAGTGATTCGTGCTTGGCGGCCACCCGCAAACGGACATCGTTTGCGCGTGTCACAGGTGTATTGGTCAACATGCTGCCGCCATCATCGCCCAAGATGCTGGTGATTCCGATCAGGTCAAAGCGAAGGGGCACTTGATGACCCATGCGTTTTTGCATCACTTGCATGGCCAGGCGAGCCCTGGCCTCGGCATTAGGACCTGCATAAGAGATCTCCCCCTCGCCAAGCCAACCCCCGTCAAAATAGGCCAGTACTTTGAGCGTAGCGGTTCGGGCGTGGCCTTTGACGCCTGTGAGTCGAACGCGGTCTGGTCCGATTTGCTCAACTTGGGCTTGGGTGATGTCAGCGACCACATCGGGGGTGATGTATTGGGCAGGGTCATGAACTTCATACAGCAGTTGTTCCTTGACCGTGCGGCAGTCGACCAAGCCGCCTGTGTGGTCTGCTTTGCTGATCACACAGGAGCCATCTTCAAAAATCTCTGCGATAGGAAACCCGACGTTTTCAAGACCAGGAACTTCTTTTTTGCCTGGATCGGCAAAATAACCGCCGGTGACTTGCGCCCCGCATTCCAGCAAATGCCCGGCCATGGTGGCACCGGCCAGTTTGTCCCAATCGGTCGCATGCCACCCATAGTGCGCGATGGCAGGCCCAAGCAACAATGACGGGTCAGCCACGCGCCCCGTCACCACAATTTGAGCGCCTTGTTGCAGCGCTGCTGCAATTTCGAAAGCCCCCAGATAGGCGTTTGCGCATACAAAACGAGCCTCGTCAAATCCACTTTCCAAATGCGTTTTGACAAGCTCACGGCCCTTGGCGGTGGACAAGTTATCGCCCATGACCACAGCGATCTTCGGTATGGGCAAACCCAGTTTTTCGGCCAATCTCAGGATGCACAAGGCTGCGCCTTGAGGATTGGCTGCACCGAAGTTGCCAATGATGGGAATGTTGTGTTGCAAACAATCGGCCAAGATGGGCATCAGCTCCCATTCAAGCAAGGGTTCATAGCCCAAGCTGGGATGGGCCCTGCGAATCAGATGTTGATGGGCCAGGGTTCGTTCTGCCAGATTTTCAAACATCAAGGCGGCAGGGCCACCGCGGGCGATCAGTGTTTTGACCACCGGAAGGGCCGCATCGACTCGATCCCCGGAAAAACCAGCGCCGCAGCCCACTGCCAATGTTTGCATTCGAAGACCTGTTGTGTTGAAAAGAGAGATCATTCTGCAAATGTTCAATTGGTTTGTAAAATTAAATTAACTGCACAATTGTTAAGGTAAGCTGATGAAACTTTCTGGTCGATTGATCGATGCTTTTTTGGCACTTGAAGAGACGCGGCACTTCGGGCTGGCTGCCCAAAGGTGTCATGTTTCTCCCTCTGCGCTGAGCCAGTCCATCAGCCGCCTGGAGGCGCAGCTGGGCATGCGACTTTTTGATCGCGATACGCGCAATGTTTTTTTAACGCCTGAAGGCGAAATGTTTTTATTGGGCGCCAACCGGATTGCTGCGGAAATACGCTCAACCTTGGAAGAGGTCAGTGATCGATTGCAAAAAAAGGCAGGTCGCGTCGGTATGGCTGCACCCCCATCCATGGCATCGAACTGGCTGCCTGAGCGCATGGCGTTGTTCAAGTCACGTTTTCCAAGCATTGAGCTGAAACTTTATGACGTGGTTTCGGATCAATGCCTTGATCTGATTCGCCAAGGACAGGCGGACATCGCCATCAACGCCCAGCCGGGAAATGCTTTTGAAGTGGATTCGAAAATCTTATTCAATGAACCCATGTTTTTGATTTGCCACAGCAGCCATGCTTTGGCCTGCAGATCCTGGGTCAGCTTGCGAGAACTGAAAAAACAGCCCTATATCCACACCATTCGAAGCGGAAGTGTTTGGCAACATGTGCAAACATTTTTGGGGCCTGCAGGGGTTGTCGATACCGGGTTGGAGGTCAGCCAACTGAGCACGCTGGGAGGGTTGGTGGCGCAAGGCTTTGGACTCAGTATAGTGCCCCAGTTTGCCTTGGCTTTGTGCATGAGAAACGGTGTTGCAGCGGTACCTATCAAAGACAAAAAAGCCGTTCGGCCGATTTATTTGATCAAAAGAAAAAACCACAGCCTGTCGGCTGCTGCGCAAAGTTTTTACGATCAACTGATGCTCGAAGCCATTGATTCAAAAAATCTATAACCGGTTCGCAGGGCACAAGACATGGCAAACTTGGCGCTTGTGCACTTGATTTTGAAGCATGTCAATCAACAAAACGACTCACATGGAACCCCTTCAAGGTCATAATAAATCTCATTGTGCGGAAATCAAAAATGAACAAACTCAAAATATCCAAGATCAGAAACATTTCTGCCCGCTATTACGCCGTAGGAATCGTCGTTTTTTCTGCAGTTCTGTGCGTGCTGGCAGTCATTGTCGAATTGGTTCAAAGAAACAGTTGACGCTTTAACGTTTGCGTCAATGCGTGCCGCAACCCCTCGGTCAATTCAAACGCATCAGCGGGTGATTGCGTCCTGATGCCCTGCTCTGGGCAGGTCGATCATTGATAACAGCAAATCCTGCTGAGTCGGCAGATCAAATGCCCAAATAAGCCTTGCGGATTTCGTCACGGCGGCTCAACTCAGAGGAGACCCCCGAGGTGATGACGCGACCATTTTCGAGCACATAAGTGCGCTGGGAAATTGCCAATGCGCGGCTGACGTTTTGCTCCACCAACATCACGGCGGTGCCGCTTCGGTGGATGGCTTCAATGGCCCGGAACATCTCGCCCACAATGCTGGGTGCAAGACCCAAAGAGGGTTCATCCAGCAAGAGCAGACGGGGTAAGGCCATCATGGCCCGCCCAATGGCGACCATTTGTTGCTGACCGCCGGACAAAGTGCCCGATACCTGGCTCAATTTGGCGCGCACGGCTGGAAAGAGTTCACATACCTTTTCAAGCGTTTGATCACGTACGGCACGGGCAGCCGGGTGCATGGCACCGAGTTCCAGGTTTTCACGCACCGTCATGCCGGTGAACAATCTGCGACTTTCGGGGACCAAGGCCAGGCCTTTTTCACACAAGCGATGCGCCGGCAGCACCGAGACTTTCTCGCCCTCCCAGACGATCTGGCCGGATTTCAGCGGATTCAGGCCCATGACCGCATTGATCAAGGTGGTCTTGCCGGCGCCATTCGGGCCGATGACCGAAACCAGCTCTCCAGAGTTGATCTGCAAGGACACATTCCAAAGCGCCGGAGCCGCACCGTAGTTGACTTGAATTTGTTCTATTTGAAGCATGTTTACACCGCCGCCTCGTCACCCAAATATGCCCGCACCACCTCGGGGCGGGACATGACATCTTGCGGGTGGCCTTCGGCAATGACCTCGCCCTGGTTGAGCACCACGAGCCGGTCGGACAAGGCCAGCACGGCACTCATGACGTGTTCGACAAACACAATGGAGGTGCCGCGCTCCCTTATACGGCGAATCGTCTGCACTGCCGCGCCCATTTCGGAGGGCGTCAAACCCGACAAGACTTCATCGAGCAAAAGCACTTGGGGCCGTGCTGCCAGCGCACGGGCCAACTCCAGGAATTTGCGTTGGTGTAAATTGAGTTCATCCGGAAAATGATCGCCCTTGTCTTGCAGTCCGGTGAACAGCATCCACTCCCGGGCCTCGGCCAGAGCCTGTGCGTCCGTCAAACGTGCGCCACCGTAATGGGCGGCCAAGGTGACGTTTTGCAACACCGTCAAACCGTTGAATGGACGCGGAATCTGGTAGGTGCGCGATAAACCCTGCCGGCGAATGCGGTGAGCAGCCCAGCCCGCGCACGTCTGGCCACGCAGCAGCACCGAACCACCAGTGGGTCGGTAATGGCCCGTGACCACGTTGATGAAGGTCGATTTGCCGGAACCGTTGGGGCCCAGCAGGCCTAAAATTTCACCTTGGTACAAATCGAGGTCAACCTGGTTCAAGGCTCGGATGCCTGAGAAATGTTTGCTCAGTCCGCGCACTTCCAGAACTTTTTGTCGGTTTGGCGAATCGGCCGGACGCGTCAAGGGACGTTCAATCACCAAGGCGTCTTCGCTGGCATGTTCTGACGCGTGCGCATCGCCAGACAGGTCATTGCTCCGTTGAATCGAGCGTTTGTGCTGACGCAACTGCCAGGTGCCCAAAATGCCGCGTGGCATGACCAGCACCGCGCCCGCCAACACCAGGCCAATGATGACTTTTCCAATCAGCGCACTTTCACCGGCAGTGAACGCATGAAGCAAAAGGGTGATCAAGATGCCGCCCAACATCGGGCCTGCCCAGTGGCGACTTCCGCCCAACACGCTCATGAGCACCACGGTCAAGGGGACGGTGATGTTGAATGTCTCTCCCACCGTCACATAAGAAACGTACAAAGCATGGATGGCACCCATGACACCGGCAAAGAAACTCGACAAGGCAAATGCACCCATCTTGAGCCAAAAGGTCGGCACACCGTTGACCTCGGCGGCATCCTCGTCATCGTGGATGGCCAGCAAGCCCAGACCGGCGCGGGCATGGAACAGCCACCAGGCCACTGCAACGCAAAGGACAGTCAAAACCAAACTGGCGTAATAGAAGGTGGACGCGGGCTTGGGACCCCACTGCGGCAAACTGACCCCCATCAGGTAGACGCCGGGGCCACCATCTATGGGTGTGTTGACCACCACTGTGGCCAACACAAAACCCACCGCCAAGGTGATCAGGGCAAAGGATTCACCACGGATCTTGCGCACATTGAACACCAGCGCCCCGATGGCCAGCGCCAGCAGCGAGGCCAGTACACCACTGCCCAACGCAGCGGGCACCACAGACCATTCAGCCTTGGCTGCCAACGTGGCCATGCCGTACATGCCCACACCAAAAAACGCCCCATGGCCAAATGAAAAATAGCCGGAGTAGCCCGAAAGCATGTTCCAGGAGGTGGCCAGCGTCATCCAGAAAAAGATCACATACAACAAGGACTGAAGGTGCACGGGCAAGCCCATAAAAGGTGCAGCAAACAGCAACACCAGCACCAGCACCACGAACAAGAGGGTAAACCGCTGAATCTTATTCATCACTGCGCCTGAGTAAAAGAATCAGGATCAACACCGTGAACGCCACCAAGGGTGCCCAAGTGGGGGCGATCAAAGCCTGGGTCATGGACTCGCTGATACCAATGGCCAAGCCACCGAGCAAAGGGGTCAAAGCCGAACCCAGCCGCCCAATCATGACCACCGCGAACACCACACCCACCCAAGCAAAGATTTGAGATGGGGCCAAAGTGAAAGTCAAAGCCACGCACACACCCGCACACGCTGCCAATGCCGCACACAAACCCGCCATCAAAATGGCCAGGCGCTTGGCATTGATGCCAAAGGCTGTGGCAATCGCAGGGTCCTCGGCACTGGCACGCACGGACTTGCCCATGTCGGTGCGGTGCAGCATCCACCACACCAGACCCACAGCGGTCAAGGACATGGCCAAAGTCAAGGCTTCGGAGTAGGTCACGACCACGCTGCCCAGACGGAATTTGTGCTCATCGTAGACAGAGGTCATGCGGCGAAAATCGGCACTCCAAATCCACTGTAGCAAAGCCTCCACCGACACGGTGATGCCAAAGGTCACCAGCAAAGAGTTGAAAGGCGTGATGGCAAATCGGGCAAACACAGTCTGCAAAGCCATCCCCAACAAGGCAAACAGCGGCAGCAACAGCAACAGCGAGATCAGGGGGTCGACACCCAACCGGGTCTTGAGTTCGTAAGTGATGTAAGCCGACAAAAAAACCCAGGCGAAGTGCGCCAAGTTGATTTGCCGCAGCAAGCCCCAGCCCAAGCCGACGCCCAAGCCAATCAGGCCATACAGAGCACCGAGAAAGACACCGGAGGCAAGCGCCTGAAGTAACAGCCCTGCGCTGGGCATGTCAGAAATTCATCTTGCTGCCGGGCAGAGCCACGTCTTTGGGGTGGATCACCACCCACTTGCCGCCTTGCAACTGCTTGATGCGGTTGAGGTCATCGCCATAGTTGTTGGGGCCATCAAATCGGACTTTGCCAATGATGGTGTCCACGCGGTTTTTCTTGAGCCATGCAGAAATTTTGGCATCTTCCAGACTGCCTGCGCCCTTGACACCCGCCTCCAGGAATTGCCAACCGGTGAACGCATTGGCCGCTTGCAATTCGAACACGGTGTCAGGCAGGTTGGCTTTGGCTGCGCGTTCGTTGTACATCTTGATCGCTTCGGCATAAGCGGGGTTGTTGGTGAACGGCGCATGCTGCTCAAAGGTCGTCAAGGTCAGCGCATTGGAAGCCAAAGGCGATTGCGCCAGTGGCCCAGGCGTGGGGTACACATGGAAATGAATCTTGGGTTTGTAATCAATCTTGTTCATGGCCTCGAGCAATTGAATGCTCTCAGCGCCAATGGATCCAATCCACACCACGTCGGCATTGGCTTCTTTCAGGCGAGAGGCGATAGGTCCGAAGTCGCGGTTGCCAAACTCCCACTCCAGCCAAAGCGCCTCACGCAGACCCCGTTTTTTGAAAACCTCTCTGGCACCCACAGACAAGAAAACCACCGAGGGGAATTTGCTGCTCACCATGGCCACTGATTGCGGCTTGGCACCACTGGCAGCGATCGCATCCAGCAAGGTGTTGGGCACGGTGGTGCCCGGGTCGATGCCCATGACATAGGCGGGAAAGTGCATGTCGTATTTGGCCAAGGACGGAATGCCAAACGAGTTGGTGATCAACACTTTGCCGTTGCGCTGGGCCACACCCATCGCCGCCAGCGAGTTGGCCGTGGCATAGGGACCCATCAGCAAGTCAACGTTGTCACCCGAGATCAACTGCTCGTACAAGGTCCGAGCGAGGTCGGGTTTGGACTGGTCATCCTTGACCACCCACTCGACAGGACGGCCAAGCAAGCCGCCGCGTTTGTTCAGTTGTTCGATGAAAATTTCACCGGAGATTTTGTGCATGACCGCCGTGCCAGCCAATGGGCCCGTCAAGGACAAAGTGCTGCCGACCCGGATTGGTTTGGTCTGCGCATGCAGCCATGTCGAAGTCGAAGTGAGCAGCAAGGATGAACCCAGTGCTTTCAGAAATGGCCGCTTTTGCATGTTTGATTCCTCAGATCGCTGTGGATGAAAATCTCAAAACTTCAAAAATCCATTATGGAAGCCAACGTGAAATCGCCCATTAGGAATAACCCCTTGAACCGCTGTCGCCAACGCGCTTGCGAATTGGGGTGGATGCCCTTCACAGTGAATTCATGGTGACGTCCTCACACAACGTCATTTTTCTTTTGAAATTCCACCACAACCCCTAGACCCATGAGCACATCTCCTGCCTCCAGCGCCTTCACACCCTCGGGCTCCACGCACATGGCCATTGCCGAGGTGGACCGCATCGTTGTGCGCGGCAAAGACCTTTGCCGCGATGTGATTGGCCAGCAATCGTTCACCGCCTATTTTCTTTTTTTATTGACTGGACAAACGCCCAACGAGAATCTGGTCCGCGTGGCCGATGCCACCATGGTGTCTTTGGCCGAGCATGGCTTGGTGCCTTCGGTTCAGGCCGCCCGCATGACCCTGTCGGCAGCACCCGAGTCGGTGCAAGGCGCAGTGGCGGCAGGCCTGCTGGGCTGCGGCCCGGTGATTTTGGGGGCCTCTGAGACGGCCGGACATCTGCTGATCGCAATGCTGGCCCAATCGGCCCAGCAAGGCCAAGCGCTTGAAGATGTGGCGCGAGAACGCCTGCAAGCCTTTCGGGCCGCCAAGCAGGCCTTGCCCGGCTTTGGTCACCCGGTGCACAAACTGGGCGATCCACGCGCCACCAAGCTGATCGATCTGGCCAAAGAGTGGGGCGTGGCAGGTGACCATGTGCGGGCCCTGCAGGCTTTGGCTTCGCAGGTCGAGGGTGTGTATGGGCGACCTTTCCCGATGAACGTGTCTGCGGCCATTCCTGCCGTGTTGCTGGATGCGGGTTACCCTGCCGGTGCACTCAAGGGCATTCCTTTGCTGGCCCGCACCGCATCCTTGGTGGCGCACATTCTGGAAGAGCAAACCCGCCCCATCGGATTCAAACTCGCCAGCGCGGCCGAGCAGGCCATGACCTATGACGGCCCACCCGTGGCTCGCTGAAGACGGTTGCATGCCATGACCGCAACAACGCTTTTGACACCTGTGGAAGTCCTGCGCCAGTTCGAGGCGCATGACTTTTCTGTTGACCAATTTTTCCGGGCACGCCTGCGCCAGTTGACCGATCAGCCCATGGTGGAGTACCAAGGTACCGTCATGACCTGGCAAGCATGCGCCGAACAAGCCGACCGTGCCGTGGCCTGGCTGCTGGACAGGGGCGTGCAAACGGGCGACCGCATCGGGCTCATGGCCTACAACCACCCGGCGACGGTGGTCTTGCTGATGGCTTGCTCACGCATGGGCGCGATCCTTGTGCCTTGTAACCCCGAATTCGAAGCGCGTGAGGCCCAATACATTTTTGAACATGCGGGCGTGCGGGGCGTCATCTGCTCGCCCGAGGCATTGGTCAAAGTGCAGGAGGCCACACGCGAAATGGCACCCATGCCCTGGCAAGTGGTGATCGAGCACGACCAGCCCGGGGGGGAAATATCATTGCTGCATCAATGGCAAAACTGCACACCGGACCGCAGCACGCGTACAGGCTCGGCCGACAGCACCTGCATGATCATCTACACCTCGGGCACCACGGGCTTTCCCAAAGGGGTGATGCACAGCCAGAGGAGTTATTTGCTCACGGCCGAAGCGTTTGTGCACCGCATGTATTTGCAGCCCGATGAGCGCCTGATGTGTGTGCTGCCGCTGTTCCACATCAATGCGCTGATGTACTCGCTGGGCGGCGCCATGGCGTGTGGCGGCACCTTGATTTTGATCCGCCGCTTCTCGGCATCCACTTTCTGGCAACAGGCGACCGAGACCCGTGCCACCGAAGTCAATGTGATCATGTCGGCTGCGGCTATTTTGGCGCGCCGACCGATCGAAGAATTTAGCCCCCAGCACAGCATCCGCAAGATGTTTTTGGCACCTTTGAACCGCGATTTGCTGGACACTTTTCAGCAGCGCTTTCATGTGCCGGTGTTGATCGAGTGCTACGGCATGACCGAAATCCCCGGCGTGCTGAGCAACCCGTTCATGGGGCCTCACAAACTGGGCAGCATGGGCTGCATTTCACCGCATCCCGATCCCGCCATTGCAAGGCCTGAAGTTCGGGTCATGGGAGAAGACGGTCAAGAATTGCCCCTCGGCGAAGTGGGCGAGTTGGCGGTCAAGACCCCCACTTTGATGCAGGGCTACTTCAAAGACCCCGAGCAGACAGCGGCCAGCTTCCGGGACGGATGGTTCCTCACGGGCGATTTGGTGCGCCGAGATGCCGACGATTTCCTGTTTTTCTTCACCCGCAAGAAAGACATCATCCGCCGCCGAGGCGAAAACATCTCGGGCGCCGAGATTGATTCGGCCATCGGCAGCCACCCTGACATCCTCGAATGCGCATCGATCGGTGTGGCATCTGACCTGGGCGAAGAAGAAATCTTGCTCGCCGTGGTACCCCGCCCCGGCACCACCCTCACGCCAGAGCAGGTGCACACCTACGCCCGCTTGCACCTGTCGCCCATCAAGCGTCCCCGTTTCGTCGTCATGGTCGACAGCCTGCCGCACACAGGCTCCATGAAGATTGCCAAATTCAGACTCAAACCCGCAGACCACTTGCGCCGCCAGGCCACCGATTTTTCATCCCAGGAAATTCAATCATGAGCGACACATCCAACGCCCCTGAACAACGTTACGACGCCTTGCACCTGATCACCGATGAGGTGCTGGCACGGTATTCCAAAACGCCTGACCCACGGCTGCGCGAGCTGATGCTGTCTTTGATCAAGCACATTCACAGCTTTGCCAAAGAGGTCAAGCTCACGGCCGAGGAGTGGGCCTTCACCATGAATTTTCTGGAAGAGACCGGCAAGTGGTGTTCTCCAGGCCGCAACGAATTCATGATTTTTTCAGACGCTCTGGGTTTGTCGATGCTGACCGTGACGCAAGACTACCCCCGCCCAGAGCACGCCACCGAGCCCACCTTGGTCGGCCCCTTCCTGCTTGAAAACGCACCCCAATTTCCCATGGGCGCCGACATCAGTGCAGGCGCTGCCGGCACACCCATGTATGCACAAGGTCAGGTCCTGGACATCCATGGCCAGCCCGTGGCCCATGCCGTCATTGACGTCTGGCATTCCGACGATCGGGGTCTGTACGATGTGCAAGATGGCTTGGAAGAAAAAGGACCTTGGGCGCGTGCCGCATTGACCACGGGCTCCGATGGGCGCTACAGCTTCTGGTCTGTTTTGCCGGTGGATTACCCCGTGCCCCAAGACGGCACGGCGATTCAGATGCTCCAAGCCACCACCGGAAGAAGTTGGCGTCCTGCGCATTTGCACTTCCGGATTCAGGCACCGGGTCAGCGCCCCCTGATCACCCACATCTTTGACCGCAACAGCCAAAACCTGAACAGCGATGCCGTCTTTGGTGTGCGCCCCTCCCTGATCGCAGACTTCAAGCCCCAAACACCTGGCCAAGCACCGGACGGCAAAAGCATGGACCGGGACTTCTTCACCTTGGAATACAACTTCACCATGACCGACGCCCTGTCATGATCATGAAGCTGGCTTGACCGATGCCTCTCAGAGAACCCCACCATGCTGTTTGCATTCATCCTTGTGGACAAACCCGACCGAGCCGAACTGCGTCAGCGGGTTCGCCCGGAACACAAAGCTTATTTGGCAACCGTGGCCCATCGCATGGCTTTTGCCGGGCCACTGACCCATGATGACGGTCAGACCATGTTGGGCAGCTTGCTGGTGATCGACTTCCCGGATCGCGACGCTGCGCACGCCTGGATTGCCCAAGAGCCTTTCACCCAAGCCGGGCTTTATGGCAGTTCGGCCGTGCACGCGTTTGTGAATTTATGGCCTCAACAGGTGGGTTTCCCAACGCCCAACTGAAACCCAAAGTGGCTTGGGGCTTGTTGGTGCATGTCAAGGCATGAAAGCGGCCTTGGGGAATGAGGTCACTGACGTGGGGACGTCCGTTCGGACCCGCCATGACACTCGGGCCAGGTGTCAAGCGGGGTGGTGGTCAAATTTTCGGCCCGCGATGAGGGCTGTGAAAAAGCCGTTGAACCACTGCATGTTCACGGGCTTGGCCATGAAGATGGTGCCCTCAGGCAGGCCTCCCTTGGCGGCGATTTCTTCTTGTGACAAGGCCGAAATGACCAAGCAAGTCATGCGTTGGAATTGGGCCGAATGTTTGAGGGTGCGCAGCAACTCAAATCCATCGACGCCTGGCATGTTCAAGTCGGCGATCAGCACATCGGGTTGGATGCTCGCCATGTCGATCAGGGCTTCAAGTCCGGAAGACATGGCCGTGCAGTCGACGGGCATTTCGCAACGGTTGCAAAAATCTCGCACCATGTCTCGCGTGACCGGGTCATCTTCGACCAGCAAAACCCTCAGCCGGTACTCCCGACTTTCAATCGGGCTCATGAGCATGTTGTGCTTTTTTTGGTAGTCCCGAATGGAGGGCATGGAGATGCGGCGATGACCCCCTTGGGTTTTCCAAGCCTGCAGCTCGTTTTTTTCAACCAAAGTCTGGATGGTACCCACGGACAGTCCGAGCAATTTGGCTGCATAGGTGGTGCCGCAGTAGTCTTCTGGCGTGTCGGGCGTGTGGTGTATTTGCATGTCTTTATTTTAATGATAAAAGTGCGAAACAGGTTAAAAAATAGTACTTTAATACGTGCAATAAAACAAATAGACACAATTTAAATGAGGTCAAGTGGCGTTTCAGTGATGGTCCCGCCTGTGACAAAGAACTGTGCTGCTCGTTGCAAGGTGACGATTAACATTGCTCACCAACTCAAGGAGACCTTCAATGTCTGCACATGCTGCCGTTTGGCCAGCGCGTCTGCCCGCCAGGATCAACGCGCCTGCAACGTCTTTGTGGATGAACCTGGCGGTCAGTGCTCTGCGGTATCCCGATAAGGCGGCTCTGGTCTTCATGGGACGTGTTTGGACATACCGGGAGCTCATGGCCCATGCCGAGCAGCTGGCCGGGCAGCTCAAGGCTTTGGGGGTGCAGGCAGGTGACCGCGTGGTCCTGGACATGCAAAACTGCCCGCAGTTGGTCATCACGCACTTTGCCATTTTGCGAATCGATGCGGTGGTGGTGCCGGTCAACCCCATGAACCGGGCTGAAGAACTCAAGCACTACATCACCGACCCTGACACCAAAGTCGCTGTGACCACCGCCGACTTGGCTCCTGACCTGTCGCTGGCCAGTGAAGCCTTGCCAGCCGAGCAGCGCCTCGTGCATTTGGTGGTGACGCAGTTCACCGATGTCTTTGATCCGGCAACGGTCGGGCCCGACGAAATGCCCGAGGCTTGGCGGCCGTGGTTGTTGCCGACCCGGGCCTTGCCCGTTTTGACTTCGGGACAGGTGCACGCTTGGGCCGACCTGATGGCAGCGCCTGTGGTAGAACTGCCGCCGCCTCAGGCCAAGCCTGAGGATTTGGCCATCTTGCCCTACACCAGTGGCACCACCGGTTTGCCCAAGGGCTGCATGCACACGCACGGCACCATCATGCACAACGCCATGTCCAGTGGCTTGTGGGGCAATGGCACGCCCGAAAACGTGACCTTGTGTGTGGTGCCCATGTTCCACATCACCGGCATGGTCAGTGTGATGCACACCAGCATTTTGTTGGGGGCCAGCTTGGTGATCATGCCGCGTTGGGACCGCGATGTGGCCGGGCATTTGATCTCCAAATGGCGTGTCACCCACTGGACCAATATCCCGACCATGGTGATTGACCTGCTGGGCAGTCCACACATGGACCGTTATGACTTGAACAGCTTGACCTACATCGGCGGTGGTGGCGCCGCCATGCCTGAAGCTGTGGCGCAACGTTTGCTGGATCAGTTTGGCCTGCGTTATGTGGAGGGTTATGGCCTGACCGAAACGGCAGCACCTTCGCACACCAACCCGCCCGACGCACCCAAAAAACAGTGCCTGGGCATTCCGTTCATGAGCGTTGAATCGCGCATCGTTGATCCTGACACCCTGGCGGAATTGCCAACAGGGGAGTCTGGCGAGATCGTGATTTGTGGCCCCCAGGTGTTCAAGGGTTATTGGAAGCGCCCCGAGGCCACTGCTGCTGCTTTCTTTGACCGCGATGGGTTCCATTTTTTCCGCTCGGGCGACATGGGCCGGGTCGATGAAGAGGGTTACTTTTTCATGACCGACCGCTTGAAGCGCATGATCAACGCCAGCGGTTTCAAGGTCTGGCCTGCCGAGGTCGAGGCCCTGATGTTCCGCCACCCGGCCATTCAAGAGGCCTGCATCATCGCCACCCGCGACGCCTACCGGGGTGAATCGGTCAAGGCCGTGGTGGTTTTGCGGCAAGACCACAAAGGCCAAGTGTCTGAGCAAGACATCATCGACTGGTGCCGTGAGAACATGGCCGTTTACAAAATGCCCCGCGCTGTGAGTTTTGTCGATGCTTTGCCCAAGAGCGGAAGCGGCAAAGTCATGTGGCGGGCTCTGCAAGAAGCCGAAATGGCCGCTTTGGGCGCACCTGCAAAGGGCTGAGTCCGACCCGCCGCCAAAGCCCATCCCAGAAAAATTGCCGAATGAGCTTGAGACTTTCCATCCTTGACCAGTCTGCCGCTGCCACCGGGCGCGGCCAGGACGCGACCATTCGCCAGACCTTGGACCTGGCGCAAAAAGCCGAGGCCTGGGGTTATGACCGCTTTTGGGTGAGTGAGCACCACAGCCACCCCAGCATCGTGGGCAGTGCCCCCGAGGTCTTGATGGCCGCGATTGCCGCCCGCACCCAGCGCATCCGCATCGGCAGCGCGGGGGTGATGCTGCCTCACTACGCGCCCCTGAAAGTGGCCGAGCAGTTCCGTGTGCTGGACGCCCTGGCCCCCGGTCGCATCGACCTGGGCGTGGGCCGCGCCCCCGGCAGCGACGGGCGCACCGCGCAGTTGCTCAACCCCGATCGCAGCGCCTCTGAGCGTTTTCCGCAACAGGTCATGGAAATGCAAGCTTGGGTGAGCGGGCGCAATCTGCCGCCCGGCCACCCGGGGCACAACGTGTACGCCTATCCGCAGTCAGAGACTTCGCCCACCGTCTGGATGCTGGGCAGCTCGGACTACGGTGCCCAATTGGCCGCGCACTTGGGGCTACCCTATGCGTTTGCCTATTTCATTACAGACGGGCAGGGCGCTGACGAAGCCTTGCAGATTTACCGAGAGACTTTCCGACCCAGTGAGGCGCTGCAAAAGCCCCATGCAGCCCTGTGCGTCTGGGCCTTGGCCGCCGACACCGACGAAGAGGCGCTGCGCCTGTTTGAAAGCCGCGCCCGCTGGAAGATGGACCGCAACCTGGGCCGCATCGGGGTGCTGTTGCCGCCCGAAGAAGCGGCGCGTGACTACAGCACGGCAGAGCAGTTTGCGCTGCAACGCCTGCGCGATGGGGCCTTGATTGGCTCTGCCGCCACCGTGGGCCACAAGCTGCGCCAATTGGCGACGCGGCTGGAGGTCGAGGAGCTGGTCGTCATCACCTGGACGCATGACCCCGCCGCCCAATGCCGATCGTACGAACTCCTCGCCCAAGAATTTGCACTTGTTGCAAACTCCCCGCTTTGATTTTTAAACCCTCAGGATTTCTGACATGTTCACCACTGCAATCGCTGGCAGCTTGCCCAAACCCGCTTGGCTTGCCGAAACCGAAAAACTCTGGCCCCAGTGGACCACCCAAGGCCCCGAGTTGCAGCAAGCCAAGGCCGACGCCACGCTGCTGTGGATCAAGGCGCAGGAAGACGCAGGCCTGGACGTGATCGGCGACGGCGAACAAGCCCGCCAGCACTTTGTGCACGGCTTTGTTGAGCAGGTCGAGGGCATCGACTTTGTGAACAAAGTCACCATGGGCATCCGCAACAACCGCTACGACGCGCAGGTGCCGCAAGTCATTGCGCCGCTTCGCCTGAAGGGCCGTGTGCACGCTTTTGAAGCCCAGTTGGCGCGTGCCCACACCAAGAAAAAACTGAAATTCACCTTGCCTGGGCCCATGACCATTGTGGACACTGTGGCCGACCGCTTTTATGGCGACAAGGTCAAGATGGCCATGGCCTTTGCCGAGCTGCTCAACCA
>CAITSG010000519.1 GCA_903894995.1 uncultured Burkholderiales bacterium
CCAACAATCACGTTGAACTGCGAATTGAAGCTCACCGTCAAATCACGGTGCTTCAAATAGTTGAGCAGTTGGACTGTGCCAATGTGCATATTCATGTGCTCTCTCCTGCTTTTGACTTTGACGCCATTTTCTCAGCCAACGTCAAATGATGATCGTTAATCCGATCTCCCTTGTGCACCTTGAACCAAGGTGCACTCTCAACATCTTTGCCTCGGTCTTTTTCCCAGGTGATGTTGAGTTTGGGCTTCTTGTTGTGGCGCAGGACTTCTGCGGCCATGAAGGGGCGGATGTTCATGCGCACGCCGTCGTTCAGGTCGGGGTTCCAGCCGATGGGTTGCTCGGCCAGAGACTTCCAGCGCACGAAGATGTCGTAGGGCTTTTCGCCCTCCAAAATCAGCTCCAAACGGCGCTTGAGGTCGAGTGCTGCCGCCAGTCGGTTTGGGGCTCCGTCCACACCATCGCGCACGCCACCTTCTTGCTGGCGAATCCAGTCGCCCAGGTAGGTGTGGATCAGCCGCTCTAGGTTTTTGGTGTCGAGCTTGTGGTAGTTGACCAGCGCACCAAAGCCGTCTTTCAGGCCGTCCCAGACATGCCAGATGAAGGGCCGGTGGTGGAACCGTTTGGCGTGCTGCTCGAAGAACTTTTCGCGCAACCACAGGTCCAGGCCCTTGCCTGCCCAATCGGCATCGGCCAGCATCTTGTCAAGCACTGCGGGCTTCCAGCTGCCAGGCTGTACCGTCTCCCAGGCCGCAATTAAAAGCTTCATCAAACGGTCATGAGCTGCAGGCTCGCCGCGCACCGAGGGTAAGCAGACGATGCCGTCGTCGTCGATGTGCTCAGCCAGTTTGTCGCAATGTGCAATCCAGATACGGGCATCGTCGGACAACTCCATGGCCGTATCGGTTTCGGCGGGCCAGAGGTAACCGGCTAGGCGGGCGACTGCGGCTTGAAGTGGATCAGTGGCGGGCTGAGGGTGGCCGTGGAATAGCCATTGAGTTGGGTCGTCGGAGTACAACATTGGCACTCCACCAGAAAAATTGGCTGCGACCTGCTGGGCCCAGTCGTTAGGGTTAAAGGGAATAACCTCAATGGTCTCTTTACTTACGTCAAGTTTTTGATTTAATCCCCTTGCATCGCGAAGAAACTGACCTGATTCAACATAATGCCAAAGATGCAACAAGTGTCTGGGGTCCTTGGGCACGATGACCTTAGTGTTGTTATCAAATATCTCGCCGCAATATAGACTTCCTGTCAATTCTGCCATTTGAGAAACGATAACACCACGCTTGCCCCAAGCATCCTCTCCACGTTTTCCGAATTCGATAATTCCGTCTGCCTGCAACTTGGGCAGAGAATAAATAAAATAACTTTTCCCAGTGTAAGCGCCCCCTCCGGTGGGCGAGGACTCAAGATACACCCAGTCATTTGATTTGGATTGTTCCCAAAAATTTCGTACAACCCTGGCGGTTTGGCCTGGATGTGACCCTCGATAAACAGTAAGCAACCCATTCTTGCGAACCCTCTTTTCCTCAAAGGAAATTCTGTAGTCGGCATTGCTAAGTTGTACTGACTGCCCTATCGAAAGAATACTTACCGTAGAAGACAAAGCACTAGCTTTATCCTGTGCAAACTTGTACTCACTCACATCTAAGCCTCGCAACTCGAAACTGTCCAACGCTTGGGCTTTTGTCTGAGTTAAAAGAACTGCCTGTACAACCTCACCACTAATGGTTTCAAAAGCTCCAGGTCCCAACCGCGCCAGAAGGTTCCACTGCACCCGCTTGAGCAACGATTCACGTTGTTTCTTGTAACTGCCCAAGAACAACCAGTTCTGCGGCATCACAATTTGCACAACGCCCGCACCTTGTTCTTGACTGAGTTCGAGGCAACGTTCCAAGAACACATTGGCCAAATCGTTCCTGGCATCTGCGTAATGCGTTTCGCAGTATTCCTTCAGCGTATCGTTTTGCTTGCCTCGCGCCAAGTAAGGCACGTTGGTGATGACCAAGTGATATCGGTCATCCAACAAGCGTGCAGCATCGAGCAAGCCTAGAGCTGTTAACGCATTGTTCCAGGTGGCAGAAGCATCCTCCAACAAGTCAGGTTGCTGCTCGGCCTTGAGTGCCTGCTGCAACAAGCTGGATAACAGTTTGTAATCGGCCGTAAAGAGGTCTCCACTTGCTTTGCCTGTGTCCAACAAGCTGCCCAGAATGGGCGCTTGCGTGAATGCTTTGTGCAGTTGCCGCAAGCCATTCTTCAGTTCATCGGCGTTTTCAACATGGTCAGGCACCAGTGCCGTCCACTCAGCAGACTTGGCACCGACCTTCAAGCCGCAACAGGCGATGTTGGGGGAGGGCATGTCTGCTCGCACACCCAGAGGGTCGTCGTTTTCATCAGGGAAGCGCCATGCTGCCAAGGCCAAGGCAAACACTGCGATCTCCACGCAGCGAGCATCCAGCTCCAGACCATGCAGGTTGTCTTGCAGCACCAGGTCCACCGCATCCATGGCGGTCAAACCTTCGGCCGCCATGCGCATGGGCACCAGCAACAAGAAAGCCGCCACCAAGAAGTGGCCCGAGCCGCAGCAAGGGTCCAGCAGCTTGAATTGCTCTAGGGTGTCGGGCCAGCCTTCAAACTTACCTGCAGCAGGCGTGCCGTCATCCAAGGTACGCAAATAGGTTAGCGGCACGGGGCAGGTCTTACCGGGGTGGCGTGTGGTCCACCAAGCGCCCAGCGAGTTGTGCAGAAGGAAGTCCACCATGTAGGGCTCGGTGAAGAGCTGTGTGACGGCAGATAGCTCGTCTGCGCCGATCTTGACTTCAGAGGCGTTGACCTCGTCTTTGCGTTTGGCTTGCCAGAACTGATAAACCCAGCCCAAGCTGTCGCTGGCTTTGAAGACTTCTTCGGGCAAAGCGGCCAACAGCGTTTCGAGTTTGCGCTGGTGTTCGATGGCAAAGGCCATGTCAAACACCGGGTGCTGCGGCTTGAAGACTTGCGGCAGCATGCGGGCGGCTAGCTTGCCAGCCAAGTCCCAGCCACTTTTGGCACCCAGGTTGATAGATGGATCTTGCGCTATTTGATCGCACTCATCTAATGTCACAGCAGACCCCGGCTCCCACAGCAGCAAACCGTTTTCTGCCAAGAAGCGGGCAAACAGCATGCGGTGCCAGTGTTCATAGGCGGTTTCCCACACCAGGTGGCGAATGCTTTGGCTGTCGTCTGCGGCTTTGATATCGCCCAAGGCTCGACCGTGTGCACGCAGGCGACGACGCAGGGCTTTTTGATCATCGGTCAAATAGTCTGGCGCTTTGCCCTCGCCCACGGCCAGCTGAGCCAGAGCAGCAGTGGCAGCCACCTCGGCCACATCACGGGCGGCTTTGACTGTGTTTTCTAGCTGCGTGCGCAGGGGTTTGGGCAGGGGCTGGTTGTTGCGGTTATGACTCGGCATGATTTTTGTTCTGAACAGTGGCGATCATGGGATACAAATGCTACTGATTCATTGAGTGTGTCGACATGATTTTTAATTGGATGCGGCTAGAAACTCTTTGAGCACAGGGTGGCCAGGCAAACCGAACACGTCAACCTCGGTTTCGCGCACACGGCGACTGGCTTGGCGGTGTGCTGCCAAGCCAGTTGCAGGCTTATAAATATCCAGGCCGCGTCCGAGTTTGAACAGAACGCCATGGTCAAGAACAAGGTAACGGTCGTGGAGATTTGCTTCACGCCTCAAAGTCAAGGACATGCCAAAGTTCTGAAACAAGTCTTTGGCGGCGTTGTCGATGGCTCTTTCTTGGTGTCCGACCATGTCCGACGGTTCCAATCGTGTAACGATTTCAATCGATTTAGGTCGCGTTGTTTCTGCGATATGCAGCAAAAATTCGTTGAGGTTGCGGATTTGATGGTGCGAGGCAAGATAAGGATCAATCAACGTCATGCGCAAAGCGCCTTTGAGAAGACGGGCATCAAATATCTTGCTAAATGGCCATCCTGTTGCGCTGTCTAGCAATCGAATTCTGTCAATGATGACAGTTGCATGCTGCTGCGTGTTGGAGACCCAATCTGCATCGGCGCGTATTTCATTAATTGACAATGTGGACGGCATCTCGCTTTTAGTATCCGTTACCGCTCCAACTTGGGCCTGAGGTGTAGTCAGAGTATCGGACGCCAAACTCATCGGCAAAGCTTCAAGAGACTCCGCCAACATGACACCTAATTTGTTGGACTCATCCTGGGGGCTACTGCCCAAGGCCAGTAATTGGTCAGCCAAGAAAAGTGGTTCGGTACACTCAGCGTTTATAGCCTCAACCAATGACGATACGCCTTCTTTTTGGTCTGCCAGCACCGCTGCTGCCGCTGCACGAATGTTGTCGGACGCTTGCTCGAGAAGCACCTGCACCTCGTTCAAAGCATCTCTTGGTGCAGCCTCTGCTTCAACCACAAGATATTGGCCAAATTCTTCGGCTCGGTTTTTCAAATGCGCATCGAGAGCAGCAGACAGTAATGACTTGACCTCACCGTAGAAATCACGAACCTCAGCGGACTGGTAGTTTGTGGTTCCAGCACCCCAAATGGACGAGACTTTGGTTCGGCGCTCTGTGATGCGATCAGAGACCTCATCGGTGACGAAATCGTCGAGCATGGTGGTGACTCGGAGTTCCTCGGCAGAGATGAGGTCCTGCGCACTTTGAAGTGAGCGCTCAAGTGATTCTTTGAGCTTTATCGTGACATCAAAGGGCATGGTGGCCCCGAGCTCCAGTGATTCTGAGATCTTGGCTCCCTCTGAGGACAGGACATTGAGGTATATCTCAAAATCCGTTGCGAACGCGGCAAAAAGACCGGTGTAGTCGCTCAACATGTGCTGTACTTTTGGAAAAATTCGGTTGGCAACCCGTGCCTGGAAATCACTCATGTGACCCCAATAACCAGAACGACGGGTCCGCCAATGGCGACCCACATCATTGGATTCAAAAGAAGCAATCTGTTGCTCGGCCAACAAGCCAATGTTCTCCACCAAAATTTCATGCTGAAGGCGTTTCTCCTTAAGTCGCTCATCCAGCAAGACTACTTGTCGCTTAACAGCCCCTTCAAACCGTTCGCTAGCCGCCCCAAATTCACCACGAAATGTATGGAGCTTTTGCTCCGCGACCTCCTTATCTTTGATGTCACGAATGGCCAACAGCTTAGTCTGCAATACGGCTTGTAAATCAAGCAAGTGTGTACGGGCACCGATCGATATGCTTTGGGCCGTCAGCGCAAGGCGGGATTCGGTGGACAGTAAACGAAGTAATTGAGCTTTGAGTCTTTCAACGCCACCAGGGTCGGCTGGGTCAATGGCGTAGGCAACAGGTTTGTTTGCTTTCCAGTCACGGTGCAGCACTGCAGATGTGAAAGCGATTTCGACGTTGCCAAGCTGCTCACGGTATCGACGCATAGCAGGGGTGTCGTCGTGACTCAAATCATTGAGTGTGGCATTGACCTCTGCCGCGATGCGTGTGCGCTCACGCTCAATACGAACTGCAAGCGACTCGGGGTCTTCGTCGTTGTCCTCAGCTGCACGCACATGCTGGTCATAGGTTTGGTCAACCTGGGTGATCACGACAATGAGTTGTTTGACCGTGCCTTTACGCAGCAGGGACAAAAGAAAATCTTTTTCTGACTGGCTGTATGCAACCCCTGACTTGGTCAAAAACAAGACAGCATCAACATCTTCAACGGTTTTTTCGGTCAAACTGACACGAAAACGCTCCGTATCATCGAGGCCGGGCGTATCGATTAACAGGACACCTTCATCAAGAATAGGAGCAGGTGAAGTGATTTCGATGGCTCTGACCAAGCAATGCAAAGGTTTGGCGCCCGATGTGAATTCTTTCAGTTGTCTGCGAAATTCATTTTCCGACTTCTTCGTTCCGTCTGGTGTCAGCAGTATTTCAATTTCATGCCCACCAGGTTTGACATACATGCGCTCCAATGCGGGCAAATCAAAAACCTCATTTACGGCACCGTCTTTTGTTTTTTTAGGTTTAGAAAAGGTATTCCAAATTTTCAACCTGTGAGCATCAACATGTTTAGCATCCTCTGTGTGCAACGTTTGCAATTTGACCCACTCTTGCTGTGGCACAAACCGCACCGTCGCCTTGATCTGGTTGCCATGGCGAAAGCTCGTAATGGCTGCCGTTTCGGGATTAGTGTCTTCACTGGCCAGGCGCGCACCCAACAGCTCATTTACGAATGATGATTTACCCGTCTTGAAGCGGCCAACAACCGCAACTTTATAGACCTCAGGGAGTTCCTGAGCCTTTAACAATTCACCAAGAACATCTGCTGTGCGTTTGCACTCCTTGCCAATATTGGCGATGCTGGTGTTTGCGCGCTTATCCAAAGCCTCGCGAACCTGACTCAGGTGGACCGTCAAGGTGCGAATGTCGGCTCGAACTTGCTTTGGTGACTTCACAGTTTTTCCTTAGTAGATGTTGATGCGCGGCTGGATCTTTTAACGACTTTAAAAATTTAGAGGCTGACAGGCCCATTTTTTATTTTGGAGGAGATAAGTTGATCAACCTCATCCAACCATGCCTTTAGTTCAATTGCGTCGTTTAACGTTCTCCTTGGAAGAGAAACATGAACCACATTGGGCTTGAGCAATTGCACGGCGGCATGGCGTGCGGCCTCAAAACGGCTGGGCAGCGCCTGGGTTTTTGACACCCAGTGGTCCAGATCGCAGTCGTCCAGTGCGTCTTGCAGTTCTTCTGGCGTGCTGAGCTGCACTGCATCAGGCGCAGTCAGGTGGTGCTTGTTGCTCAGGTCCTCGCGCTGTGCGTCGATCAGCTTCTTCCACTCGGCATCGGCAAAGAGTTGGCTTTGCTGCTGGGCGTAGGCCTGTGCAAAAGCGTCCAATTTGGCGTTCAGCGCCTGGCGCAACAAGTCAACCGTTTTATCCAGCAGCGGGCGAACGGCGTCAGGATCGACCAGAAGACTGCGTTGCAACTCGATGGCGTCCAGTTCGGACTTCAGGTTGGCGTAAGGACCCAGGGTTTGCGCGTGACGCAGCAATTCCTTCAGCTGACTCCAAACAGGAAGGCGCTTGGCAATGGTTTCTGCGGTTTGCCCCCATTCTTTGGAAAGAGTCTGCAACTCGTCGTATCGGTTGAACAGCTCCAACAGCTGTGCGTTGCCAGATTGGGCTTCAATGGCCTCCACAACAGTGAACTTGGGTGACTCAGGTGCAGGAGCATGCCCACCCGCTTTGCTTGCCTGGTCCCGCAATTTGGCGAGCAGCGCAGGCACTTTGGTCTGCTCTTCTTTGGGTTGGCAGGGCACGCCCACTTGGCTGAACAGCTGCCTGATTTTGATGAGCTGCGGTGGCGTGATGGTGATGGATTCACGCTGAAAATTGGCCTGGGTTAGGCGAGCACGATCCAAGCTTTTCACATCCACGGCCTTGCTTGTGGCATCAGTCGCTTTGATGTGGCCAGCGGCCAGCAAAGCATAGAGCGCACCGTCGATGGCATCACGGGGCCAGCCATAGGGAGGGCTTTCAAACTGCTCCCGTATGTCTGAGCCTTTTTTGTTCAACCCAATGAAGGCCAGCAGCTTTTGGCACACGGGATGTTTGTCTGCCTCTTGGTTGTGACCTACCGCCTTCATGGCTTCCAGGTTGCCCTTACGGGCTTCATCCAGCACTTTGCTCCACTGATCGTGGTCTGCTGCGTCAAACTGGTTGTACAAACGAATCACGGACGACTTGGCTGCACGGTTGATGCGATCGGCTAGGTCTTGGCCTTCAGTGGCTTCTTGACCACCTGCCATGAACAGGCGCGCACCGACCATTAATTTGTCGAGCAGGTCGGCCAATTCCTTTTCAGCGTTGCGCTGGCGGCTTTCCATAGAGCGTTGGGCGTCGCGTCCCTCTTCGGTCGATGGGCTGCCCTTCTTTTGCAATGTGTTGCGAGCAGCTTCCAGAGCAACAATGGCGTTGGTCAACCCTGTTTTGTTCTCCGCTGGCAAAAAGGCGAATAAGGTTGGGTTGTCCGCGCCCTTGGCTTTGGCCTCTGCAATCAGTGAGCGCTCTTCGGTTTGCCAGCCGTCTTGCACCCACAGAATGAGATTTTTGTCGTTGTCTCGCGGCAGGGTTTCGTCGTAGCTGGGGGTGAGCTTGCGCTCAACGTTGTCTTTGCCCTGCGTGACACGGACTTTTTTCAGGACTTCGCCATAACGGGCTTTCAGCAGTTCGGCCCGCTTTTGCTCTACACGCTGGGGCGAAGACTTGAAGTCAGCCTCTTGAGCACGGTACTCGTCGTACCAAGCGCTGGATTCGCGGGTCTGCAAGCGGTATTCGGTGCCCGTACCACCCGCCAAAGCCATGACCAGGCGGTCTTTGTTTTGCAGCTGGTCCAACAAGGCGGGCAGAATTTTTCTGAGTTCT
Source organism: uncultured Burkholderiales bacterium (assembly GCA_903894995.1). Taxonomy (GTDB): domain Bacteria; phylum Pseudomonadota; class Gammaproteobacteria; order Burkholderiales; family Burkholderiaceae_C; genus Limnohabitans_A. The sequence continues at coordinate 8,423 of CAITSG010000519.1, forward strand.
GCGGAACCAGCAGAAAGATCGGTTACCAACAAGTCAGCTAATACGTCTTCGGTGGCTTTGAGGCCCAAGTCCACCGCCGCATCGGCTGGCAGTTTGTTGATGAGGTAAATCAACTTGAGCAGTTTAGCTTTGAGTTGACTGTCTGCATCGCCCGCGGCAAATTTTTGGACATTCTCAAAAACCTCTTTGGGCAACTGGGCAGTCGATACCAAGTTGGGGGCAATTTGATCGTACAAAAAGTCGCCAGAAACCACATGACCCAGAGGCTCATTCGCGGTGGCCAAAACAGCTTCATGCACCACACGCAATTGGCTGCGCAACTGAGACACGGTGCCCGTGGTGTCGATAGTGCGCAGGACACGCTCCCAAAAACGACGACGGACAGGCAGCAGCGGGTAATCCGACGTCATCTGTGACTCGTCTTCGGTCACATGCTCCAGCTTAGTGCCCCGCAAATGACGCGAAATCTCGCCCAGGTTGGCTCGCCAAATGGTCTCGATCTGAGGTTGTGCTGACGGCTTCTTCGCCAGGATGATTTGGCGGGTAACGTTCTCCACGTCCCAGTCACCCAACATCACTTGCACTGGAAAGCGGCCCATGAGTCGCTGCAAATTGGGCATGCCAGAAAGGGCCGATTGGCCCGTGCCTACAAACAACAGCTGGCCATTGAACTTCTTTGAAAGTGTCTCGGTCACTTCTTGGATTTGGAAAGCCTTTTCTGCATCGGTGCCGATGTATTGCTGCACCTCGTCCAAAACCACCAAAGTCAAGGGGAACTTGCCGTTATTCGATAGGGTGGCCTCAATGGCTGCGACCAATTGTTCGCTGGTGATGTCAGTGACCTGCGGGAATTGAGCCTTCAATATTTGCTTCACATCCGCCTCGGAAGACCCCAGGTCTGGTTGGACCTTCAAAAGCGCTTTGGCCAAGTGCCCAGACACATACATGTGCGGCAGTTCTTGCTCAAGGGTTTTACCCACTGTTTTCAGCTCTGCTTGCAATTTGTCGACCAGTTCTTCTTTTTGCAACCAGAGCAAGAACTGAGCTTGGTTGTATTGCTCAGGCAAACCTTTGGATTTGAAGATGATGCTCAGCAATGCCAAGCGCACTTTGTCGCCTGCACCAGCACCCAACTTGCCAGCAGCTGCATGCAACCCACCCAGGCGCTTGCCCTGTGTCGTGAGTTCTTTCAGGTGCTCAATGACGCCGTCAGGCAATTTGGCAATGCTTCTGGCGGCTGCGCCATCCGCAAACGTGTAATCGGTCCACAAAGTCCGGAGCATTTTGGCCAAATGTGATTTACCGCTGCCGTAAAAGCCAGAAACCCAGACGCCGGGCTGCTCGGTCTTAGAGCTCAAGTTCATCAAGAACTTGTCCAAGATGGTCTCAATGCCTTTTTCGTACTGACCGTCACACACAAAGGTTTCAAGCTCGTAGCGAAGAATCGACTGGGCTGCCTCCGAATGGTCCTCGGATACTTCAGCCACTCCGTTGTTCACCAAGCGGTTGTCTTGCGGTGCTTTGTTGTAAATGTCCCTGTTGATCATGGTCATTGCTCTTTAGGTTTTGTTCAGTTCGATTCGTTGGCGGTCAACGGAATGGCCAGGTAATTCCAGCCGTCGCGTGCGTCCAGCAGTCTGTAGGTGTGGCTATCGGGGTGATGTTCACCCGGGAAAAAGACCAATAGTCGGCCTTGAATGACATCCTTGATGCCTTCAACAACGGTAGACACCCGTGCCAGGCCAAATAGACTTCCAACCCCCAGCAACGCCACGACGGTGTTGTTGTCGGATGCTTGTTGTATCTGCTGCTTGAGCTGATCAATCAACTCATTGACGAATAGCGTCAATTCGCCTGTTTGGTAACCGGCTAAGTCTTCAGGGGATTCAAAGTAGGCGTCGCGGTACTCTTGCTTCGCCATCCATTCTGGAAAGGCGTTGGTCACATCGATCAACAACCATTTCTTTTGGGCTTGTTGCGTGGCCAGCTGGAATTCACCAACATTCGCTCGCAGGCGCAGTTCATCAGTCTTGTCATAGACCGCAAAGATGACACGTTGAATGCCCGCTATACCCTCTTGCCAAGGCACGCTTAGGTGCTGTTTGTAGGTGGCGGCCAGCTTGCTGACTTTAGAGCTCATGGGCTAGTTCCTGGCGAATTTGATCTTCTGTGGGGGTCAAGCTGTCTGAAAAACGCACTTCTTTGACGCCTCCGGCATTGAGAAAAACGATCAGCCCCCGGTGATAAGCAGCATTCGTCAGCGATTCAATGTCTTGTTCTGAGCCGGGAATGAGCTTGCACCAACTGGAAGTAAACAGGCGCTGACCAGACATGCCTTGCAAGTGCCCCATGAATAAGCACATGGCCACGTTGGCTGGCGTGATGACTGGCTGAGAGCGTGTTTTGCGATTGCGACCTGCCAAATACCCAGCAAATGTCCAAGTGCCATTGACGTTTTGAGCGAATGATTTCAAGGAAGCCGGGCTGAAGCGGTCTGGGTGGGACTGCACCAAAAGCGCTTCAAGGTCTTCACGGCTCACATGCTGGCCATCATGTTTTTGCAAAATGAATTCTTGAGTACCAGCCAACAATGGATCTCTGGCAAGGGCCACGGTCAATGCCAAGACGGGCTGAGCTTGCTCGTCGGCAGCCCAGAGACGGCGAAACATTCGGAACAAAGGGAATTTGGGGTCCAGTCCATACAAGGTCACCAGATGCCTGTATGCGAGTTCTCTCGCCTTTTTGGTGGGTTTGCCCAGCACATTCAAATCGATAACTTGATGGGCGTAGTCAGTTTCATTGGCCTCTTGCGGAACCGCGGCAAGCAGCACCTTCAAGTCGTCCAGCATCATGGTCCGGGCAGCGTGCGGGCCATTTTTCCCAAACCGGAAACCGTATTGGGTGAGCAGATCATTGCGACGGTCAGACATGCGGCTGTTGCTTATTCGTAGAAAACATAAATTGTCTGTGAGCTTACCTGAGGAAAATCCAATCTTGTAGGAAGAAATGCCCTTAACTTCAGAGGCTTCGACGGTTTGAGGCTGAGACAATTTGCAAAACCCAAAGCATCTCAAGTTACTTCTTTCATATTGCTTTACCCACCATCGCCCACATCTCCAACGGCGACACGCCAATTGCTCCTCTTGCCCGTGCCTGAGCGAGTAAGTCACGGTCTTCGCTGACAGCATCTTGACTCTGAGTGGGTATTCATCATGGGTCATGAGCAAGAGGGTGCTTTTTTGATGGCTATTTTGGCTGCGGTCTGATGTGTATAAGGGAAACCGATTGAGGTGACGGCAAATCACGCATTCATGAGGATGTCCCTTTAAATCTCAGGAGAACTGAGCCCATGAACGTCGCTTAACCTTTGAGCTGGACTTCTTGGGAGAAATTCAAGCCTCCCAAGGGCCAACATGCTCCATCTCTGTTTTGTGTTGAGGGCACAGCGGCGGGCCAAAGGTCAGGAATTTTTTGAAGATGGGCACTGCAAAGCCGCAGCTTTTGCAACTTGTAAGGGGTCGTGGGACAGAAATCTTTCGGACATGGTGGACCTTCAATTGACCATGCGGATAGGCAATTGAGCAATTGCACTGTTGCAAGCAGCCACGCCTCGCGGTTTGAGAAAGCAGTCATGGTGGTCTTCCAAATAATCAAAAAACCATGGTGCAACATCAGAGGCTCGCGCCAAGAGCCTACCTAACTGTTCAAAAACCCAGGGACGTGGTCTATTCTCTTTCCACCAAACTCAACACCCGTGCTTGTAGCCCCATATGGCGTAGGAATGCAATTTCTGCCATCTGAACAGTTGAGACAACTTTTCACTGTTCACCTGAACAGCCGCGCAGGCTCTCACCCTGAGCCTCGATCCTGACAACATCAGGGCCCTGACCAACCCAAGGAGCCCATGATGACCCAACCGACGATTGTTTTTTCTCCGCTGCAAGCGGGTGTGCCTGCAGCAGGCGGTGCGCTGGAGGTGCTGGTTCGGGTGCAAGCGCCAGACCGGCCTGCGAATCTGGTGGCAACTCATTTGCCCAAACGCCTGGCTTTGGTGGTAGACCGCTCGGGCAGCATGAACGGCCAACCACTGCGAGAGGCTTTGCGCTGCGTGACGCACATTGCCAGCCACCTGACGCCGCAAGACGCTATGGCGTTGGTGGTCTACGACGACAAGGTGGACACGCTGCTGCCTTTGCAGCCCATGCGTTCGGCCGATGCGGTGGCCAAGGCTGTGGCTGGGGTGGATGCAGGCGGCATGACCGACCTGCATGGCGGCTGGCTGGCCGGTGCCCAGCAGCTGGAGGGCGGCACAGACCAGACGGTGTCGCGGTTGATTTTGTTGTCCGATGGGCAAGCCAACCATGGCGAAACCGATTTGACGGCCATCGAGGCGCAGTGCCGAGAGTGGCTTGGTCGTGGCGTGAGCACCACCACGGTGGGTTTGGGGCGGGGCTTCAATGAGGATTTGATGATCGGCATGGCCCGCGCAGGTGGCGGGCAAAACTACTACGGCCAAACGGCCGCTGACCTGTACGACAGTTTTGACGAGGAGCTGGCTTTGCTGCAAGCCATGTACCTGCGGCAAGTCGGGCTCAAGCTGTTGCCCGCGCCGGGGGTAATTGTGGAAATGATCAGCCCTGCCCAGCAGCTGGCCGATGGCAGCTGGCGCATGACCGATCTGGCTTGGAGTGCCGAGGCTTGGGTGGCGGTGCGCCTGCACCTGAGCCCCGGCACGGCAGGCCAAACGCGTGACTTGCTGGCCGCCAGCGTGAGCGGCACCGCACTGGATGGTACGGCGATGCAGGCCCATGCGCCTGTACTGCAACTGCCTGTGTTGGACACAGCCGCCTTGCAGGCCCTACCGCGCAACGAGACGGCCTACACCAGGCTGGAAGAACTGTCCTTTGCCAAAGCGTCTGAGCACTTGCGCCAATTGGCCAAAGACGGCGACCGACAAGCCACACAGCAGGCTTTGGACGTGCTGGAAAAGCGCTTTGGTCACCATCCCTGGCTGAACGCCAAGATTAAACAATTGCGACAACTAGCCGATGAAGACGGCGAAATGATGTCCAAGGAGGTGCGCTACTCCATGATGCGCATGTCAAGGCGCTTAGTTTCCAAAGAAGAGATGGCCTACGAGGGCGACGAGACCCACATCAGCGAGTCGATCATGCCCTCGTTCCTGCGCAAGAAGGTCAGCGAGGGTAAGGGGAAGAATCAGGACTGAGTGAGTGAAGCTCTGGGTGCGTTTCTGAGAGCCACTTCTGAACGCGCCCAGCAGTCAAATAGACTTTGAACGATGGCCCATAAAACAAAACCTAAACGCGAATTTTGGAAGTTGGCCATTGCCCTGACGTTGACCCTCTTACTGGGCTATGGGTTCATCATCGAGCCGCGCTGGGTGGTGGTGACCCAGCTGCAAAAGCAATTGGGGTTGAAGGGCGCGACCTACAAAATTGCTCGACTGTCAGACCTGCACATCTCGGGAATGGGTGCAACGGAAGTCAGATGAGCCATGCGGATACATGGCACCTTTGTCAGGGCCAGCTTTCTGGCAGCCATGACTCGGCCATGACCGGCAATGATGCCGCCATCCTTGTCGATCAAGACCGGATTGGTAAAACCAAACTCCCGAATGCTGGCTGCAATCTGCGCCACCTGGGTGTCGTCATGCGTGCGGCTGTTCAAGGCATAAGGAATCAGGGCCTCAACAGCCAATTGTTCAATTTTCATCTTGGGATCAGGTCATCAAAATCATCGACCACATTGCGCAGTCGGGCTTGCTCTTGCCCCTGACCATTCAAGGTTCGGGGGTCTTGTGCGGTCTGGTTCATGGACAGCGTGCGGGTGATCGCCAGTTGCAACCTGGTCAAACTGTCGATCAGGGAAATGAATGGGTTGACGATCTGGGTGCCTTTGTCGTTCTTGACGATGGGGCCAGACTTATCCAAAGCAATTCGATATTTGCGAATGTCGGCCTCCGATAAACCGCCTTGGACAGTGTCAGCAAATCAAACTCTCGCCAGCCCTCACGTGTGCGCGCGCGGGTGAACTGCTCCCAAATGACCATCTCAGCCTCATCCCTGAGGGTCACGCCCGCCGGTAAAGGAATGGCTTCCGACAGTTCTGAGACGAGTTTGATCACGTGCGAGTGACTGTCCCGGCTCAGTGCTTTTTTTCTTGCCATGGCTTGAATCCGTTCCGTTTGGATACGTTTTTCCGTAAATGAATTTAGAGAGAGGCTGGGCTACGGTTTCCGAGGCTTATCCCGCAGTGATTTATGGCCCCTACCCCCTCACCATTAGCCTGAGCATCACCGTGGCCAGCCATCTAGGCCCGTGCTTGCTCTAACGGTATGGCCCTTGTCTTTGGCCGTCTTGTCCTGGTGACATCCATGGCACAAGGCTTGGTAGTTGCTGTCCGTGTTGCCGCCTCCGTTGCATAAGGCGACGATGTGATCAAGTTCAGTTGCTGCTGTGAAACGCCCTTGCGCCATACACACCACACATAAAGGATGTGCACTCAGGTGGTGGTGACGCAGCGCTTGCAATGCTCTGCCTCTGATGCGTTTCACAACCATGGGTACCATTACCCAGCGCATTGATGCGGCTTACTCACTGTGGACTCCTTGACTTGTACCGATATAACGATACAATAAATGCCATTTTGCATCTTAATAGCGGTATGCCAAGAAGCACCAAAGCCATCAACCAACTTCCGCCTGCCACCTTGGGATTACTCCAAAAGCTTGGTGCAGACCTTGCTGTGGCCCGTTTGCGCAGGAAGGAATCACTGCGCACTTGGGCAAAGCGATTGGGCGTTAGCCTCTCAACACTCCAGCGCCTAGAAGCTGGTGACCCCTCTGTGAGCATCGGTGTGGTGGCAACTGCCTTGTGGCTCATCAACAGAGATGGTGCGCTGGGAGACTTGGCATCACCAGAACATGACCTGGGCGCTCTTGAGCTAGATGTTCGGCAAGCGGTGCAGCTTGGCCAAGCCCGTGCTCAGGCATCAGCTGAGACCCGAATGCGTGCATCCAAATCCAACAACATCAGCAAGGGCTGACATGCGCTTAGATGACCTGTACCTTTGGTACCTTGCTGACCCCGAGCCCCGATATGTTGGGGCATTAAAACTGGTTGCGTCCGGCAAAGGCGTCTCACTGCACTACGGCGCGGATTGGCTGGCCCAAGGCTTTGCACTCAGCGAAGACTTGCCCTTGGTGGACATTGAGTTCTCACCCCCTGGACGACTGAGCGCCAATGCGCCTCGGGCTGTTGGCGCCGTAGACGATGCACGACCAGACCGTTGGGGTGAAAAAGTGATTCGGTTCATCGATAGGCCCAAGCGCTTATCGTTGATGGAGATGCTCTACTACGCAGGTGATGATCGCTTCGGTGCTTTGGGGGTCTCAACTTCACCCAGCACCTACCTTCCACGCCCAGGCGGTCCATTGCCCCGGTTGGCACAAGCTCAAGAGCTCAGCGAGGTAGTGGCCAAGATTGAGGCGGGTGACGCCCTGACTGCGCTTGAAACCAAAATCATTGAAGGTGGCGGAAGCCCTTTAGGGGGAGCAAAACCCAAAGCTTTGATCGACATTGATGGCGAGCAATGGGTAGTCAAATTCTTTAACAATGAATACGTGGACTCGCCGCTCATTGAGCACGCAACCATGACCTTGGCTGCTCAAGCAGGCATCACCGTTGCCCAGACCCAAGTCATTCGTTTGACGGTGGCTAACGCCATTGCGATTCGCAGATTTGACCGCGTGGGCAGTCAGCGAATTCACAGTATCTCGGCGGGCACGGCTATCCGTGCGGCCACACCGTCCGGCACCGAGCCTGAAATGGGGTACCCACAGCTCGCCCGAATCCTGCGCAGAGTCGGGGTTAGCCAAGGCGATGCCTACATGATGGATGCACAAGAGCTGTTTCGCCGAATGGTGTTCAACATCTTGATGGACAACACCGATGACCATGAGAAGAACCACTCTCTCTTGGTGGTGGACCCTTTAGCCAATGGACGACTGAGACTTGCACCTGCCTATGACGTACTGCCCACCAACTCTGGTCAAGGCTATCAAGAGTTCATCTGCGGTGCACTTGGACAAGAGTCCAGCTTGGCCAACGCCATGTCCCAGTGTGATGCATTTGGACTTGAGCCAGCGCAGGCCGCCGCACAAGTACTGACGGTCATTGCCGTGGTCAATACTTGGCGCACTCACTTTGCATCGCATGGTGTCTCAACCAGCGACTTGGACAATTTGGCGCAAACCTTAGACGGTGATGAATTGCTCAAGCAACGAACGAACTTTGACGCAAACCCTTACCAAGGTGCTGTGCCCAAACGCAAACCCGTAAGCCCATTTCGAAGAACTTGAGTCAAGAACAAAAAAGCCAGCACTTAAGGCTGGCTTGGTGTGCACGCATCGCTTACAAACTTCTGTTGCTGTGCGTTTAAAAACCATTCAATAAAAAAACCCGCCGACAGGTTTCCATCGCGGGCTTGTAACTCTTTTAGTCTGGCCGGAACACCCGGTCTTTGTCGTTGATGCCATCTTAGTCCAAGTCCATCTCCGCAGCAAGTTTTTTCATCATCACACCAGCAGCCCTTGCAATCAATTGGTCGATCTCACCCACCAACCAAGTGTGACCTTCACCACGGGGAAGCGGCACCTTGCCAGTTCCGAGACAGTGTTTACACAAATCGTTTGACAGCATAGGCGTGCCTAAGATCAATTGGTAACCTCGTCCCGAGCAAGGCTGACACACGCCATACAAACGCCATGCCATCACCTCCGTGCAAGGGATGCGATCACCAACATTATCTCCAAGACCATAGGTCTCGCAGATAGGGATCGCGCTGATGAGTTCAAAGGTTGGTAGATGAAATGCCACAAAAGCGCTGAACTATCGGAAGTCAAAAGGACTGACACACGCAATCGCTTGGTCGAGCGGGGCAGCATTGCCCAGAACACTCTCCCCTTTGCAGCAATTGATTACACAGTGATTGATTGGAAATTTGGCGAACTAAACTCCATGGGACACACGTCATGAACACGTCATTCTTACTGATGGCGCAATACAACGCGCAGGCAATCATTCCTGTGGGGTTGGTCGTGAAGGATTATTTCCCTCATCTTGCTGTTGAAAAGTTCGTCCGCAAGGTCTCGCTTGGGGAGATCAATTTGCCCTTGGTGCGCATTGAGGCGGGATCGCAGAAGTGTGCAAAGGGTGTGCACATTCAGGACTTGGCGGTCTACCTTGATTCAAGGCGAGCGGCTGCGCAGCGTGAGGCATTTCAGCTTTGCGGGGCACCTGGGACGTAGAGTTGGGGCAACGGATTTGCTGCAATTTTTGTGAGCTTTGTGTGCGAGGATTTCGATGCTGTTTTATCGAAATCCTTTTTTTGGCATTACGGAACGTCGTGCCATTGACCCCTTGGATACAAATTGGATACATGCCAAAATTTTGAACTTGTATCTTGTTGTTCTATATGGTATTTTCAGATGTACGGGCACAGTCCATCATGGGGGCAACCGACAGACGCCAGCGTTGGGGTTCAGGGAAATGCATGGGGGCTGATTATCCTTGGCTTACGCCGGACTTGACCCCGGCGTTGGGTGGTCGGCGTATAAAGACAGACATATTCAACCCCGACAATACTGAGTCAATCTGAAGGAGGCGAGATGAGCCATGCAAGCATGTGGTGGGTGCTGACCGGTGTGCTGGTGGCACTGGAGTTGGTGACAGGTACTTTTTACCTGCTGATGTTGAGCCTGGGGTCTGTGGCAGCAGCCTTGGCTGCGCTGGCAGGCTACGGTCTTAGCGCCCAACTGGTGGCAGCGGCCATCGTCGGCGGCCTGGGGGCTGTGCTGCTGGGCCAATGGCGCAAGCGCCAAACCACCACGTCGCAAGAAGCCCAAGACCAACACCTGGACCTGGGCGCCACCGTTCAGGTCGACGCGTGGGATGCCCAAGGCACCGCGCAAGTCAAACACCGGGGCGCAGCCTGGACAGCCGTGCTGGCCCCTAATCAGACCGCCACACCGGGCGTGTACCGCATTCAGGCCATGGCGGGCAACCGCTTGGTGCTTGAGAAAATCTGAGCACAACGCTCAAAACATTGAAAAGGGAGAAAAGCCATGGAAGTCGCCGCCGTACTCGTGATCATCGCGATCCTGTTCGTCATCAAGACCGTCAAGGTCGTGCCTCAACAAGAGGCCTGGGTGGTCGAAAGGTTGGGCAAATTCCACGCCAGCCTGGCTCCGGGCCTGAACTTTGTGGTGCCCTTTGTGGACAAAGTGATCCAGAAGCACAGCCTGAAAGAAATCCCGCTGGACGTGCCCAGCCAGATTTGTATCACGCGTGACAACACGCAGCTGCAGGTCGACGGTATTTTGTACTTCCAGGTGACCGACCCCAAGCTGGCCAGCTACGGCTCGTCCAATTACATCGTGGCGGTGACGCAATTGGCCCAAACCAGCCTTCGCAGCGTGATCGGCAAGCTGGAGCTGGACAAAACCTTTGAAGAACGCGACATCATCAACGCCCAAGTGGTCCACGCGATCGACGAAGCGGCGCTCAACTGGGGTGTGAAGGTGCTGCGCTACGAGATCAAGGACCTGACACCGCCCAAAGAAATTTTGCTGGCCATGCAGTCGCAAATCACGGCTGAACGCGAAAAGCGTGCCCTGATCGCCGCCTCCGAAGGCCGCCGCCAGGAGCAGATCAACATCGCCACGGGCGAGCGCGAGGCCTTCATTGCCCGCTCGGAAGGTGAAAAGCAAGCCGCCATCAACAAAGCCCAAGGCGATGCCGCGGCTATCACCGAAATGGCCAACGCCACGGCGCAAGCCATTGAGCGGATTGCCACCGCCATCCGCCAGCCCGGTGGCGAGCAGGCGGTGCAATTGAAAGTGGCCGAACAAGCCGTGCAGGCCTACGCCAA
>CAITSG010000520.1 GCA_903894995.1 uncultured Burkholderiales bacterium
AGACAAGCGCCATAGACCATTGACCAAACTGTCTGTGCGTAATTTCTTCCATTGACAGCAGTTCAATATTTCTGTGACTTCGATCAGCCATGATTCGAGAGTAAAGTAAATTGACTTGAGATCTCTCGCCTTCCAAGACTTGTATCCACAAATCAGAGCCTTGACATAAAACACCAGTGATATTTTCTTTTTTGTTGTACGCACATGATTTTTCCAGAATTAACGTGGTGACAGTCGTTGTGATTGGACCGGTTGGTTGGCTGACATACAAGAGGCGAACAAGCATGAGTGGCTCCTTTAGGAAATTGCAAAGCCATCCTTGAAGGATATCTTTAACGGCTTACACACCTCATGTTAGCGCATCCAATGCGCCAAATTTGTCAAATCTAAAACGCCCTGTGACCACATGGATGACCTTGAAAATTTTTTGGGTTTTTGGCCATGAAATTTGTCCTATAGCCCCTGCTTCATGCAAAAAGAAGTAGCAAAAAAATGTGACTTGCTACTTTTGAAATCACCATGCTGATTTCTACGCGATACCGGTCCAGGTGATGGAGTCACCCCATGTCGGTTGTCCTTTTACGCCGCAGAAAAAGCCAGGGTGATTTGTGAGGACGGCCAGGTCAATGCGCATGCCCGGCACAAGATCCCATGCTCAGACTTCTCAATGAAAAGGATCACGCCAAGCGAAAAGATCAGACTCATTTCGGCACGAAAAGCTTCAACGCATGAATCTTAGAAAAAGCGATAAAAGGCGCCACGGCATCGATGTGTTGCGCCCTTCATGCGAGTCCGTTACCTGAAGCGGGCCTCATTCGGTTTCGTCATCCCAACGATGCCGTTGAGGGTGACCTGTTCGGCGACGCGTTGTCCCAGTGGGTTGTTAGATTGCACTGCCATGAGTGCTTCGCGTGGAGTCAATGCGATGCCATCCCATTTAAGTTGCGGCTTGTCCAGCAAGGCCTCAGGCATGCTGGCGCAGAACGCCGCCAATCTAGCCAATGCGCTGGAGTCGGCTTCACCCCAATGGTCCATCAGTGGTGGCTTGAGGGTCTTGCCTGCGGCATTGGTGGGCAGAGCTTGGGTGAAGACAATGTATTCGGGCACTTCATATGGGGCAAGATGAGCTGCGCAATGCGCTCTTACCTGCTTTGCGCTGATGCTGTGTCCAGGCTTGAGCACCAGCACAGCCTTCAGCCGCTCCGAGAACAGGTGATCAGGCACACCGACCACTGCGGCTCGGAGTATGGCGGTGTTCAGATACAGTTTGTTTTCGACCTCAATGCAGTAAATGTTCTGGCCGCCGCGCACCACCATGTCTTTCTTGCGGTCCAGCAGCCAGAGGTAGCCTTCCTCGTCGATCTTGGCCCAGTCGCCGCTGAGCACGAAACCGTCCTTGCGAAAGACCTCCGAGGTTTTGCCCGGCTCGTCCCAATAGCCTGCGTTAGTCTGTTGTCCGCGGTAGGCCACCTCGCCGATTTGGTTGGGCTCTGTAAGTTCGTTTCCATGATCGTCGAAGATGGCAATGTCGGTATTGGGTGTAGCCAGCCCGCAGCTTGTAATCTTTCGGATTGCGTCCTCGGTAGGAAGCGCAAAACCCAGCGCAGTGCTTTCCGATACGCTTCCACCGTTGACCATGGCCACCGGAGAAAAGCACTGTTGAAGTTGATTGATGTATGTTTCTGAAGCCGCATGTCCGCCAAAGAGAATTTTCTTCAGCGATGAGCTGTCATGCTTGCCGAAGTCGGGGTGATTCATCATCATCCAAAGCATGATTGGTGCAGCCACGGCCCAAGTGGCGCGTTCGGATTCGATCAGCTTGAGGGCTTCCAGTGGCTCAAAGGCACGCATGATCACGCACTTACCGCCCGTCAGCAGCGCCGGCATGAAGTCTGTGTATACAGCGGTGTTGTGGTACAAGGGCGGCATGCAAATGTTGATATCGTCGACGCTCAGTCCTTTGGCCGCGTGGACAATGTTTTGCGCGCAGCCCAGGGCGTTGATATGCATGGCCATAGTGCCCTTGGGCACGCCTGTAGTCCCTGAGGTGAAGGAGATTGCGCACAGGTCCCACTCATCGATGCGGGTCTGCGAAAGCGATTCCTGACCCTCGCGATTGAGTTCAGCAAATCCCAGCGTTCCTGGCTTGGCAACTTCGCCGACCATGAATGCACACTCAACGCTGTGTAAATTGCCGCGTACTGATTCGAGCTTGTCGTTCCATATCTCGGGTGACACGACGATTCCTTTGGCACTGACTTTGTTTATCTGAGCGACAAGCCCTTCGGCGGTGAGGCCAAGGTTCACCGGGACTGCTATGCCACCTAAAGAAACGATGGCCATGTAAGCGATGACATATTCTGGGCAGCCAAGCGTTAGAAGGCACAACCGGTCGCCTTTTTCGAAGCCATGATCTCTCTTCAGGCGAGCGGCCACGCGTTGTACCTGCTGTCCCACTTCTCTCCAGGTAAGCCGTTGACCGCTCGGGTGAAAAACATAGGCTTCGCGGTCGGGATAACGCGCCACGTTGGCGGCCAGTAATTCGAAAATGTTTGCTGGGCGTTGCTTGTAGGCCCAAATTTCAGTGCCTTCCCAGGCGATGCCGCGACCGAGAGGCGCCGTGATCCGCTCTACCTGGGCGCCCAGTTCAGGATAAACATCGCGCCAGGATTTGCACGTGCCGCGGGTGGGTCCTTGGATGTCAGATGCACTCATGATGGACTTATATGGCGCCTTAACTGAACTGAAAAGACGGGCCATATCCTTTCTCAAAGTTGGGTTGATAAATGGGTTTCTTCTTTCATCAAGCCGCTTGCATTGAAGCATTTGACCTGACACAATTTAGCCACGTTTGTGAATCTCTTTTGGGTTCAAGACTGCCCATTACAAAAGCAACTTTATGCGATTCGAATCACGACTGAATAACTTAAATTTTAGACATGAGCCTCACATTTTGTTGCTGCACACCCTGATCAGATTGGCACTTAAACCATGAACGATGTCTACGTCATTGGAACGGGTTGTACGCCATTTGGCAAGCACGCCGATCGGTCTTTTGCCGATTTGGCCCAGTGGGCCTTCACAGACGCGGTGGAAGACGCCGGCCTTTCAATGACCGAAACATCGATGATTGAACAAGCCTGGTTTGGCAACTGCGGCATGGGGCAGTGGGGGCAGGGGGGCATTCGTGGGCAGGTGTGTTTCACACCCATGGTGCAAGCAGGCTTGTTCCCGGAGCGAGTGCCCATGGTCAATGTCGAGGGCGGATGCGCCACCGCTTCACTTGCCTTTCATGGCGCATGGAAAGATATTTTGTCCGGGCAGTGTCAAGTCAGCTTGGCTTTGGGCATGGAAAAGCTCATCAGCCCTGACCGACCTGAACGCACCGCTGAAATTTTTGGCACAGGGATTGATCAACTCGAGCCGCAACGATGGCAAGACTACTACCGGCGAGCCGGAGAAGCGGCGGGCAAGGCGTTTGTCATGGCGCCTGGCCGCACTGTTTATATGGATACGTATGCGATGCAAGCGGCTTGGCATATGAAGACCTACGGCACCACCCAGAGACAAATTGCGGTAGGTGCAGCTAAAAACCATCACCACGGCAGTCTCAACCCGAAAGCACAATACCAATTCGAACTCACCGTTGAAGAAGTATTGGCCGACCGCGAGATCAGTTGGCCTTTGACACGGGCCATGTGCTCTCCATTGGGCGATGGTGCGGCCGCCGCAATTTTGTGCTCTGAGGCGGCTCTGGCCAACTTCTCTCAGGAGGCCCGTTCCCGTGCAGTCAAGGTGCGCACCATTGAACTGTCTGGGGGCAAATACCGCGCCTTGGATGAACCCGGGCTGTCGCGTATTGCTGCAGACAAAGCCTATGCGCGTACCGGCCTGAATCCCCAAGACATTGATTTAATCGAGTTGCACGATGCCACTTCTTTTTGCGAAATCTACCAACTGGAGATGCTGCGCCTTTGCCCACTTGGGCAAGGCGGACGTTTTGTGGAGTCGGGGGAAACCTCCTTGGGTGGGCGATTACCTGTGAATGTGTCTGGGGGTTTGGTTTCAAAAGGCCATCCCGTGGGAGCCACTGGCTTGTCGATGGTCCATGAAATGTGTTTGCAATTACGGCAAGAGGCCGGTCCGCGTCAAGTCAGCAGAGCATCTTTGGGCTTGATTGAAAATGGTGGCGGGGTGTTGGGTTTTGATGAAGCTGCTTGTGCTGTGACCATTTTGGAAAAAAACAAATGATGACAGCAATCGATTGGCACCCCGAAGACCCGGCCACTTTGGCCAACCCTTATCCTGTTTTTAATCGCATGCGTGACGAGGATCCATGCCACTGGAGTCCACGGTTGCGCAGTTGGGTGCTGACCTGTTATGCAGACGCAAAGGCCGTTTGCCTGGACAAGGACAGTTTATCGTCAGACCGTTTGCGTCCATTTTTTGAAACCTTACCTGGTCCTGAAGCGCAGCGCATTGGCAGCATCATGCGGTATTTGTCCTTGTGGATGGTATTCAAAGATCCGCCCGAGCACACCCGACTGCGAAAGCTCACCAGCAAGGTGTTTAATGCCAAGTCCATGCTAGCGATGCGGCCCGAAGTTGACAGCATTGCAGACTGGTTAATTGAGCGTTTTCGTGACAAAGATGAATTCGACTTCATTGCTGAATTTGCCGGACCCCTGCCCTGTTTGGTGATCATGGCTTTGCTCGGTGTGGCGCGTGAAGATTTGGCCAACATCAAACGCATGTCTGATGACATAGCTTTGTTCATCGGTTCGTCGCGCACATCGGCTGAAAAATACGATACCGCAGAACATGCCACCCAAGAAATGGCTTCCTTTTTTCGAGACCTGATCGCCAATCGACGTGCCCATCCTCAATCCGATTTGATCACCGAGTTAATTCAACTGCGCGATGGGGAAGACCAGTTGAGCGAAGACGAACTTGTGGCCACCTGCATTCTGTTGTTATTTGCGGGCCATGAGACCACCACCAACCACATTGCCAACGGCATGTTGTCATTGATGCGTTTCCCCGATCAAATGGACAAATTACGCCAAAATCCTGATTTGAGTGCCGCCGCCGTCGAGGAGTTGCTGCGCTATGAAGGCCCATCAGGCGCACAGGTGCGTTTGGTTGCCAAGCCTTACTTACTGCACGGTAAAACCTTGCAACCCGGTGAGCGCGTATTCGTGATGCTCAACGCGGCCAACCGCGACCCCAGAGTTTTTGCCAACCCCGATCAACTCGACTTGGAGCGCAATGGTGTGGCCCACCTCACCTTTGGTTTTGGCACGCACATTTGCTTGGGATTCCCGTTGGCTCGGATTGAAGGACAAGTGGCATTTCCTAAAGTCCTCAAGGCTTTTGCCCATATGGAGCCAGTAGGCCAACAAAGCTGGCTCAATTCATTGGTGTTTCGTGGCATGCATGACTTGCAGGTGCGGGTCAAACACGCCTGATTTTGAGTTTTTTTGAATCCTGATGATGCAAACCACACCAGAATATTGCCCGGCTCAATACGCCTGCAGCACCCTATTGCAAGCCGGATGCGGGTCACCGGTCTGGATCAGTAAGAGAAGGGTTAACCATCAGTTATTTTCTTGCGTTTAGATGAATAATTTCCCAACCAGGGTCTGACCCTGAGCAGCAAATCGCAGATCACCCTTTCTAAAGGATTTCCTCATGAGTTCCGTTTCTTTCACCATCAATGGCAAAGCCGCCAAGGTTGAAGTTGAGCCTAAAACCCCCTTGCTTTGGGTGATACGAGAGCATTTGAATCTCACCGGCACCAAGTTTGGTTGTGGCATCGCTGCATGCGGCGCCTGCACTGTGCATATCAATGGTCAAGCGGTTCGTTCATGTGCTGTCGCTGCCAACAGCATTGCAGGTAAAACTGTGACCACCATCGAAGGCCTCTCTTCTGATGGTAACCATCCCTTGCAACGTGCATGGGTAGCGGAACAAGTCCCCCAATGCGGTTACTGTCAGTCAGGTCAAATTATGCAAGCAGCCACCTTGCTTGCTAAAAATAAAAAACCCACGCATCAACAAATTGTGCAACACATGGATGGCAACATTTGTCGCTGTGGCACCTACAGCCGAATTGTCAAAGCCATTCAACGTGCATCGAAAGAGGTGTAAGCAATGAATACAACACAAACTCAAAAGACGCCAGATGTTCAAATCAAGCGCAGACATTTTTTAGCGGGTGCGGGTGGCCTCACCTTTGCTATTGGCTTAAGTGAAGGGCTGATCACGGGTGCATTCGCACAATCCAATGACAGCAAAGCGAGTCTGTCTGCTTGGGTCACCATTGGATACGACGACACCATCAGCATCATGACGCCAACAGGTGAAATGGGGCAAGGAACGCTCACTGCATTGCCTTTGATTCTTGCCGAAGAACTTGATGCGGATTGGTCGCGTGTGAAGCCAGAATATGCGCCACCTAACCCCCAAATATTTGGCAATCCGCACCCCATTTTGAATGGCGGTCAAGCGTCACTTGCAAGCATTGCGGTACCAGGCTACTTCACAAAAATGCGAATTGCTGGCGCACAAGCGCGACGAATATTGATGGATGCTGTGGCGCAAAAATGGAATGTGCCCCTCAGTGAACTCAGCACCGAACCCAGCATTGTGGTTCATGCCAGCAGTGGTCGCAAAATTCGCTACGGTGAAATAGCCCGCTTTGCAACCATGCCTGCTGAAGCGCCCAAGATCAGTCCAGAAGATCTCAAGCCTGCCAATCGATTCCGATTGATAGGAAATAAAAGCATCGGTCGTCTGGATGTTCATCAAAAAGATGTACTTGCAATCGCAAAGGATTTAGGTGAACTCTCAGCTAAAGCGCGCGAGCGCAAACTTAAACTAGAAGAAATGCAAGGTGGGTGCTTTACGATTTCAAGTTTAGGTGGCATTGGTGGCACTAAATTTACTCCGATTATTAATTGTCCTGAAGTGGCGATCCTTGGCATCTCCAGATCATCCATGGAACCGATATATGACCCTAAAACGAAAGCATTTGAAGCAAGGCTTATCTTGCCACTCTCTCTATCATACGACCACCGCGTGATTGATGGTGCAGATGGTGCGCGCTTTACCAGTCACTTACGCATGATGTTATCTGACGTACGTCGATTGCTTCTTTAATATTACATGGCTAATACTTTTCAAATCACGGTACCTGATATCGGCAACTTCGATAGTGTTGAAGTTATCGATGTTATTGTCAAAATTGGCGACACGATCAAAAAAGAAGATTCTCTGATCACTGTCGAATCCGATAAAGCATCTATGGATATTCCCTCCACGCATGAAGGCAAAGTGACTGCCATTAATTTAAAAGTAGGCGATAAAATTAAACAAGGATCTAATATTCTTGTGATTGAGTTAAGTGCATCTTCTGACAAACCCGAAAAAGCTGAAAATAAAACAGAGATTAAAGCTGAAGTAAAAGCAGAATTAAAAAAAGAAGTGCCTCCCCAGGCGCCTTCAGAAACGATCACTAAAAAATCGAACCTCACATCGACACATGAAACTGAAGTTGTTGTTTTGGGTTCTGGCCCAGGCGGCTACACGGCTGCATTCCGTGCCGCCGACTTAGGTAAGAAAGTAGTTCTTATTGAAAGATATTCAACCTTAGGTGGTGTATGCCTTAATGTGGGCTGTATTCCATCGAAAGCACTTTTACATACAGCTAAAGTGATTACCGATGCTAAAGAAACAGCCGAGCATGGCGTAACTTTTGGTAACCCTAAAATTGATTTGGAAAAAATTCGTCATTGGAAAGCAAATGATGTCGTCGGTAAATTGACACAAGGCTTAGGTGCCATGGCTAAACAAAGACAAGTCACTGTCATTCAAGGTGTCGGTGAATTTACATCCTCTCATCAAATTAAAGTGACAAAGGCTGATGGGCAAATTGAAACGATAGGTTTTGAGCATTGCATTATTGCTGCAGGTTCACAATCCACAAAATTTCCTGGCATCAAGGATGATCCACGTATTATGGATTCTACCGGTGCCTTAGAGCTCAAGGATATTCCAAAACGTTTACTTATAGTAGGTGGTGGGATTATTGGTTTAGAGATGGGTACCGTTTATGACGCATTAGGCAGTCGTGTGAGTGTCGTTGAATTATCAGAAGGACTCATGCAAGGATGTGATCGTGATTTAGTGCGTCCATTACAAAAACGTATGGAGCAGCGTTTTGAAAAAATTATGCTCAATACTAAAGTCAACACAATCGAACCTAAAACCGATGGTATCCATGTGACTTTTGAATTTGAAGGTAAATCAGAATCGCAAAGTTACGATCGCGTTTTAATTGCCATTGGTCGACGTCCGAATGGTAAGGCGATTAAAGCTGAGTTAGCTGGTGTAACCGTCACCGAGCAAGGATTTATTCCAGTGGATAAACAAATGCGAACGAATGTATCGCATATTTTTGCGATTGGCGATATTGTAGGCCAGCCCATGTTAGCTCATAAGGCAACCCATGAAGGTAAAGTCGCGGCTGAAGTGATTGCTGGACAAAAAGTTGAATTCCAAGCGATCGCTATTCCATCTGTTGCCTATACAGATCCTGAAGTCGCTTGGGCAGGGATGACTGAAACAGAAGCTAAATTACAAAATATTGAAATTGAAAAAGCAAGTTTCCCATGGGCGGCAAGCGGCCGTGCTTTAGCTAACAATCGTAGTGAAGGTACAACTAAACTGATCTTTGATAAAACAACACATCGATTGATTGGTGCGGGCATTACAGGTGTTAATGCTGGGGAACTCATTGCTGAAACCGTATTGGCCATTGAGATGGGTGCAGATGCTCATGATCTTGGTTTAACCATTCATCCACATCCAACATTATCTGAAACGGTTTGTTTTGCAGCAGAAGTTAAAGAAGGCACGATCACCGATCTTTATATTAAAAAGCGCTAAAACGTTTTTTAACTATTCGCCAAAACAAAAAGCCCTTCAAGCACTAAATCTTTTTTGACCGAAACGTATTTTTTTAGACTTTCATCTATATGCTGATAGATTAGCTCGGCATCGCCGCCACTTAATATAATTGTGACATCCTTAGATTTCGCCGCCGCTTGTTCGAAAAAAGATTTCATATTCCCTAAAACACTTAAAATAAATCCAGATTGAATTGCATTAGCGGTATTGATAGGTGGCATTTGAAACGCACCCTCACTATTTTTTAAATCAGCAGTATGAGTTGATAAAGTATTTTTTGTAAGATGAAGTCCTGGCAAAATGACACCGCCTTCGAATGTATGTTGAGATTTTTTTTCGTC
>CAITSG010000521.1 GCA_903894995.1 uncultured Burkholderiales bacterium
CGGGTGTGGGAAAAACCCGTCATGAAATGAAACAAGCCCTGCAAGTGGGCATTGCTTGCTTCAATGTGGAAAGCGAAGCCGAACTCGATGTGCTGAGCGAGGTCGCCGTGAGTATGGGTAAACAAGCCCCGGTCAGCCTGCGTGTGAACCCCAATGTGGACCCCAAAACCCACCCCTACATCTCCACCGGCCTCAAAGGCAACAAATTCGGCATCGCCCACGAAGATGCGCTACGCGCTTACCAACACGCGGCCAGCCTGCCGGGCCTGAAGGTGGTGGGCATTGACTGCCACATCGGATCGCAAATCATCGACAGCACGCCCTATCTGGACGCCATGGACCGCGTGCTGGACCTGGTGGCCGAGGTCGAGTCAGCGGGCATCCCCATCCACCACATCGACTTTGGGGGCGGTCTGGGCATCAACTACAACGGCGACACCCCACCCGAGGCCGATGCGCTGTGGGCGCAGCTGCTGGCCAAGCTCGATGCCCGCGGTTACGGCCAGCGCCAGCTCATGGTCGAGCCCGGCCGATCGCTGGTGGGCAATGCCGGCGTGTGCCTGACCGAGGTGCTGTACCTCAAGCCCGGCGAGCAAAAGAATTTTTGCATCATCGATGCCGCCATGAACGACCTGCCCCGCCCGGCCATGTACCAGGCTTTCCACCAGATCGTGCCCGTGCAACCCCGCTCAGGTGATGGTGTGTTGTATGACGTGGTCGGCCCCGTGTGCGAAAGCGGCGACTGGATCGGCCGTGACCGACAGTTGTTGGTACAGGCCGGTGATGTTCTCGCTGTGCTGTCGGCAGGCGCTTACTGCATGAGCATGGCCAGCAACTACAACACCCGCGGCCGCGCCGCCGAAATCCTGGTGGACGGCACAAAGGCCTACCTGATCCGCCAACGCGAATCGGCGTTTGACACCTTTGCGTTGGAGCAGCTGGTCTGAGGACAGGCCTTCACAGACAGGCAAAACGGGTTTTCAAGCGCACGGCATTGATGTCGCACACCGTCTGCAATGCAGACCCCAAGGTGCCCATGGCAGCAGCACGCTGCCAGTAATCCACAGCCCAGTCCCGAGCTGCATCGGCCTGAACGTCGAAACCGGCCAAAGCTGGGGGCTGGCGCAAGGGGTCAGCATCTAAACTGCCGCTGTGGATGCTCGGGCGCCACATCATGGGCAACATGTCGTAAATCGGTGCCACTTCAAATCGGGGCCGGGTCACGTCTTCCACGAAAAATGACAGGTTGCCAAAGTGCATGTCGGTGTTGCCGATGAACTGGCCAAACAGAAAAGCCTTCGCCGCAGTGTCCACCCCAACTGGGCTCAACAAGGCTTGCCCCTGCAGCGCACGGCAGGTGCCCACCCAGTGCTGGCGTGGTGCACGGACAAAGTGGTCATGCACTGCCGCTGCGGCCACCAAATGGCGGTAGCCAAACAGCGCACTGCGGTCGAAACGCCTTGAAAGCAAATAAGTGCGTGTGACGGTTTCTACGATCTGGGTGTCAGCACAAGCGACGCCATGGTCCTGCAACACGTCCAAAGCCAACTTTTCAAGGTGCAGCAAGGCGTGCCAGCGCTCCCCAAAGGGCGTGCCACGCGGCGGGCTGAACTTGACAATCCAGCGCCTGTCGTCGGCTTCACGCAGCAAAAACTTCGGTTGCTCGCCCGCCGCCGATGATCCTGCAGGCAAGCTGATGCCTGAGAGAGCCGCCAACTGATCACAGGCATCGGCCAAAGAGTTTGTATTGATGCGCACTGCGCCAGGCACGGTCAGTGTCGTTCCGTACACCCCAAATGCCCCACTGGGGTCGCGCACATGGTTGACCACGAAGTAAAGCAACTGCGCCAATGACCAGTGCTCGGGATCGGCCGGGAAGTCCGGCCGCAAACGAGCCAATTCACGGCCTAAAAATCCCTGAGGCTGAAGAGGCGTCAGGAACCAAGGCAAACCGCCTTGCGCCAACCACTCGTGCGCGCCACTGCGCACATGCACGCGGTCACCGCTCAGATACGTCAACGCTCCAAATGGCTGCGGCACCCCGTCTGGCCCGTCGCACAACAGTTCGTGACGGGCGGGCAAGCCTTGAATGGTTTGTGTCAATGCATAACGCGTGCTGCGTGCAGCCCCCAGGCGGTGCACAACCCCGTTCGGCTGCCCCAACCCCAAAGCCTTGAGTGCCAGCGAAATGCTGGACTGACTCTTGCCGGTAGCCGCCTGCAATTGGGCGGCAGTCAGCTCCGGCGCCCTCGCCAGCAACTGACGCAAAACTGTTTGAAGGGTTAAACCAGCATCATTCATTCATAGATACTTTAACCCAAATCATTGTCAAATAACAATATTTTTAAAATTCAAGATTTTTGAATAATAGATAAACGACCGAATGAATCACCGCCTCAGGCCACGCCAGACCCGCCAGCCCAGCAAAGCCGCCAAGACACTCGCATAAACAATCACTTCGGCAAAGTCCTGCTTGCCCGCCCTCATCCACCAAAAGTGCAACACGGCCAGTACGGCCACCGCATAAACCCCCCGGTGCAGAATTTGCCAGCGCCTGCCGCCCAGCCAGCGCACGGCGCGGTTGAAAGAGGTGGCGGCCAGCGCCAGCAAGATCACAAAGGCACTGAAACCCAACCAGATGAAGGGGCGCTTAAGGAGGTCTTGCAGCGTGTCGGCCAGGTCAAAGCCCATGTCAAACCAGGCGTAGCAGAGCAAGTGCAGGCTGGCATATCCAAACACCAGCAAACCCAGCATGCGCCGAAACCGCAGCAGTTCGGGC
>CAITSG010000522.1 GCA_903894995.1 uncultured Burkholderiales bacterium
CCACAGCTTGGGGTGTGCCACGGTGCTGGCGTGTTCTTCGGCGCGGCCGATGGCGTCAAACTCCAAACCCGCACCACGCACCATGCCCTCAAAGACAGGATTCGTCATCACCACGGCGCGATGGCCGCGCTCGCCAAGGGCTTGACCCAGCGCCAGCATCGGGTGCACATCACCCGCACTGCCCAAGCTCACCAAACACACCGTGCTCATCAGTTCACGCCCATCACCAAGCTCATGCCCGTGCCAACAAAGGCCGCAGCCAACGACGCCACCACACCAAGCCACCCGGGCTTTGCGCACGCCAAGCCAGCAACTCTTGCAAAGCCTGCTCGGGCGAACAGCGCTGGCCAGACACCCGGCTCACGTACACCGGGTACAACAACAATGCCGCAGCCACCAACCCATCGAGCGAAAGCCGACGGGTGCGGCGCGGATGAGGGTGCCGGTCAAGCGTCAGGCCCCAACTCGCATAAAAAGGCTGGCCGTAACACACCACCGGGATGCCACGCAGCAAAGCTTCAAAACCGGTCAAAGACGTCATCACATGCACCTCGTCTTGCGGGTTCAGTGCATCCAGCATCTGTGACATCGAGGCCTGCAACACCACTTCGTTGCACCACAGCATGGCCTGCGCCTCTTGTGCCCCCGCTTGGCGCAGCCCGGCCACCACATCCGGATGCGGCTTGTACACCACCCAGGCATCGGGCCGGGCCTGGCGCACCGCCTGCAACAAGGCCATATTGGTTTTGATGTCCAGCGTGCCCGTGGCAATCGACGCATCGGTCTCGACCTGCCCCGGCACCAAGACCACTGGTTTGGGGGTGTCCGGTCGTGACCAAGGTGCAGCGGCCAGGTTGTACTTGCTCAGCCCAGCGGCCACCACCTGCCGCCTGAAATGCGCAGCCCGCTCCAGCAAGTCCGGGCTGAAAACCGCGTTTTGCAGCATGTGCTCTAAAGCACTGGGCTGACGTGCATCAAAGTAAATGCCCAAAGGATCAATCACCCACGACATCGGGCGGGTCAAATCGGCCCCCAATCCCACCGAGCGCAAAAAACCGTCTTCCAAGCGCACCACCTTCACACCGGCCCCCAGCCTTGCTGGCCCAACTGCCGCCCCCCACAGCAACAAGGTCGCCCCCTCAGGCACCTGTGCAGCATGGCGCACAAAGACAATGTCATGGCGCTGCGTGAACTGCCGCAACAAAGCCCGTTTACGCCATGAAAAACCATGGGCAAAAACCGGGCCACGGGCCAAGTCGATATCGCGTGAATCAAGCAATTGGAAGAACTGATTTGCAGGAGCCCCGCCCTCGGGGCGATGGGTCGTGGTCTGCGAGGCTTTTCGCGACGGGGGCGTCGCTCCTACAAGGGGAGGTGTCCTGCATTTTGTGGGAGCCCCGCCCTCGGGGCGATGGGTGGTGGTCTGCGGGGCTTTTCGCGACGAGGGCGTCGCTCCTACAAGGGAAGGTGTCCTGCATTTTGTGGGAGCCCCGCCCTCGGGGCGATGGGTGGTGGTCTGCGAGGGTTATCGCGACGAGGGCGTCGCTCCTACCGCAAGCCATCCGGCTTACAGATCCAGCAGAGGCAGCATTTTGCGCACATCACCGTGCAAAGATGTCAGGGTTTGTTCAAATGGAAGATGCGGCATTTCATCACGGACCAATTTCGCCACGGCCTGGGCTTGGTCCAGATCGCGTGGCTTTTTCAAAGGCTCGCGATCATCCAAGCCTGACAGCCACATCTTGTGCAAAGCAAACGCCCGTGGGTCTGGCACCCTCATGGGGACAGGCCATCCATCTTCATCAATGGCCACCGGATCAAGTTTGGGTGAATTCAACAACCACTGCAGGCCAGGCACCTCGGTTGCTACAAGATCAGCCTCAGAAAACGTGATGCTGTTTGACTCAGTCATGCCACGAGGAGCCACGACCAAATCCACCATGAACATGCCCGCGTTGGCCGCACGGTAACCATTTTTCCGAACACACTCAAAAGTCTTATCTGCCCTTTTGAGCAAACCCAAGAGACCCTCACCATCCAACTTCTCAGACACAACCGTCAATTTTTGACGCGCATCGTAGAGCAAGTCGACATCCCCTGATGCCAATAATTCAAGCAAAAAATGCGAACCTGCCGCCGCTTCATAAGCGTACAAGGCTTGAGTCCCAATGACCGTAAAGCTGTCGTGCAAGCCAGCCCTGTCGAGTTCACGTAAAACACGGGCCACCACGCGCGGCACGCGGTTCAAGCGCAAAGCTTTATTGAGCCTGGCCTGCTCTTGTATTTTTTCAGTGATGCCCTGCAAACGCGCCTGCGCTGCGCTGCGGCCTTCGACAAATGAAGCGAGCAAAGCCTCGGTTTGAGCTGATCTGCGCCCCAGTGACTTGCCATTGCCTTTTCTGTCTGTATCCCGGAAAAGGTACTCCGTGTCGCGCACCGTCTTCCAGCGCATGCCGTATTGATAAGCACCTGCATGATGGAGCGCAGTCCGATAATTGTCGAAAAGCTGCTCAGAATTGACTTGATGGAGCCGTTGCTGGTTTGAAAGAGGCTTCACACTGTTTCCGGCAAAAAATTAGTTTTTAAATTATGCCGGAAACAATCACCATTTGGACAAACAAATCCCCCACAGACCATTGAACCAGCCAGGCGGGATGCCCTGCTTATTACAGGAGCCCCGTCCTCGGGGCGATGGCATTTTGTGGGAGCCCCGCCCTCGGGGCGATGGGTCGTGGTCTGCAAGGCATTTCGCGACGAGGGCGTCGCTCCTACGGGGGGATGCCCAACATCATCCGTTCGAATCCATGGCCAAGATGTCCAACAAGCGTTGCACCTGCTCAAAGTGCTGGTCCCAAGTGGGCAACTGCAGGTTGGACATGCGCTGCAACTGCGCTTGTCTGCGTTGGCTGTTGGCCAAGGCATAAGCTTCGATGGCCTGCAGCCAACCCAAGCCGTCCAGGGGGCTCAGGTACTCGGGCACATCGCCTGCAATTTCGCGAAACACCGGCAAGGCGCTGGCCAGCACCGGCGTACCGGCTTGCAAAGCTTCGGCCAAAGGCATGCCATAGCCTTCGGTGAACGATGGAAACAGCAGCGCCTGCGCGTGTCGCAAATAACGCGACAACTCGGTATCCGGGCAATCAGGCACCTCGTGCACAAACCCGCGCAAGGCCTCGCAGCGCTCCAGCAGATCAACCACGTTTTCGCACTCCCAACCGCGCTGACCAATCACCACCAAATGGGGGGCATGGGGACCCCACCGCGCCACCAACTCGCGCCAAAGCGTCAACAGCAACACATGATTTTTCCGGGGCTCAATCGTGCCCAACACCACGAAATAAGGTCGTTCCAAAGGCCGTGTTGTGGCCACAGCGTCAGGCAAAGCGGCGGGGGCCAACAGCGCCACCGTGGCAGGCGGCATGGGCAAAGCCTGCTGCTGCGCAAAGACCGCCAGGCTGTCCAAAGTGGCCTGCGAATTGGCCACCACCCCCGCCCCCACTTGCAGCGCCAAACGCATGCGCTGCGTGTGGGCCTGCGTCTCGCCCGCGCGGCAATACTCGGGGTGTGTGATCGGAATCAAGTCATGCACAAAGAACACCGGCTTCTGATGCGTTTGGCGCAGCCACGACGCCAAACCCGGGCGGTCCCAATCTGAATGCCCCAAATAAAAAGCCGCCCTGCCCTTCGCATCTTGCGAAGGCCAAGGCGGCACACAGGCCCGCGCAATCAGGCGCCCAAGTTGCCAAGAAAAATCAGCCGGTGGGTTCTGCACCAAAGCAAACAAAGCCTGCGACTCGGCCTTCGGCACCAGTCGCCGCCAAGTGCCCTTTTGCAGCACCGCCTGCGCCTGGCTGCCCCAGTGCGCCACATAAGCCAGAATCACCCGATCCACCCCGGTGGGCAAACGCCCTTGCCCGGCACGGCCCAGCAGGCGACTGATGTCAATCAACACAGATCAAAAACCCAGCGCTTTTCTGCCAGAACAGACATGGGTGTTTCCGAAAAAGTTATCGCGACGGGGGCGTCGCTCCTACAGGGGGAGGTGTCCTGCAGTTTGTGGGAGCCCCGCGCTCGGGGCGATGGGTGGTGGTCTGCGAGGCTTATCGCGACGAGGGCGTCGCTCCAACAAGGGGAGGTGTCCTGCCTTTTGTGGGAGCCCCGCTCTCGGAGCGATGGGGGGTGGTCGGCGGGGGTTATCGCGACGAGGGCGTCGCTCCTAC
>CAITSG010000523.1 GCA_903894995.1 uncultured Burkholderiales bacterium
CATGCTCGATGCCGGCCACTTCTTTGCCCGCAATCGGGTGCGCAGGAACAAAGCAGCTCAGGCGTTCACCCAAGTGGGTTTTTGCAGAGGCGATCACATCGCATTTGGTGGACCCCACATCCATCAGCAAGGCCTGCGGTAACAGCGACTCGCGCAGGGCGGCAAAACTGCCGTGCATCGCGCCAACGGGCACGGCCAGCAAAACGATGTCAGCGCCTTGAACGGCCTCTGCCAAGCTGGCACAGGCTTGGTCAATGACCTTCAGTTCCAGTGCGCGTTGGCGTGTTTTTTCGGAGGCGCTGAACCCCGTGATGTGCTGCACCAGGCCAGCCTGACGCATAGCGAGCGCAAACGAGCCGCCCATCAGGCCGCAGCCGATCAGGGCCAGGCGTTGAAACTTCAGCATGCGCTCACTCGGGCACAGGGAAAGAACCCAGCACCTTGTAAAACGCGCAAAGGCCCTGCAACTCTTGCAAAGCGGCGGCTACATGGGGCTCGCTGATGTGGCCTTGCAGGTCGATGTAGAAGTAATACTCCCACTGTCCCGATTTGGCAGGGCGCGATTCGAAGCGCGTCATCGATACGCCGTTGTTCTTGAGTGGCACCAACAAATCGTGTACGGCACCGGGGCGGTTGGACACCGACACCACCAAGCTGGTGCAGTCCTTGCCAGACGCCGGTGGCGTGGCCAGGGTTTGCGGCAATGCAATCACGGCAAAGCGGGTGCGGTTGAAGGCTTCGTCCTGGATGGAGTGGTGCACGATGTGCAGGCCAAACTGGCTGGCCGCGCGTTCGCTGGCCAACGCCGCCCAGGCCGGGTTGGTGGCGGCCAAGCGTGCGCCTTCGGCGTTGCTGGACACGGCGCGGCGTTCCACATGGGGCAGATGCTTGGACAGCCAGCCTTGGCACTGGGCCAACGCTTGGGGGTGTGCCATGACGACTTCAATACCCGCGTCAGAGTTGAGCTGGCGCAGCAAATTGAAGCGCACCTGCAGGCTGACTTCGCCCACCACATGCACGGGCGAGCGCAAGAACAAATCAAGCGAGCGCGCCACCACGCCTTCGGTGGAGTTTTCCATGCCCACCACGCCATATTGGGCGGTGCCCGCAGCGGTGGCATGGAAGACTTCGTCGAAGTTGGCGCAGTAAATCAGGTTGGCGGCGCTGCCAAAAAACTCGATGGCCGCTTGTTCGCAAAAAGTGCCTTGTGGCCCAAGCACTGCCACACGCTGTGGTGCCTCCAGGGCCAAGCAGGCCGACATGATCTCGCGCCAAATGGAGGCCACATGTTCGTTTTTGAGCGGGCCGGGGTTGGCGTTGGTGATCTTGTCGATGACCTGGGCCACGCGGTCGGGGCGAAAGAAGGGCGAGCCTTCGGCGCGTTTGATCTCGCCCACTTGTTCGGCCACATGGGCGCGCTGGTTCAGCAAGCTCAGCAGCTGTTTGTCCAGCGCATCAATTTGCACTCGCAAAGCGCCCAAGGCATCCGACTGAATGGGTGGTTGGCTCATGTCTCGTCTTCTTTCTGGTGGCCTGTTGCGCGGGCTTCAGGCCTGTGTTTTTTCAAATTCACGCATGTAAGCCACCAGCGCCTGCACGCCTTCGAGGGGCATGGCGTTGTAAATGCTGGCGCGCATGCCACCGACCGATTTATGGCCTTTGAGTTGCAGCAAATTGGCCGCTTTGGCACCGGCCAAAAAAGCGTCGTTGCGCGATTCGTCGCGCAAGAAAAAGGGCACGTTCATGCGCGAGCGGCAATCTTTGGCCACACGGTTTTCGAACAAGCTGGAGTTGTCGAGAAAGTCGTACAGCAGCTGTGCTTTGGCGATGTTGCGCTGCTCCATGGCTGCGGTGCCGCCATTTTTTTTCAGCCACTGGAACACCAGCCCTGCGATGTAAATGCTGTAGGTGGGTGGGGTGTTGTACATCGACTGGTTGTCAGCCACGAGCTTGTAGTCAAAGGCGCTCGGGCAATGCGGCAGTGCGTGACCGATCAGGTCTTCGCGCACGATCACCAAAGTCAGACCTG
Source organism: uncultured Burkholderiales bacterium (assembly GCA_903894995.1). Lineage (GTDB taxonomy): Bacteria > Pseudomonadota > Gammaproteobacteria > Burkholderiales > Burkholderiaceae_C > Limnohabitans_A. The sequence goes on from CAITSG010000523.1 coordinate 2,030, forward strand.
CCGGGCCTAAATTCTTTTGTGCACCGCCAAAGGCCAAACCCACACGGGACCAGTCCACCGGGCGCGAGGCCACATGCGAAGAAAAATCCACCACCAGGGGTGCATCACAACCCAGGGCTTTGAGGTCGGGCAGTTCATGAAATTCCACGCCGTGGATGGTCTCGTTGCCGCAAATGTGAACGTAACGGCTGTCAGCACCGATTTGCCAAGTGGCTGGCGCGGGCAGGGTGGTGAAGTCGTCGGCTTGCGCTGTGGCGGCCACACGGGCCGTGCCGTATTTTCCGGCTTCCTTATGCGACTTTTGGCTCCAGCTGCCCGTGAGCACAAAGTCCATGGCCACGCCTTGCGACAGGTTCAATGGCACGATGGCGTTTTCAGCCAAGCCACCGCCTTGCATGAACAAAATCTTGAAGTGGTTCGGCACCGCCAACAGCTCGCGCAAGTCGGCTTCGGCCTGCTCGTAAATGCTGATGAACTCCTTTCCGCGGTGGCTCATCTCCATCACGCTCATGCCTGAGGAACGGCCTTGTGAATCGTGCCAGTCCAGCATTTCTGCTGCAGCTTGTTGCAACACAGCCTCGGGCATGACGGCCGGACCCGCTGAAAAGTTGAAAGCGCGTCCCATCACTTATTCCGCTGCAGGTGCGTTGTCGTCCGTCGGTGCCTCGGCATCGGCTTCGGCGGCATTCGCGTCGTTTTCCACGATGCGTTGCAGGCCCGACAGCTTGGCGCCTTCGTCCAGGCCGATCAGTGTCACGCCTTGTGTGGCGCGGCCCAGTTCGCGGATTTCGGACACGCGGGTGCGCACCAAAACACCGGTGTCGGTGATCAGCATGATCTCGTCGTCAGCGTGCACCAAGGTGGCGGCCACCACTTTGCCGTTGCGCTCGGATTGCTGGATGGCGATCATGCCCTTGGTGCCACGACCGTGGCGCGTGTATTCGGTGATGCTGGTGCGCTTGCCGTAGCCGTTTTCTGTGGCGGTCAGCACGCTGGCGCGGGCTTTGACTTCTTCCGCCGGGGCGTCGGGGTTTTCTTGTTCCGACACCAGCATGGCGATCACGCTTTGGTGGTCTTCGATCATCATGCCGCGCACACCGCGTGCACTGCGACCCAGCGGGCGAACATCGTTTTCGTCAAAGCGCACGGCTTTGCCACCGTCGCTGAACAGCATCACGTCGTGCTTGCCATCGGTGAGGGCTGCGCCGATGAGGAAGTCGCCCTCATCCAGATTGACTGCGATGATGCCGCCTTTACGGGGATTGTTGAACTCGTCCAGCGAGGTCTTTTTAACGGTGCCCATGGACGTGGCCATGAACACGTATTGGTTGTCAGGGAATGTGCGTGCTTCACCGGTCAGGGCCAGCACCACGTTGATTTTTTCGCCCTCTTGCAAAGGGAACATGTTCACGATGGGGCGGCCCCGCGAGCCACGCGAACCGGCAGGCACTTCCCAGACTTTCAGCCAATACAAACGGCCTCGGTTGGAGAAGCACAGCAAGTAGTCGTGCGTGTTCGCAATGAAGAGTTGGTCGATCCAGTCGTCTTCTTTGGTGGCAGCGGCTTGCTTGCCTCGACCACCACGCTTTTGCGAGCGGTATTCACCCAGCGGCTGACTTTTGATGTAGCCGCTGTGGCTGAGCGTCACCACCATATCGGTGGGTGTGATCAGGTCTTCGGTCGAAAGGTCTTGCGCACTGTGTTCGATTTCGCTTCGGCGTGCGCCGATTTTGGTTTGCCCAAATTCCTGACGCACGGTGCCCAACTCGTCGCCAATGATGGTTGAGACGCGCTCAGGCTTGGCCAGGATGTCCAGCAAGTCTTCAATTTCGGACATGACCTCTTTGTATTCGGCGACGATTTTGTCCTGCTCCAACCCGGTCAGGCGTTGCAGGCGCATCTGCAAAATCTCTTGTGCTTGCGTGTCTGACAAGCGGTACAAGCCGTCGTGACCCATGCCATATTCGCGGTCCAGACCTTCAGGGCGGTAGTCGTCGGCATTGACCACCGAGCCATCGTCACGGGCACGCGTCAGCATGGTGCGTACCATTTGGCTGTCCCAAGAGCGGGTCATCAGATCGGCCTTGGCCACGGGCGGTGTGGGCGCATTGCGGATGATGGCAATAAAGTCGTCAATATTGGCCAAGGCCACGGCCAGACCTTCCAGCACATGGCCACGGTCACGCGCCTTGCGCAGCTCGAACACGGTGCGCCGTGTCACCACTTCGCGGCGGTGCTGCAAGAAGACCTGGATCAGATCTTTCAGGTTGCACAGCTTGGGCTGGCCGTCGATCAAGGCCACCATGTTCATGCCGAAGGTGTCTTGCAGCTGGGTCTGTTTGTACAGGTTGTTCAGCACCACCTCGGGCACCGCGCCGCGCTTGAGCTCGATCACCAGGCGCATGCCCGATTTGTCGGACTCGTCCTGAATGTGGCTGATGTCTTCGATTTTCTTTTCGTGCACCAACTCGGCCATGCGCTCTTGCAGTGTCTTTTTGTTGACTTGGTAGGGCAGCTCATCGACCACGATGCACTGGCGTTGGCCTTTGTCGATGTCTTCAAAGTGGCATTTGGCACGCATGACCACACGGCCGCGACCCGTGCGGTAGCCGTCCTTGACGCCGGTCATGCCGTAAATGATGGCGCCCGTGGGGAAATCGGGTGCAGGCACGATTTCCATCAGTTCGTCAATTGAGGCTTCCGGGTTGCGCAGTAAATGCAGGCAAGCGTCCACCACCTCGTTCAGGTTGTGTGGCGGAATGTTCGTGGCCATGCCCACCGCAATACCGCCCGAGCCGTTGATCAGCAAGTTGGGCAGACGCGATGGCAACACCAAGGGTTCTTTTTCGGAGCCGTCGTAGTTGGGACCGAAGTCGACCGTGTCTTTGTCGATGTCGGCCAACATCTCATGGGCAATCTTGGCCAAGCGGATTTCGGTGTACCGCATGGCCGCTGCGTTGTCTCCATCCACAGAGCCAAAATTACCTTGACCGTCGACCAGCATGTGGCGCATGGAAAAATCTTGCGCCATGCGAACAATGGTGTCGTATACCGACTGGTCGCCGTGAGGGTGGTACTTACCGATCACATCACCCACGATGCGGGCCGACTTCTTATATGGGCGGTTCCAGTCGTTGTTCAGCTCGTGCATCGCAAACAACACACGGCGGTGCACAGGCTTGAGGCCATCGCGTGCATCGGGCAAGGCACGACCGACAATCACGCTCATGGCGTAATCGAGGTAGCTGCGCCGCATTTCCTCTTCTAGACTGATGGGCAGTGTTTCTTTAGCGAACTGAGTCATATGTAAGAGGATAAGTAACGCGATGTAAACCGCTCATTTTAAGTGCATGACAGTGTAGTTTCGTTGCAACATTAATGAACGTTTTCCACTAATGCTTTTATCGTCTGTTCAGCATTTCACAGAAGTCACCATCGTCTATGGCACAATAAATCCCAACGCAGCAAGTGACGGTCATTTGCTGTGTCATTTTTACGCAGCGAGTCTGCGGCTTTATCCCTCAAGAGGAAGACCATGAAGAAACTCAACAAAGTGGCGATGTTGTTTGCCTCCGCAGCTCTCGCAACCGCAGCCGGCGCTCAAACCGTTGACAACTGGCGCAACGGCTCCGGCGACCTGGTGTGGAAAAACGGCACCAACGAACTGTGCTGGCGCGATGCCAACTGGACACCTGCAACTGCTGCTGTCGGCTGCGATGGTGCCATCGTTGCTCCTAAAGCTGCGCCAGCCCCTGCACCGGCTCCTGCACCAGCTCCAGCTCCAGCTCCAGCTCCAGCTCCCGTTGCTGCACCTGCTCCAAGACCAGCTCCAGCACCCGCTCCTGCGCCTGCTGCTGCCACTAAAGTGACTTACGCTGCCGATGCGTTCTTCGACTTTGACAAAGCTGTGTTGAAAGCCGAAGGCAAAGCCAAACTCGACGACCTGGTTGGTAAAGTTAAGGGCGTGAACCTCGAAGTCATCATCGCTGTGGGTCACACCGACGCCGTGGGTTCTGATGCTTACAACCAGAAGCTGTCTGTCAAGCGTTCCGACGCTGTCAAGGCCTATTTGGTGTCCAAAGGCATTGAAAAGAACCGCGTCTACACCGAAGGCAAGGGCGAGAAGCAGCCTGTTGCTGACAACAACACTTCTGCCGGCCGCGCCAAAAACCGCCGCGTTGAAATTGAAGTGGTGGGCACACGCGCCAACTGATCCTTCACGGTCTCCAAAAAAGCCCCAGCAATGGGGCTTTTTTTCGTCCAGACTTTTCTGAGTGAGTCGCTATCACCGACAATTGACTGCATGAATCCAAGCACATCCAATGTTGATCCAGCCGAATTGGCCAAATTCTCTGATCTGGCCCACCGCTGGTGGGACCCTGAAAGCGAGTTCCGTCCCCTGCACCAAATTAACCCCTTGCGTCTGGAATGGATTCACGCCTTGGTACCCCTCGCGGGTTTGAATGTGCTGGATGTTGGATGCGGCGGAGGAATTTTGGCGGATGCCATGGCCCGTAAAGGTGCTCAAGTTTTGGGAATTGACCTGGCCACCAAATCTCTGAAAGTGGCCCAATTGCATGCGCTGGAGGCGGGCACCCAAGGCGTGCAATACCGCGAAGTCAGTGCCGAGGCCTTGGCCGGTGAAAAACACGAGCAGTTTGATGTGGTCACCTGCATGGAAATGTTGGAACACGTGCCTGATCCGGCTTCGGTGGTCAAAGCCTGTGCCCAAATGGTCAAGCCCGGGGGCTGGGTGTTCTTTTCCACACTCAACCGAAATCCCAAATCATTTTTGTTTGCGATTGTGGGTGCTGAGTACATCCTCAAGTTGTTGCCCAAGGGCACACACGAATTTGCCCGCTTGATCAAGCCCAGTGAATTGACCACTTGGGCGCGTGAAGCCGGGCTGGACGCCCAAGGCTTCAAAGGCATGGAATACAACCCGTTCACCAAGCGTTATTGGCTCAGCCAAGACACCAGCGTGAACTACTTGCTGGCCTGCCGGAAAGCCTGACATGTTCCACAACACACAAGCCGTATTGTTTGATTTGGACGGCACCTTGATCGACAGTGCGCCTGACTTGGGGGCAGCGGTGGACAAAATGCGGGTGGACCGTGGTTTGTCCTCTTTTCCTTTAGAGCATTACCGCCACATGGCCGGGGCTGGGGCCAGAGGCATGCTGGGTATTGGCTTTGACATGACGCCCGATCACCCGGACTTTGAGGCCATGAAGGAAGAGTTTTTCGTCAATTACGAGCGCTGCATGACAGAGCGCACCCGCATTTTTGACGGCGTGGTTGACCTGATTGCCAACTTGGTTGCGCAAGGCATGCCTTGGGGTGTGGTGACCAACAAGTCCAGTCGTTTCACCGATCCCTTGACGGCCGCGATGCCGCTTTTCAAGACGGCTGGCGCGATGGTCAGTGGCAACACCACGCCGCACGCCAAGCCGCACCCCGAGCCCTTGTTTGAAGCGGCTCGCCGTTTATCGGTGGATCCGACCCGGTGCGTCTATGTGGGTGATGACGAGCGCGACATCGTGGCGGGATTGGCCGCTGGCATGGGCACAGTCGCTGCGACTTACGGATACTTGGGCATGCAGACCGATATTTCGCGCTGGAATGCCCATTTGCACATCGATTCTCCACTGGACCTCTTGAAATTCCTCCAGAGCGCCTAAAATAGGTCACTCAGGGGCTGCACTGGTTTCGACATGGGTTCGGACGCGTGGCAGGGCATGTCGAGGTTCTGATCCTCGTTAATCTTCGGAAAAAAAACTAACTGCAAACGACGAACGTTTCGCACTCGCCGCTTAATCCGGTGAGCCTTGCAACAGTTGGCCGATAGGCTGGGTTAGGG
>CAITSG010000524.1 GCA_903894995.1 uncultured Burkholderiales bacterium
CTGAATAGTGCGAAAGAATTCTGTCGAGGTCGTGGGCGTTCCACGAGTCGATCCAGTCTGTGGCGAAATGTTCAACAAAAGGCTTATCCATTTTTGACACGCTCCAAAAAGTGAGATTGCGCTCCGCTTGAGAGAGGGGTTAGGCATCACCGAAGTGGACCGAGTTTTGCAAGCTCAGCAACAAGCATTATCTGTTCGGCGCGAACTTCGTTAATGTTGTCCTCCATCGCCACAACGCAATCCATGTACTCCTTGTAGGCCGATGTCCCATGCTCCAGTGCCGCATTTGCGTTCCAAGCGGCGGTCTTTAGCCGGTCTCGCAAAGTTACAAGGGCGCGCACAGCAGCTGGTGACGGCAGTTCGAGCGGTGAGATTTGCATGAAGGCGTTGCTCAGTTCATCCATCATCTCTTTGGTGCTGTTTTCGGCAAACCACCTTTCAGGTTCTGGACCCCGCATCTTTGTCAGAGTCTGTCCAAATTCTTTAAGGGCAGCTTCAATCAACGCAGTGAGCGCCTCGTAGCGTCTTCGCTCCTCGGCTCGGAATTGTCGCTCCTGTAGTCTAATTGCCTGATCAAACTGTCGGGAGGAAACGAGAAAAGCGGCAAAGATGGCAGCGATGCTGCCGATGGCTTGAACCCATGCTGCGACAGCTTCAGTTGTCATTGAGTTTTCCATTAGGAGGAGCCGATGTGGCGGACTGTGATGCCTAACTTTGGAATTCAGCGGACGGCAAAAAGCGCAGCTTTTTGACGGTCCGCTGGAATGACTTGTTAGAGCACTTTGTTGATGCCAAGGCGCATAAACAAGAAGAAGTACATGATCGGCCAGAGGAAGAAGAACTTCAATTTGTCCGAGGTGACGTTGTAAAGCGTGTTGTACATGGGGTGCCATTCGATGATTTTGCGCAGAACAGCGCGACTGAGATAGAAGCCTGCCCCGATGTAGAAGAAGAACGCCAAATTGCCAAAGAGACTGGAGTTGAAAGAGAACGCGATAGCAACAAGCACGATGAATGCCCCGAGGCAGGCGCCCCAGTAAAAAAAGGCAACACGGAGGCGCATGCTTTCTTGTTCGTTGCTGACTTCGGGTGAATCCATGGTTTTTCTCCTTTTGAAAAGCGAGCTTCGGCGGGATGCCTTGTGCTCTAACGTGATGTAGCCGAGCGAATATCCTGGGATTCCCAAGTTAGGCGACGAAATAGGCTGGCGTTGCACTATAGCCTCAAAAACAAAAATGATCGTCTTTATTGATATCTTTTCTCAGTGCTGTGGCCACCCCAAAAAACCGCCATGCACCACCCGTGCAACGCAGGTGGCGTGAAAGTGAATGCGTGTTTGTCCAAGCGCGGCGCTTGGCGCCCAAGGCTTAAATTTCGAGGTTGTCGATCAGCCGCGTGCTGCCAAGCCGCGCCGTAGCCAGCACGACCAGAGCGTCGCCAGCGTGGGGTACTTGCAAGTCCGCTTGGCGGCGCACGGCCACGTAGTCGGGCTGCAAGCCTTTTGCGCGCAGGGATTCCATGGCGTGGGCTTCTAGGGCGGCAAAGTCGGTATTGCCCGCACGCACCGCCTGCGCCACGGTCTGTAGGCTTGCGTGCAGTGGTGCTGGGTGCGGCGCTGCTTTGCGGCTTCCTGCTGTGGGCCGCGCAGGCGGTGGACTGGCTGCACATGCCGGGCCAGCACCTGCTGCGCATCGGCTTGGTGGCGGCTGTAGTGGCTGGTGGTGCTTTTGCCCGAAGGC
>CAITSG010000525.1 GCA_903894995.1 uncultured Burkholderiales bacterium
AGCCCAGTTGGCGCGTGCCCACACCAAGAAAAAACTGAAATTCACCTTGCCTGGGCCCATGACCATTGTGGACACTGTGGCCGACCGCTTTTATGGCGACAAGGTCAAGATGGCCATGGCCTTTGCCGAGCTGCTCAACCAAGAAGCACTGGCGCTGCAGGCTGACGGCGTGGACATCATCCAGTTTGACGAGCCGGCTTTCAACGTCTACATGGATGACGCGGCCGATTGGGGTGTGCAGGCGCTGGAGGTGGCCGCGCGGGGTCTGACCTGCACCACCGCCGTGCACATTTGCTACGGCTACGGGATCGAAGCCAACAACAATTGGAAAAAGACGCTGGGCGACGAATGGCGTCAGTACGAAAAAGTGTTTCCGGCCCTGGCCAAGAGCAGCATCCAACAGGTCAGCCTGGAGTGTATGCACTCACATGTGCCCATGGAGATGATGAAGTTGCTCGAAGGCAAGGACGTCATGGTGGGTGTGATCGACGTGGCCAACCCGGCCATCGAGACGGCCGAAGAAATCGCCGACACCATTGGCCGCGCCTTGCAGTTCGTGCCCAAGCACCGCCTGATCGCCTGCACCAACTGCGGCCTGGCCCCCATGAGCCGCGCCGTGGCCGAAGCCAAACTCAAAGCCTTGGCCGAAGGTGCCAAGTTGGCCAGCCAACGTTACGCCTGAGCTCGGTGAGTGGCCACACCCAGTTCACCCCCCTGAGCTGGGATTGAGGGCGTTATGCTTGCACACTTTGCCTGATGGCCCGGACGTTTTCATGCCTCAAAACTCGCTGCTACCACCCCTGACCGCCCCCGAACAACTCGACGCCACCTTGCATGCGCAGGGCTTCGCCGTCCTAGGGGCTGGCGCTGTGTGCGCTTTGGCCGGCATCAAGCCGCAGGACTTGCAGGCTTTGGAGTCAAGCTGGAACGATTTGCCCCCCGATCAGCATCTCAAAGACGGCGGACGCTACCGCCGCAGGCGTCACGCGAGTTTTGAAGTGACGGCACAGGCTTTGCAGCCTGTGCCGCACCGCGCCCATTGGCAGCCGCTGTCCTACAACGCTTTGCATGGCGGCATGCAGCGCTGGTTCGACCCCATAGCTGCCCATGTGGTGCAACAAGGGGCCTGGTCGGCCTTGCTGCAATGGCTGGCGCGTGTGGCGTCGGCGGCGCAGGGGCCACAGACTTGGTTCACCGAGGCGCACCAATTTCGCATTGACACCACCGATGGCATTGGCCGACCCACGCCCGAAGGCGCGCACCGCGACGGTGTCAATTGGGTGGCTGTTTTTTTGATTGGCCGCCATGGCATCAAAGGCGGCGAAACCAGGGTGTTCGATGTGGACAGTCCAAAAGGTCAGCGCTTTACCCTGAGCGAGCCTTGGTCCTTGCTGTTGATGGACGACACCCGCGTGATCCACGAAACCACGCCCATTCAGCCTGAGCAGGCAGGCGGTTGGCGCGATACGCTGGTGGTCACTTTGCGCTCGGGCAGTTTTCTGGACGATCCTGGGGCGACATCGTGAAACAGGACGTCTGAAAGCGGTCGGATGGTGGCTTCAGCCCCCACGCAGGCATTCCTTTTGTAGGAGCGACGCCCCGTCGCGAAAAGCCACGCAGACCACAAGCCATCGCCCCGAGGCGGGGCTCCCACAAAAAGCAGGGCTCCTACCAAGGCAGGCATCCCCCTGCAGGAGCGACGCCCCCGTCGCGAAAAGCCACGCAGACCATCAAGAATCGCCCCGAGGCGGGGCTCCCACAAAAAGCAGGGCTCCTACCAAGGCAGGCATA
>CAITSG010000526.1 GCA_903894995.1 uncultured Burkholderiales bacterium
CGATTGGCTTCTTGGGTGCGGTGACGCTGGGCCTTGAGAATGAACACGCCTTCTTGAGTCAGTCGGCTGTCGCCCGACGCCAGCCAACGCTGCTTGACGTCCTCGGGCAAGGAGGCATTGGCCAGATCAAAGCGCAGTTGAACGGCACTGGAAACCTTGTTGACGTTTTGCCCCCCTGGGCCTTGAGCCCTGATGGCGATCAACTCGACTTGGCTGTCGTCAATGTGCAAATCGTGTTTCATGTGGACTCAAAGGAGGGACGGTGGACGCGCCATCGCAAAGATTGAAACAAGCAAGTCCTCGGGCCTATTGCAGTGGCCCTTTGAGGCTTTCTGGCACCAGCAAAGGCAAAACATCAATGCCTTCGTCCAGCAAAGCTTCGGTTTCTTCTCGGGTGGCTTGCCCCCGGATGTTGCGCTCCTCGCGCTCTCCATAATGGATTTTTCGCGCCTCTTCGGCAAAACGGCCACCCACATCTTCGGTGTTGGCCATCACATGGCGCACCATCTTCATCATGGCCGCTTGCATGTGTTGCAAAGCTTCAGAGGGCACGGCAGGCGCATCGGGGCTTGTCGTCGCGTCCGCAGCAAGTTCAACACGGATGGGTGTCGGCGCAGCAGAACCCGAAGGTGAGTCGCTTGGAGTCGAAACGGGGGCTGTGCCGTGACCCAGATTCAAGCGGGGTGCCGACAGCATTTTGGTGATCTCACTGTCATTGCACACGGGACAAGTGACCAGGCCACGTCCGCGCTGAGCGTCATAGTCATCTTGTGAGGCAAACCAGCCTTCAAAGCTGTGGCCTTGACGGCATTGCAGGTCAAGCACTTTCATGGCAAAGCCTCAGGATGAGGTTTGCCAGTGCAAAGGCCATTGACCAGAAAGCACGTTTTGCAGCCACAACAAGCCCGTCAAGGTTTTGCCATCCGTGATCAAACCTTGCTGACAACCCATCATGAGTTCATCGGGCGTGGCCGTGTAGACATCGAGAAATTCGTCTTGATCGAGTTGGCGCTCACCCAAAGTCAAATCTTTGGCAAACCAGATTTCAATGACTTCGGTGGAGTAGGCAATCACCGGATGCAAAACGCCGGCACGCGCCCACTGAACGGCGGAGTAACCCGTTTCCTCCAACAATTCGCGTTGTGCGCAAACGAAAGGATCTTCACCGGGATCGAGTTTGCCCGCCGGAAACTCGATCATCACCTGCCCCACAGGGTAACGGTACTGACGCTCCATGACCAAGCGCAAACCGTCACAGGTCTCAAGCATGGGAATGACCATCACAGCACCGGGATGGACCACGTACTCGCGTGTGGCCAGATGGTGGTTGGGCAGGCGAACCGAGTCACGCACCACATGCAGAAAATTGCCGCGCAGCAATTCTTGTTGCTGCACCGTGTGTTCGATCAGATGATCGTCTGACATGCCGTGCTTTGAAGGAAGGTTTTGATTCAATGCTTGCGGTGCATCAAATAACGAAAAACGAAACCTGGAAAAGCCAAGGTGACAAACATGGTGCCTGTGATGGCATAAAACTCCCAGCCCTGAGGTGCGATTTGTCCGCTGTGATTTTCTAGAAGCAAACCCAATGCACCCACCACAAAGTACAAAAGCACCAGCTCAGCCAAACGCCATGCCAATGGTTTGCTGACCCGCACAGGCCCAATCATCAAGAGTCGCTGATTGGCAAACGGCAAATTGGCGGCAAGGAAAGCCAAAAGCACCAACAAACCGATTTGCAAATTGAGCGACATGAGAGGAAAAGTCCTGTTTTCAAACAGCCATCATGCGAACGATCGCATCAGCACACAAAGCCATCAAAGCGCCCGGCACGATGCCCAGCACCAACACCAACAAACCATTAAGAGACAGCACCACACGCACATCTGTGTCGGCCGACACCATGGCAGCGGTCACTGGTTCATCGAAGTACATGACTTTGACGACGCGCAAATAGTAAAAAGCACCAACCAAGGACATCATGACAGCAAAGATGGCCAAACCGATGTAAAAACCTTGCCCGGATGCGATCAATGATTGCAATACGGCCAATTTGGCATAAAAGCCCACCATGGGTGGAATGCCCGCCAAGGAGAAAAGGCAAACCGCCATCACACCGGCATACAGGGGATTGCGCTGGTTCAAACCTGCCAAATCAGAGATTTCTTCGCTCTCAAAGCCTTGGCGAGCCAGGAGCATGATGATGCCAAAACTGGCCAGCGTGGTCAGCACATAGCCGATGATGTAGAACATGGCCGAACTGTAGGCGTTGGCTGCCAATGTGGATTGGCCATTGATCACACCGGCCACAAAGCCGAGCAAAACAAAACCCATTTGGGCAATGGTGGAGTAAGCCAGCATGCGTTTGAGGTTGGTCTGTGCAATAGCAGCCAGGTTGCCAATCAAAAGCGAGCCAATGGCCAACAAAGACAGCATTTGCTGCCAGTCAAAGGCCAAGGGCAAAAGGCCTTCCACAAGCAAACGGATCATGATGGCAAATGCGGCCAACTTGGGCGCACCACCAATCATCAAAGTGGCCGCAGTGGGGGCCCCTTGGTAAACGTCAGGAATCCACATGTGAAACGGCACGGCACCGATTTTGAAAGCCAAACCCGAAACAATAAAGACCAAACCAAAGACCAGCACTTGGTGGTTGACCTGACCCGAAGCAATGGCTTTGAGCACGGCAGACAGTTCAAGACTGCCGGTGGCACCGTACATCATGGACATGCCATAGAGCAAAAAGCCCGACGCCATGGCACCCAGCACAAAGTACTTCATGGCCGCTTCAGTGGCCTGCGCGTGATCACGGCGAAGCGCCACCAGGGCGTAGCTGGACAATGTCAGCAGCTCGAGACCCAGGTAAATCACAATGAAGTTCTGACCCGAGATCATGAAACTCATGCCCAGCAAAGCAAACATGCTCAAGCTGAACAACTCACCGCCACGCAGCATGTCGCGATCGGCGGCATAAGGGCGCGAATAGACCAAGGTCACCATCACGGCGATCGTGGCAAAGCAGCGCAGCCAGTGGCCCATGGGGTCGCTCACCACCAGCCGACCAAAACCATAAAGGGTATGGCCTGCATCGGCGTACATGGCGTGCAAACAAGCCACACCGCCCAATGACAACAGCGTCAAAGCATACGTGGCTGTGCGCTTGGGGCTTTTCACAAAAAGGTCAACCAGCGCGATCACGCAGGCCATGACCAGCAACACGATCTCCGGATAAACCGTCATCCAGCTGGAGTTGTCCATCATGGGTGTTCTCTCAATTCTTCAATTCAGGCGTAAAAGATCAAAATCCAAGCGTCCACAACTCAAGGCAATTTGGACAAGGCCACATGTTTGAGCAAGTCGACCACCGAGGTGTCCATCACGTCGGTAAAGGGTTTGGGGTAGACGCCCATGTAAAGCACAGCAGCAGCCAGCAAGGCCATCACCAGGAATTCACGCGCGTTGATGTCTGTGAGTTGTTTGACGTCGTCGTTGGCCACAGGACCCAAGTACACGCGCTTGTACATCCACAGGGTGTACGCCGCACCAAAAATCAGTGCAGAAGCCGCCAGCAAGCCGATCCAGAAGTTGAACTTCACAGCCCCCAAAATCACCATCCACTCGCCCACAAAACCGGCCGTGCCTGGCAAGCCGCAGTTGGCCATGGCAAAAAACAGGGCAAAAGCTGCGAATTTGGGCATGGTGTTGACCACACCGCCGTAGCTTGCAATTTCACGCGAGTGCACACGGTCGTACAACACACCAATCGACAAGAACATGGCCGCTGACACAAAGCCATGCGCAATCATTTGCACAATGCCGCCGGACACGCCCAGCGGGTTGAAGATGAAAAAGCCCAAAGTCACAAAACCCATGTGCGCGACCGATGAGTAAGCCACCAGTTTCTTCATGTCTTGCTGAACCATGGCGACCAAGCCCACATAAATCACGGCCACCAAGGACAAGACAATGATCAGCATGCCCCACTCACGCGCAGCGTCGGGTGCAATGGGCATCGAAAAACGCAGGAACCCGTAAGCACCCAACTTGAGCATGATGGCCGCCAGCACGGCCGACCCTCCCGTGGGGGCTTCGACGTGCACATCGGGCAACCAGGTGTGCACGGGCCACATCGGCACCTTCACGGCAAAAGCCGAGAAGAAGGCAAAGAACAGCAAGGTTTGCACCGAGCCCGAAAGGGGCAGTTTGTGCCAAGTCAGGATGTCGAAGCTGCCGCCTGAAGTCACGTACAAATAAATCAGGGCGATCAGCATCAACAAGGAGCCAAGCAAGGTGTACAAGAAAAACTTGAAGGCCGCATAAATCTTGTTCGGGCCACCCCAGATGCCAATGATCAGATACATCGGAATCAACGTGGCTTCAAAAAACACATAAAACAAGATGCCGTCCAGTGCACTGAACACGCCAATCATCAGTCCCGACAAAATCAGAAAGGCGGCCATGTACTGGTTGACCTTGCGGGTGATGACTTCCCAGCCCGCAATGACCACAATCACGTTGATGAACGCAGTCAAAAGCACCAGCCACAGCGAAATGCCGTCGACGCCCAGGTGATAGTGCACGTTGAAGCGCTCAATCCACGAGGCTTTTTCGACAAACTGCATGGCCGATGAGCCGAGCGCAAAGCCCGAATACAAAGGCAGCGTGACCAAGAAACTGGCGATCGATCCAACCAGGGCCAACCAGCGCACAGCGCGGGCTTGGCTGTCGCGACCGAAGGCCAGCAAGACGATGCCAAAAGCAATCGGCATCCAGATGGCAAGGCTTAACAATCCCATTTTTATCTTGTCCTCAAAACCGTTAAGCGAGCCAGACGAAATACGTCATCAGCACGAACACACCCAAAATCATGACCAAGGCGTAGTGGTACAAGAAACCCGACTGGAACCCACGCACCACGCCAGACACCCAACCCACGACTTTCCATGCGCCATTGACGAAGAAGCCGTCGATGATGGCGCGGTCGCCCACCTTCCACAGGCCCAGACCCAGGCCGCGAGCGCCCTTGGCCAAGATGTTCTCATTGATCCAGTCCATGTAGTACTTGTTCTCCATGACCACGATCAGCGGGCGCAAAGCGCGGGCAAAGAAAGCGGGCACTTTGGGGTTGACCAAGTACATGTACCAAGCAGTCACCACGCCAGCCAGGGCCAGCCAAAATGGTGCTGTGCTCAAGCCGTGGATCGCCATGGCCACAGGGCCGTGGAACAGTTCGCCCAGTTGTTTCATGGCCGGGTGCTTGACGGCATCGATAAAAATCACGTCTTTGAAGAAATCACCATACAACATGGGTTGGATGGTCATGAAACCGATCACCACCGAAGGAATAGCCAGCAACACCAGGGGCACTGTGACCACCCAAGGCGACTCGTGCGGCTTGCCGTGGCCATGGTCATCGTGTCCGTGGTGGTCATCGTGGCCATGGTGCGCGTCCGGATTCTGGTCGTAACGCTCTTTTCCGTGGAAGACCAGGAAATACATGCGGAAAGAATAGAAGGCCGTGACAAACACACCCGCCAACACCGCGAAGTTGGCAAAGCCAGCAGCTGGCAAGTTGCTCAAGTTCACGGCTTCGATGATGCTGTCCTTGGAATAAAAACCCGAGAACAGAGGCGTGCCGATCAGGGCCAACGAGCCCAGCAAAGAAGTGATCCAGGTGATGGGCATGTACTTGCGAAGGCCACCCATCCAGCGGATGTCCTGGTTGTGGTGCATGCCCATGATGACCGAGCCTGCCCCGAGGAACAGCAGGGCTTTGAAGAAAGCGTGTGTCATCAGATGGAACACCGCCACCGAGTAAGCCGATGCGCCCAGTGCCACGGTCATGTAACCGAGCTGCGACAAGGTGGAATAAGCCACCACGCGCTTGATGTCGTTTTGGATGATGCCCAAAAACCCCATGAACAGCGCCGTGATCGAACCGATGACCATCATGAAGTTCAGCGCCGAGTCGGACAACTCGAACAGCGGTGACATGCGCGCCACCATGAAGATGCCCGCCGTCACCATGGTCGCAGCGTGGATCAGGGCCGAGATGGGCGTGGGGCCTTCCATGGAGTCGGGCAGCCACACATGCAGCGGGAACTGGGCCGACTTGCCCATGGCACCAATGAAGAGGCAAATGCAGATCACGGTGATCAGCATGGCGTCCATGCCAAAGATGTACCAAGGGAAATCGATGGTGGCCAGCTCGCCCGCTTTGGCAAACAGCTCGGTGTAATTGAGTGTGCCGGTGTACGCAGCGATCAGGCCAATGCCAAGGATGAAACCGAAGTCACCCACACGGTTGACCAAGAAGGCCTTCATGTTGGCGAAGATGGCGGTCGGTTTGTTGTACCAAAACCCGATCAACAAATAAGACACAAGGCCCACGGCTTCCCAGCCAAAGAAAAGCTGCAGCAAGTTGTTGCTCATCACCAGCATCAACATGGAAAAAGTGAACAAAGAGATGTAGGCGAAAAAGCGGTTGTAGCCTTCGTCTTCTTCCATGTAACCGATGGTGTAAATGTGCACCATCAGCGACACAAAAGTCACCACACACATCATCATGGCGGTGATGCCGTCGATCAAGAAGCCGATTTCCATTTTCAAGCCACCCACCACCATCCAGGTGTAGAGGGTTTCGTTGAAACGGGCACCGTCGATGACGCTGTTGAGTGTCATGGCCGAGAGGATGAAGGCCACCAGCACACCCAGAATGGTCAAGGTGTGGGACAAGCGACGGCCAATCCAGTTGCCACCGAATTGGGTGCCCAGCACACCCGCCAGCAAAGAGCCCACCAAGGGCGCGAGGGGGACTGCCAGCAGTGTGCTGGCGTTGAGGGTTTGACTCATATTCTTGTTAACCCTTGAGCGAATTGAGTTCGTCCGCGTTGATGTTGTGCTGATTGCGGAACAACAGCACGAGAATCGCCAAGCCAATGGCCGATTCAGCCGCAGCCACCGTCAGGATGAAAAACACAAACACTTGCCCGTGCATGTCACCCAAATAGTGAGAGAACGCCACAAAATTCATGTTCACGGCCAGCAGCATCAACTCGATGGCCATGAGCAAAACAATCAAGTTTTTGCGATTCAAAAAGATGCCGATCACGGCCAATGCAAACAGCATCGCGCCGAGCGACAGGTAATGTCCCAGGGTCAGTGTCATCATTTTTTCACCTCCGCAGATGCTGCATTGATTTCTGCAACAGGGGCCGGTGCCGCCTGAGTCGGGGCCATCTTGACCACTTGCATGCGGTCGGCAGCACGCACCTTGACTTGGATAGACGGGTCAATCGCCTTGCTGTCCTTACGTTCACGCAAAGTCAGGGCAATGGCCGCGATCATGGCCACCAACAAGATGGCGGCTGCAATCTGTATCGGCATCAGGTATTCGGTGTACAACAAAATGCCCAAGGCTTTGGCGTTGTCGACCTGAACAGCGCCTGCGGCCATGGCAGGTGCTTCAGACATGCGGAAACCCGACAACAACACAGCCGCCATTTCCAGGGCGACGACGGCCCCCAAAGTGGCAGCCAACGGAAAGTTTTTCCAAAAACCTTTGCGCACCGTGTCGATGCCGATGTCCAGCATCATCACCACGAACAAGAAAAGCACCATCACCGCGCCAAGGTACACCAGCACCAGCAAGATGGCCAGGAATTCGGCGTTGAGCAGGAACCACACAGCCGAGGCTTGCGAGAAAGCCAGCATGAGGTACAGCACCGCGTGCACGGGGTTGCGTGCGGTCACTACCCGAAAGGCTGCAAACAGCAGCACCACCGAGAAGAGGTAAAAGAAACCGGTCTTGACGTCCATAAGTCTGTCTTTTTAAGTGTTCAGGACTGGGCGGCGTTCAACGGTAAGGAGCATCGGCGGCACGGGCGGCAGCGATCTCTTTTTCGTAACGGTCGCCCACGGCCAGCAACATGTCTTTGGTGAAGTACAGGTCACCGCGTTTTTCACCGTGGTATTCAAAAATGTGCGTCTCAACGATCGAGTCCACCGGACAGCTTTCTTCGCAAAAGCCGCAGAAGATGCACTTGGTGAGGTCGATGTCGTAGCGCGTGGTGCGGCGCGAACCGTCTTCGCGCTGGCCGGCTTCGATGGTGATGGCCATCGCGGGGCACACCGCCTCACAGAGCTTGCAGGCAATGCAGCGCTCTTCACCGTTGTCATAACGGCGCAGGGCATGCAGGCCACGAAAACGCGGCGACTGAGGTGTTTTTTCTTCCGGGAACTGCACCGTCACCTTGCGGGCGAAAGCATAGCGTCCGGTCAGGGCCATGCCCTTGAGCAACTCCACGAGCATGAAGCTCTTGAGGAAGTCCTTGATCGAGAAAGAGGAAGCGGTCATTGTGGTCATGGTCATTCACCAATCAGTGCCAGATGTTCCAAGGCGAGTGCAACCACACGCCAACAACCAGCAGCCACACCAAAGTGACAGGGATAAAGATCTTCCAGCCCAGACGCATGATCTGGTCATAACGGAAGCGCGGGAAGGTGGCGCGGATCCAGATGAACATGGACACGACCAGGAAGGTCTTCAGACCCAGCCAGATCCAGCCAGGAATGGCGTTGAACAAAGCATGGTCGATGGGCGACAACCAGCCGCCCAGGAACATGATCACGGCCAGAATGGACACGAGCCACATGCTGGCGTATTCGGCCAAGAAGAAGATCGCGAAGCCCATGCCCGAATATTCGACCATGTGACCGGCCACGATCTCGGCTTCGCCTTCGACCACGTCAAAGGGGTGACGGTTGGTTTCGGCCACGCCCGAGATCAAGTAGACGATAAAAATCGGCAACAAAGGCAACCAGTTCCAAGAGAAGATGCTCAAGCCCATGTCGGCCGCAGCGCCCTTGCCTTGGGCCAGCACGATTTCGGTCAGGTTCATGCTGCCCGAGACCATCAACACCACCAAGAAGCAAAAGCCCATGGCGATCTCGTAGCTCACCATCTGAGCCGATGCACGCAGCGCACCCAAGAAAGCGTATTTGGAGTTGGAGGCCCAGCCCGCGATGATCACACCGTAGACTTCGATCGAGGTGATGGCCATCACCAGCATCAACCCAGCGTTGATGTTGGTCAGTGCCACTTCGGGGCCAAAAGGAATCACGACCCAAGCGGCCAAAGCCGGCATGATGGCCATGATCGGACCCAAGCGGAACAAGCCTAAGCTCGCAGCACTCGGATTGATCAGTTCTTTGGTCAACAACTTGAGGGCATCGGCAATCGGCTGCAGCAAACCAAAAGGACCCACACGGTTGGGGCCGTGGCGCACTTGCATGAAGCCAAGAAGCTTGCGCTCCCAGAGCGTCAGGTAAGCCACAGCAGCCATCAAAGGCGCAAGGATGGCCACAATTTTGAGCAAAATCCACAGCACTGGCCAAACCAAAGTGGCCCACCAGTTGGCAGCGATCAAATTCAGACCGCCGTTGTACAGCGCGTCAATCATGGGGTGACCTCCAAGCGTGCGTCTGCGGTCAGCTGCAAAGACGGTGCACGGCGCACGATGCCGTCGAGCTGGTAAATGGAAGCAATCGCTGGCGCGGGTGTGGTGGTGCCCGTCAGGTTGATGGCCGCCCGTGTGGCATTCGATGCTGCCAGAGGTTGAGCCGTGGCGCGGGCCAGCACATCTTGCGAGGTTTCGAAAGACACGCCCGGGATGTCCAGCAGATTGGCCAATACGCGCAACACTTTCCAGGCGGGGCGGGTTTCGGCCAAAGGCTTGACCACGGCGTGGAAGCTTTGCAAGCGGCCTTCGGCGTTGACAAAGCTGCCCGAGGTTTCAGTGAACGGGGCGATGGGCAAAATCACGTCGCTGAAAGCCATGTTGGCCTTGAAGGGACTGAGCGTCACAACCATTTCGGCTTGGCCCAAGGCCTTGGCCGCTGCAGCACCTGCTGCGCTGTCGAACTCAGGCTCGGTGTTGAGCAAGAGGGCTGCTTTCAGACCACCGGCCAGCATTTGGCCGGCGTGCTTGCCGCCAGTTTGCGGCTGGGCACCCACCCACTGCGCACCCACGGTGTTGGCCGCTTCGGTCAGGTAACCGACGCTGGCACCGGTTTGTGCGCCAATCCAGTTGGCCAAGGCCAACAGGGTCGAGGCATTGCCGTGGTGCGCCGCGGAATTGCCCAACAACAGGGCTTTGCGCTCGCCACCCAACATAGACTTGGCCATGGCTTGGGCCGAGGCAGAAACCGTGCCCGTGCAAGGGGCGTCCACGCCTTTTTCGGCAGCAATGGCCACAGCCAGATCGGCCAGGGTTTGGGCCCAAGCAAAAGCTTCGGTCACGGCCGCGTTGGCCACGGGCATGGCCCAGGCGTCGGCGTGGCTGAATGCCGCAGGGTCTGTGATCACGTTCAGCTGAGCGCCATGGCGAACAGCGTGGCGCACGCGCAGGGCAAACAGCGGGTGGTCCTTGCGCAGGTTAGAGCCCACGACCAGTACGCGCTGCAGTGTGCTCAGCGATGCGATGGAGGTGCCCAAAGTGCGCACGCCTTCGGCCGCGGCAAACTCGCCGTTGCGCAGGCGATGGTCAATGTTGTCAGAGCCCAGGCCGCGCATCAAAGCACCAGCCAGGTACAACTCTTCGACGGTGCTGTGCGGGCTGACCAGTGCGCCAATGCTGTTGGCGCCATGGTCGCGCTGAATGTTGCGCAAGCCATTGGCCACGTATTCGAGAGCGGTTTGCCAGTCAACGGCTTTCCACTCGCCGCCCTGCTTGAGCATGGGATGGGTCAGGCGGTCAGTGCCATTCAGCGCTTCGTACGAAAAACGCTCGCGGTCAGCGATCCAGCATTCGTTGACGTCTTCGTTTTCCAGGGGCACCACACGCATGACCTGGGTGTTCTTGACCTGAACGATCAGGTTGGCACCGGACGAGTCGTGTGCAGCCACCGACTTGCGGCGCGACAACTCCCACGTACGAGCGTGGTAGCGGAACGGCTTGCTGGTCAAGGCCCCCACAGGGCAGATGTCGATCATGTTGCCCGACAACTCGGAGTCGATCGTCTGGCCCAGGAAGGTTTCAATTTCGGCGTGTTCACCGCGGTGAGACATGCCCAACTCCATGGCACCGGCCACTTCTTGGCCAAAGCGCACGCAGCGTGTGCAGTGGATGCAGCGGCTCATCTCTTCCATAGAAATCAGCGGTCCGACTTCCTTGTGGAAGACCACGCGCTTTTCTTCTTCGTAGCGCGAGCTGCTGCCGCCATAACCCACGGCCAAGTCTTGCAACTGGCACTCACCGCCCTGGTCGCAGATGGGGCAATCGAGTGGGTGGTTGATCAGCAAGAACTCCATGACCGACTTTTGGGCTGCAATGGCCTTGTCGCTCTTGGTGCGCACGATCATGCCTTGCGTCACGGGCGTGGCGCAGGCGGGCATGGGCTTAGGGGCCTTCTCCACATCGACCAGACACATGCGGCAGTTGGCCGCGATGGAAAGTTTCTTGTGGTAGCAGAAATGGGGAATGTAGGTGCCCGCTTTTTCAGCGGCATGCATCACCATGCTGCCTTCGGCAACTTCCACTTTCTGACCGTCGAGTTCTATTTCAACCATGGGTCTTCACCGCTGTTGCATCGGCACCGACCATGGAGGTCTTGTGCTCGATGAGGTGTACAAATTCGTGACGGAAATGCTTGAGCATGCCGCGCACCGGCATGGCCGCTGCATCGCCCAAGGCGCAAATCGTGCGGCCCATGATGTTGCCGGCCACGCTGTCGAGCATGTCGATGTCGCTGGCACGGCCTTGGCCGTGTTCAATGCGGTCCACCATGCGCCAGAGCCAACCTGTGCCTTCTCGGCAAGGCGTGCATTGGCCGCAAGACTCGTGCGAGTAAAAGTAGGACAAACGCGCCAAGGCCTTGACCATGCAGCGCGTCTCGTCCATGACGATCACCGCGCCCGAACCCAGCATCGAACCGCCTTCTTTGGCGATGCTGTCGTAGTCCATGGTCAGCTTCATCATCAACTCAGCAGGTACCACCGGCGAAGAAGAACCACCAGGGATCACCGCCTTGAGTTGGCGACCACCACGCACACCGCCAGCCAGCTCGAGCAGCTTGGCAAACGGCGTGCCCATGGGGACTTCGTAGTTGCCGGGGCGCTCCACGTCACCGCTGACCGAGAAGATCTTGGTGCCGCCGTTGTTGGGCTTGCCGCATTCGAGGTAAGCCTGACCACCATTGCGGATGATCCAGGGCACCGCTGCGAATGTTTCGGTGTTGTTGATGGTGGTGGGCTTGCCGTACAGGCCAAAACTGGCCGGGAACGGTGGCTTGAAGCGGGGCTGGCCTTTTTTGCCTTCGAGTGATTCGAGCAAAGCGGTTTCTTCGCCGCAAATGTAAGCGCCAAACCCGTGCGAAGCGTGCAGCTGAAAGCTGAACGAACTGCCCATGATGTTGTCACCCAGATAGCCTGCTGCGCGGGCTTCTTCGAGGGCGGCTTCAAAGCGCTCGTAGGTGTGGAAAATTTCGCCGTGGATGTAGTTGTAGCCCACGCTGATGCCCATGGCATAAGCGGCGATGATCATGCCTTCAATCACCGTGTGGGGGTTGTACTCCATGATGTCGCGGTCTTTGCATGTGCCCGGCTCGCCTTCGTCCGAATTGCACACCAAATACTTTTGACCCGGGAACTGGCGGGGCATGAAGCTCCACTTCAGACCCGTGGGGAAACCCGCACCGCCGCGACCGCGCAGGCCCGACTC
>CAITSG010000527.1 GCA_903894995.1 uncultured Burkholderiales bacterium
GATTCAGACCCCCTAGGGGGTGTAGCGCTTGGCAGCAGTCTCGCGCGCGGTCTTTCGGTTGTGGCACGACACGCAAAGCGGTTGTAGGTTTTGCCAACCAAAACGATCGCCACCGTCTTTAAGGGGCTGAACGTGATCAGCCACCACCGCAGGGGCTGTGCAACCAAGTGCGCTGCAAGCCTTACAGGTCGGGTGCTCACGCAGAAACGCTGCGCGTACCGAGCGCCAGCGCACCGACTGATAAAAGTTACGCTCGGTGTCAAAGCCTCGTCGAGCACGACCGTAGTCACGGTTCACCAGCGCACGGTGTCCGTCGCAGTAGCCAGGCGTTGCTAACAGCTCTGGGCAGCCGGGGTGACGGCATGGTGTCGGTGCACTTCGTGGCATAAGCGCTTTATTCCAACTTTTTATCGAATTCAAGCAAAGTTCTTGCAGATAGTGCTTGGCTTGTTGCGTCTTCAGAGCGTTCATACAGACGTCTCAAAGACGCTTATCAATCAACCTGCCGGAGCACCCTATGACACTGAAGACACTGACCACACTGACACCGAGCCAAAGCCAACTCCTTGAAGCCGCGGCCTGCCATCCGCAGCGCTTACTGACAGACTTCCCAGCAAACCTAAAGGGCGGTGCACTGATCAAAGTACTCACAAGCCTTGGCAACCAGGGCTTGATCCAACCCCACAGCAAAACTGCCTCAGGCAACACGCAATTTGCAATCACCACTGAAGGACTGCAAGCGATCGGTGTTCAACCGCCGGTTGTACCGAAGCGTGAGGTGAGTAAGCAAGCCCTCTTGATCGAGCTCATGAGCCGCCCCGAAGGTGCGACCCTTGCGCAG
Organism: uncultured Burkholderiales bacterium; assembly: GCA_903894995.1. Classification (GTDB taxonomy): domain Bacteria; phylum Pseudomonadota; class Gammaproteobacteria; order Burkholderiales; family Burkholderiaceae_C; genus Limnohabitans_A. Next base: position 842 of record CAITSG010000527.1, read on the forward strand.
ATGGTTCAAGCCACGGGTTGGCAGGCACACACGGTGCGCGGCTGCTTAGCTGGGGCCTTAAAGAAAAAGCTTGGTCTGCTCATTGACTCAGTCAAAGAGACGGGAGGTGAGCGCGTCTACAGAGTCTCACCCATCACAACTGTTTGCGCCTCACTTAGAGCCTGAGGCGTTAGCTCTGCAAAGGCTTGGCCATCCGACTCTCGGGTGGCTTTGAGTCCTGTGTAGTCCTCCCAACGCTTGACGATGACGTCAACGTACTTGGGATCTAACTCAACTAAGCGCGCTTGGCGATTTGTTTTTTCGCAGGCAATGATGGTCGTACCCGAGCCGCCAAACAAATCGAGCACAATGTCGCGGGTCTTCGAAGAGTTCTTGATCGCGCGCTCGACCAACTCGACTGGCTTCATCGTTGGGTGCAGGTCGTTGACGCGCGGCTTGTTGTAGTTCCAGATGTCTGATTGATCACGATCGCCACACCAGAAATGTTTAGTGCCTTCTTTCCAGCCGTAAAGGATAGGCTCGTACTGGCGCTGGTAATCGGCGCGCCCAAGCGTAAAGGTGTTCTTCGCCCAGATGACAAACGTCGACCACTTGCCACCCGCTTCGAGCCAAGCCCTTTGCAACGTATGCAACTCTGAGGAGCTCATGCATACGTAGCAGGCACCCTTGGTGACGAGGAGCAAGTTTACGCACGCGTCGTACAAAAACTGATAGAAGCCATCGCCCAAGGCGTCGTTCATAATGCGACGGTCTTTGCCGCGCATTTTGTCCTTGGCGTTGTTGCCATAATCGACGTTGTAAGGTGGATCAGTAAAGGCCATGTCGGCGAGCTGACCGTTCATTACACGCTCAACTTCTGTGAGTACGGTAGAGTCACCGCACAGCAGGCGGTGCTGACCCAAGAGCCACACGTCACCAGTTTTAGAAACTGGATCGACGGGTAAGTCTGGCACGGCATCATCTTCGGTAAGCCCTGTCTTGTCACCCTCGCCGTTAAGCAAGCGCTCAAGCTCCTCATCGCCAAAGCCCATCAGCTCTAGATCAAACCCAGCTTCTTTCAACTCAGTCAGTTCAACGCCCAGCAACTCGTCATCCCATCCTGCGTTGGCAGCGATACGGTTATCAGCCAGGATGTAAGCCTTCTTTTGGATCGCAGAGAGATGAGTCAGCTCAATGACTGGCACCTCAGTCAGTTCAAGTTTGCGCGCTGCCGCGAGACGTCCGTGCCCTGCAATGACACCTCGCTCACCGTCGGTGAGGATCGGATTGGTAAAGCCGAACTCAGCGATTGAGGCAGCGATCTGCGCCACCTGTTCGTCGCTGTGTGTGCGGGCATTGCGCGCATAAGGGATGAGCGAAGCCACCGCGACCATTCGGATCTCGGGTGTCATAAAAATTCTCGGTGTTGGTGTGTGTGAGAGTCGCTGTCGGCTTGACGGACTTGCTCACTAAAGATGTGGGGGCTTGCCCCAAACAAAACACCCACAAGGCATAAGCTGTGTGGGCGTGATTTGAGTGATTAACAAAATGATAGTGCTTCGATATATACCGTGTCAATAGCTTTTCGTACGATTTTTAAAACAGGCAAATAAGGTAACTTTTTACATCATCATTTGCTGATCATTGCCTTGAGGTCCTTGGTCAAAAGGAACAGGTGAAACGGATCAGATGGGCTGGGTTCAAACTCCCAGTTAAGGTACCACTGCCTTGCTGACTCGTCCTTAGCGTGCACCAGCAGCGCGCGAATTCCAGCGATATCTGCCGCCTGTGCTGTGCGTAACAAGGCATTCTTGAGCAGCGCTTTGCCAAGCCCTACTCGTTGATGCTGCACATCCACCGCAAGGCGGGCCAGAAGCATTACCGGAACTGGATGTTGGGGAATGCCTTTGATCACTCGTGGCGCGGCCGTTGTCGGATCAACGCTACCAACAGCCAAACTGTAGAAACCTACAACACACCCTGAATGACAACTCACGTAGGTCTGGGCGCTATTCGATTTTTGATTGACCAGCGCGTAACGCTGCAAAAACTGATTCAGTGCAGGCTGGCCACAATCGAAGGAATCGACGACATCTGCATTGGCCAGTTTACGAACTGGTTCATAAGACTGCGAGCTCAACCAAGCAATCCAGGCTCAGAGAGAAGCTTCTTGAGCTTAGGCTTAGCGCTCACGGGCTGATCTAGAGCAGCCTGAAACGCCAGCCACTTCTCAGCACTCAGTTCAAAGCGGGTGCGATCTGCCAGGGTCTGGTTGGCAGCGAGAATGCCTGCATCCAGCAAAAACTCGCTCACATTTTTGTGCGCCACGCGTGCAGCTTCCTGAAGCAATTGCTTCACAGGCGTGCTGGCGCGCACATCAATGCGCTCAGATTTGGGATGAATGACAGCGGTCATGGCAGTCTCGTTTTTGAAAAGTTATCCCATCATAACGTCCGGACAACGTACTGACAAGCGTTTTTTACTGACCATACCCATCATGCACCGCCAACACTCCTAGTGACGCGAGGCAAACTCAGGCAGCAGCGGGTTCAGACTCTCGGATAAGTACCTCGGCAGGAATTTTCAGACCTTCGCTCAGCCGACGAATCATGCTCAGTGACAGCGAACGCTTGTGGGACAGAACCTCGTAAACACGGTTCAGGGGCCCGATGTAAGGCACCAAGTCTTTAACGGTCATCCCGGACTGTTCCATGCGAAATTTAATCGCATCAACGGGGTCAGGCGGATCAATCGGGTAGTGCTTGGACTCATACGACTGAACAAGCGTGCCTAGCACATCGAGTCGCTCGCCTTCAGGGGAATCCTCAAAGGGGTCAAGGTCGATGAGCACAGAGACCTCTTGCAATGCAGCAAAGTAATCTGCTTCCGTACGGATAGGTTTTATTTCCATGATCAGGCTCCTTTGAACTGGTCAATCGTTGCTGCGTCAACTTTGTCGTACTCGGCATGTGTTCCGATAAACTTCACGTAGACATACTGCATCCTGTAAGCAATCGCCACGATCAGTCGGTAGTCGTTACCCTTGATGTTAAAAACGACGCGATTGTTTGCAATGATGCTGGCGTTCGAATATTGGTTCTTCACATCTTGGGGACACGTCCACCGCGCTAATTTGGCTTCAGCGAACCATGCCTTCAATGCTCCCTCAGCAGCACTCCGGTTGGGTTGTTGCCAGTAGGATTCGAGATTACGGAGTGCAACTATTTGCATTGCCATATCTTAGTCCCAAAATGGTACTAATGCAAGCGTTTTTTACTGACCATACCCATAATGCACCGCCAACACCCCCAGCGCGCCGACCAAGATACCCTTGGCTTCGTACTGATTCAGCGTTCTGCCATTCCAGCCTTCAAGCGTTGACCACTCCTTCACACTTTGCCCTAAGCCAGCTACGTGCCAAACC
>CAITSG010000528.1 GCA_903894995.1 uncultured Burkholderiales bacterium
AACGTGCAGCATTGGAGCGTCATGGCCCAGCTGTTGCGTGGGCATTGGCCACAACAAGATGCAGGTTTGTTTGATCGCACCCACATCCGCTGGTTTGCCTTGACCGACATGGTGCAGCTGCTGCAGCGGGCGGGTTTGGTGGTTGAACAAGTCGTGCCCCGCGTTTTCAAGCCTGAAAACGGGCAAGCTTTGTTGCAAGCGCTGCAACCGGCGGCGCACTTGCTGGGGGTGGACCCTCAACAGTTCATGCAGCGCAGCCTGCCCTTGCAATACGTGTTGGTGGGGCGTCGACCTGCGGTTTGAAGGCTTGGCTGTTCAACCCTGCGCGATCAACTGTGCAAAGCGGGCCAAGTCCACATTCCCGCCGCTGACGATGATGCCCACGCGTTGCCCCTGGAGCTGCTTGGCCGCTTGACATGCTGCTGCCAGCGACAAACAGCCCGTGGGCTCGACCACCATCTTCATGCGCTCGGCATAAAAGCGCATGGCCTCGATCAGCTGTGCATCGGTGACGGTGTGCACGTCGTCGACCAGACGGCGAATGATCTCGAAGGTGATCTCACCGACCATGGGGGTTTGCGCACCGTCGGCAATGGTGACCGGGGTGGCAATGCGCACGCGATGGCCTTGACGCAAGGATTGCTGGACGTCATTGCCCGCTTCTGGCTCCACGCCATAGATTTTGCAGGCGGGTGACAGGGCCTTGGCCGACAAGGCGCTGCCGCTGAGCAAGCCACCGCCGCCCAAACACACAAACAAGGCATCCAACTCGCCCACCTCCTGGAACAACTCCAAGGCAGCGGTGCCTTGGCCACTCAACACGTCGGGGTGGTCAAACGGCGGGATGAAGCGACGTCCTTGTGCAGCGGCAATGCCTTGCGCGATGGCCAAGGCATCGTCTTTGTAGCGGTCGTAGCCCACGACCTGCGCCCCATAGCCACGCGTAGCCGCCAGCTTGGCAGGTGAGGCGTCGTGCGGCATGACGATGGTGGCGGGGATGTCCAGAATTTGCGCCGACAAAGCCACCGCTTGGGCGTGGTTGCCCGATGAGTACGCCACGACCCCAGCCCGGCGCTCAGCCGGTGACAGCCGAGACAAGGCGTTAAAGCCCCCCCGAAACTTGAAGGCCCCCATGCGCTGGAAGTTTTCGCATTTGATGAAAGCCTGCGCCCCCAACTGCGCATTGAGCGTGCGCGATTGCAGCACCGGCGTGCGGTGGGCGTGACCCTGCAGCCGAACGGCAGCTGCCAGAACATCGTCAAAAGTGGGCAAGGTCATGGCGTCCATCGTGGGGCTTTCTGAGTGAGGAGCACAAAAGCGCGCATGTTGACACGGTGGCTCGATCTGCGCAAACCCGCGTGTCGCCGATCAGCCCCCCAGGTGCAACAGCTTTTGTGCCTGAAATTGAAGTTGCTCGTTTTTATGGGCGTAGCCCAGTGGGTTGGCCACCACGCGACAGCCCTTGTGGATGTAGTCACTGGCGCAATGCAAATGGCCGTGCAACCACAGCTGCGCTTGGGGCAGCCAATGGTCCAGCGCATTGCAAAACCCCGCAGTGCCGGGCACTTTGCCGTAGCGTGGGTCGGCGCTGTGCAGGCTCGGGGCAAAGTGCGTCACAACCACGGTGGGGCCATCAAAAGGGGTGGCCAGCGTCTGGCTGAGCCAGTCTTGGCATTGCAGGGCTTGCTCGCGCAGTTCTTCGGCCAGCCAAGGCAGGCCGTGGCGTGTGGTCTGGGCTTTGCGCAGGTAATAGTTGGCCGCACGAAAAGCTTTGTCGCGGGCCTTCAGGTGGCGCGTGTACTGGCTGTTGGGGTGGCTAAAGTGCGCGGGTATTTTGTCGGGCAAGGCCTGCCCCGCCAAGGGTCCCAGCGCGTCAAAGTCGGTCCACAGCGTGGTGCCCACAAAGCGAACGCCGCCCATTTGGAGCACTTGGCGCTCCAACCAAGTGATGCCCAGCCGTGCGCAGGTCTCTTGCAGGCGCTCGTGGGCCTCGTCGAAGTCGAGTCCGTCGTATTCGTGGTTGCCCGGCACAAACAGCACCGGGGTGGGCCAGCCATGCAAGGGTGAAAACCGTTGCAGCCC
>CAITSG010000529.1 GCA_903894995.1 uncultured Burkholderiales bacterium
GGCAACCGCCCCGAGCGCTTTGCCAAGGCCCTGGCCAGCGGTGCCGACGCGGTCATCATCGACCTGGAAGATGCGGTGCCGCTCGACGCCAAAGACGCGGCACGCGCCGCGCTGGCGCAGGCTTGGCCAGATTTTGACGCGGACCAACACGCCCACCTTTTGGTGCGTGTGAACCCCGCAGGCACACCGTGGCACGAGGCCGACTTGGCCGCGCTCGGCCACTTGCCCGGCCTGGGCGCGGTCATGCTGCCCAAAGCAGAAAACCCGCAGCAACTTGAGCACGCCTTCACCGCCTGCGGTGTGCCGGTGCTGCCCTTGATCGAAAGCGCCGAAGGCGTGGGGCAGATGGACGCAATCGCCCGCGCCCCGGGTGTGCTGCGTTTGGGCTTGGGCCACATCGACCTGCAGGCCGATTTGCGCATCGTCTGCGGACCTGACGAAGCAGAACTCGCCCCCATCCGGCTGGCCATGGTGGTGGCCTCGCGCCGCGCCGGTTTGCCAGCCCCGGTGGACGGCGTGACCACAGCCACCACCGACGCGCAGGTGCTGGCGCAAGACGCGCAGCGCAGCCGCCGCTTTGGCTTTGGTGCCAAGCTGTGCATCCATCCCGCGCAGGTGGCGGGCGTGCACCAGGCCCTGGCCCCGACCGAGGCCGAATGCGCCTGGGCCGAGCGCGTGCTGGCTGCTGAAGCACAGGCCCATGGCGGTGCGTTCAGTGTGGATGGCAAGATGGTCGACCCGCCGGTGTTGTTGCTGGCGCGTCAGATTTTGCTGACCCTGTAGGAGCCCACCCCGTGGGCGATGGGCGTGGCACACGCCCTTTTAAAAACAATCGCGCACGGGTTGCGCTACTACCCAAACCCCCCATCCGCGTCGCCGCTCAACCCCACCCCACTGGCACAATCCACCCATGTCTGTTCATTTCGATCTCGTGGATTTGCGCCTCATGGTGCGGGTGGCCGAAGCCAACAGCCTCACCAAAGGGGCTGAGGCCTCGCACATCTCGCTGCCTGCGGCCAGCACACGCATCAAGAACCTTGAAGAAAGCATCGGCGCCAAGCTGCTCAACCGTCACAGCCAGGGCGTGACGCTCACGCCGCCGGGTCAGGCTTTTGTGCACCGCGCGCGGCTGGTGCTGGGGCAGATCGAACACCTGCGTGGGGACTTGCAGGAATATGCCAGCGGCATCAAAGGCCACCTGCGCGTGTACGCCAACACCACCGCGCTGGGCGAATTTTTGCCCGAAGTGCTCAAGCGCTACCTGGCCACGCACCCGGACGTGAACATTGACCTGCAGGAAAAGCTGTCCAATGAAATCGTGCGCGCCGTGATGGACGGCAAGACCGACATCGGCATCGTGGCCGGATCGGTCCGCACCGAAAACCTGCAAACCCTGCCCTACCGCTCGGACAGCCTGGTGCTGGTGGTGGCCGACGGCCATCCCGTGGCCGACTTGCCCAGCATGCCGCTGATCGACGCGCTGGAGTTTGACCATGTGGGCCTGCACGAAGCCAGTGCCTTGCATGCCTTCTTGAACCGCGAATGCGAGCAGCTCAACAAGCCGCTCAAGGTGCGCATCCAGGTCAGCAGCTTCGAGTCGGCCTGCCGCATGATCGAAGCCGGTGTGGGTGTGGGCGTGCTGCCCGAATCGGCCGCCCGCCGCCACGCCCGCAGCATGGCCATCCGCCTGGTGCCGCTGTCTGACGCGTGGGCGCTGCGCTCCATGCAAATTTGTGTGCGCAGTCTGGATGAGTTGCCTGCGTTTGCGCGGGACTTGATTGACTTGCTGGCAGAGGATGCGCTGATGGCGCAGCCCGTGACAGGCTGACACCAGTCTGCATCGCTCCAGCGAACAAATCGATACCAACGTCCTTGTGGACGTGCGTGAAAACGATCTCACTTGGGCCGACTGGTCCATTGCGGAACTGCGCGCCCAGTCGCAAATACACCGCTTGGTCATCAACCCCGTGATTTACGACGAGTTGTCGCTGACCTTCAGCACGGTGGAGGCGCTGGATGCCAGCGTTGGTCGATTTGCAAATCCCTGTGGTCGAGACGCCCAAGCCCGCGCTGTTTTTGGCGGGCAAGCCTTTGTGCAATACCGCCGTCAAGGCGGCACCAAAACCAATGTGCTGGCCGACTTTTTTATCGGCGCACACGCTGCTGTTGCGGGCTTGCCCGTGCTCACGCGGGATGTGCGTCGGTGGCGCATGCCCAACTGCAGCGTTGGGTGCAGGCCACACGCCAACGCGGCCACGCCTACCGCAGCACAGCAGGCATTGCAGCGGTGGGGCTGCATTGGCAGCTCGGCCAAGCGGCGATTGCAGCCCTGTCCATCGGTGCCGCACGCACCCGACTCCCCCTTGCCCGTGCCGCAGAGCTGGCCACCCTCATGCGCAACCATTGCCCTCAACTCGTGACCCCCCCATCACGCATTTTTTCCTCTGCGTAGGCGTCAGTTTTGCTGCCGATGCCGACGCAGGCATCCCACCCGGCCCATCCTCTTGCCGGGCATTTGGACACGGCCAAGTCGGTTGATCCTGTTTGCAGGAACGCTTTTTTGTAGGAGCGACGCCCCGTCGCGATAAGCCTCGCAGACCACCACCCATCGCCCCGGGGCGGGGCTCCTACAAAATGCGGGGCATCTCCCTGTAGGAGCGACGCCCCGTCGCGATAAGCTTCGCAGACCGCTACCCATCGCCCGAAGGGGGAGTTTCGGTGATCGGTCGTTCATGGGTTAAGCTTTTCGTTTTTGAGTCAAGCTTGGAGAGAGATGCCTTATGAAACCATTTGCAACCCGACCCACCCGCGTCAGGGCTTGGTTAGCCCTGTGTGTGGTGACATTTGCCCTGACCGGCTGCGGCTACAACGATTTCCAGCGTTTGGATGAGCAAACCACCTCGGCTTGGTCCGAGGTGCTCAACCAGTACCAGCGCCGTGCTGACCTGGTGCCCAACATTGTGGCCACCGTCAAGGGCGAGGCCAATTTTGAGCAGGAAACCCTGACCAAAGTCATTGAAGCGCGTGCCAAAGCCACCAGCTTTCAGATCACCCCCGAGGTGCTGACCAATCCGCA
>CAITSG010000530.1 GCA_903894995.1 uncultured Burkholderiales bacterium
AACCGCATCAACCCCAAGCTGCTAGGTACGCCTGATGCTCAGGAATGGATGCCGATACGCCACACAGCCGCCGTGCCCGAATGACCCGCCCAAGGCACAGGCCGTGAGCCTGCGCCGGCGCAAATTCTGAGATACGCCACCAGCTAGGCCGGGCTGCAATCCGACCGAACGCCATTCCCCCTGATGGCTGCTGGTGGCACCTTTCAACAGGTGGGCGCTTTCACAGGGGGGGAAGCATGGGATTCAAAGTGCCCAAAGACGTTCCGGAATGGATGAGGCCAGACCGTCACACAGTCGAAAAAATCGAGCAAGCCGCCAAGCTGCTACGCCAGATTGACGAGGCTATGGGGGCGAACGGACGTGCAGCAATTAACGCCCATGAACAACAAGCCAAACACCAGCAAATGCTCAAAGACGTTGGCTTTATTCCCGTGCCTTTTTTTCAGCGAATCCCTGACACATTGAAATGGCAACAAGGCGAAGAACGCCGCCGCCTGCGCATGGCAGAGGCAGAAGGCGAGGCCAAAGCCCGTGCGGAATTCAAGACCCGCCAAGAGCTTGAAGCCGCCCACCAAAAGGAACTACAAGCCACCGCCGTGACCGAGCCACCACCAGCGCCAGCATCTGAAAGCATCTCGGACCGCAATGCAAGGTGGCTGGCCATCTTTGACCAGGAAGAACGCAGCAAGCCCAACGGGGCACAGACCAGGACTTGCCAAAAGGTTTCTGAGCAAGAGGGCGTACAACCTGAAGCCGTAAAAAAGGCATTGCAAAAAGCCAAGGCCGATAGGCATGAACGCTACCGACAGGAGGGCGCTATCCCCCTGCCAAAGAAAAAGGGCAAGGCCGTAAATGTGGCCACCAGCGCATTCAACTGGCGAGAGTCGCAAAAAAGCTGATTCCCCAAACTGCCCTGCCCGCCCTCTGAAAAGGACGGGGAACTTTTCCCCATTTGCCGGGGACTGTTCCCCGCTTCGATAGTCGCCCCATGTTCAACACAAACAAGGCGACACAAATGAAAAGCATCGAAGCCAAAACACCCCTGACACCGCTGGTCCGGGAACCCCGTTCACACCTGAACACGGACGAAGCCGCACGACACCTGAACAGGCAGGTTCAAACGCTGCGCATATGGGCCTGCAAGGACACTGGCCCCATTCGCCCTGCCCGCATCAATGGCCGCTTGGCGTGGCCAGTCCAATCGCTGAAAACACTGCTTGGGGTGGCCTGATGCGCGTCATCCAAGTCACCACACCACCAGGAGGCAAACCGCCTGGGCAACTGGCATTTTGGCCAGAGCCGCCGCTGAATCCGCAATGGCCGAACGTGGGCACCAACGCCGCCAAGCTGCTGCACGAACTGGCCAGCCGTGGACCTATCACGCAAATCGAGTGGCTGGCGCTTGGCATGGGCTGGCGCTTGGCTGCGACCGTCAACGAGCTGAACCGCTTGGGCTGGCGACTGGCTGAGGTGCGGACGCATCGCCGGGGCTGCGATGTGTCCATAAGCGAATACAGCCTGACCGAGCTGGCACTGGACGCCTTCAAGCGTGGCAGAGGTGGCCCACATGCCACCACGTAAACGCATCGACAACAGCCGGGACGCCGGGGGCTTTGCCGCTATCCCGTGGCAAGTGTTCGACAGCGCCAGCTATATCGGCTTGAGTCACCCCGCCAAGGCGCTGCTGATGGAGCTGGCAAGGCAGTACACGAAAAGCAGCAAGGGTGTGTTCAACAACGGTCGACTGCTGGCATCCCGCGCCTATTTGGCCGCGCGTGGCTGGAAGTCGGCTGACGTGATTCACCGGGCTACCGCAGAGCTGGTGGCCGCTGGTTTTGTTCACCAGACCGTGCAAGGCCACCGCCCAAACAAGGCGAGCTGGTTTGCAATTACGTGGTACTCGATTGACCGCCTGCCCGGATACGACCAAGGCACTTTGGAAACCTTCGAGCGCGGGGCATATCGGAAAAACACCCCTCTAAAAATTACACCCCTTAGTCCGGGAGACGGACTAGAGAGGGGTTCTATTGGTCCGGGAGACGGACTAGAGAGTGTGTCCGCTGGTCCGGGAGACGGACCAATAAAGGGTCCTATCAACACTTTGCAATGTCCGGGAGACGGACACCTTCTAGATAAGCCATCTCATGCAAGAAAAAGAACCACGACCTTGAAGTGACCACCACCAAAGCGCACGCACCCGCGACACCAAAACACCGCAAAGACCGAAACCAAGACCGCAAAGACCGAAAAAGACCGCCATCGACCGAAAAGACCCCGAAACGACAAATCGACAACCACCTTTTCACTGAAAGACCCCAAATGATTGTTTCTGAAAACACCGGAGGCGCTGCCTTCACCCCCTGCCCTGCTGGCACCTACCAAGCCCGATGCGTGCGCCTGATTGACATGGGCACCCAAACGACCGACTACCAAGGCGAAACCAAGACAGCGCGAAAAGTGCTGATAGCCTTCGAAATCCTGGACACAGACGTTCGCCGGGATGACGGACACCCCCACGTTGTGAGTAAACGCTTCACCGCATCGCTGCACGAAAAAGCCGCCCTTCGCAAAACGCTGGCGAGCTGGCGAGGCCGTGACTTTAACCAGGACGAACTGAAAGCATTTAACCTTTTTGGAGTGCTTGGCCAGACCTGCCTTATCTCACTGGTGAGCAACACCAAGGACGGCAAGAGCTTCACAAACATCGCCGCCATCATGGCCGCGCCAAAGGGCACGACACCACCTGAAGGCACCTGCAACGAGCCGCTGGTTCATTGGGACATGGCCGCCCCTTACTGGCCTGCCTTCGCCACACTGCCTGCCCGTGTCATTGAACAAATCGAGGCAAGCCCGGAATTCAAAGCACTGACACCACCAGCCGGACGCATCGCCGTTCCAAGCCCCATACAAGACCATGCAAGGCCCCATGCCGCCGCCGCTGCCCCTACACCAGCGCCAGCACCCACCGCTGGCGCTGGAAGTGGGTTTGATGACATGGACGATGACGTGCCGTTCTGACCACCGACCACCACACACACAAACCCAAGGGGGCAGGGCCTGAGCCGCGCCCCTTCAACCGAACAAGGACAAGACCATGCAAATCACCTTCGACATTGAAACCATCCCAAGCCAAAAAACGGACGCCCGCGCCGCCGTGCTGGCCACCATCAAGCCGCCTGCAACGCTCAAAAAGCCTGAGAGCATCGCCGCATGGTGGGCCACCGACAGCGCCGCCGCCGTGGAGGACGCCTACCGAAAACAGAGCTTTGACGCCCTGCACGGGGAAATTATCAGCATCGCCGCTGCTGGCCCGGACGGGCAAGAGTGGACCCAATGTCGCGAACAAGGCCAGGGCGAGGCAGAGCTGATTACGGAATTCGGCCGAACCGTTCGCAAATGGCTGGACGATGCCGCTGGACGCACCCCTGATGGCCGCATCTTTGCAGATATGGACCCGTGGCTGATTGGGCATAACGCCGCCTTCGACTTGGGCTTTTTGTGGAGACGGTGCGCCATGCTTGGGGTGCGCCTGCCCTTCAAGCTGCCCACACCGGCTGCACGGGCTGGCCAGCACTATGGCTGCACGATGACCCTATGGGCCGGGTATGGCAAGACGGTGAGCCTGGACGCACTTTGCCGGGGCATGGGCATTCCCACCAGTAAGGGTGACATGGACGGGTCACAGGTCTTTGATGCGTGGCAGGCTGGTGAATACGAGCGCATCGCCGCCTACAACCTGCAAGACGTAAAGGCCACCACTGAGGTATGGCACCGCCTGAACGGGGGCACCCGCTGATGGCCGGGTTGTCTCGCACCAAGGGCCAAACCGGAGAGCGTGAAGCCGCCAACCTGCTGGCGCTGGTGACAGGCTTTGACGTGCGCCGCCGTGTTCGCCAGCACCAGGGCGACAGCGACCTAGAGGGCGTGCCCGGATGGGCGTTGGAAGTGAAGCGCCATGCTGCCGCGCCGCCCGCCAAGGTTGCTGAGTGGTGGGCACAGGCAGTCGCACAGGCACAGCGCACGGGCACCAAGCCTCTGCTTATGTACCGGGCAGACCGTGGGGTGTGGCAGTGCAAGTGGCTGGCCAACCAGCACGCTCAGACGCTGCCCGTGACTTGTGGCATTGACTACACCCTTACCGCATCGACTTGGGTCTGGTGGGCGATGTGCCAAGACACCACCAAGGCCACCAGAGCGCCGTAGAAGGACCGACAGCCGACCACCAAGCCCAAGCCCTACCGCTTGGGCTTTTTGCTTTGTGGGCATGGTCACGGGTCGTCCTGCAAGGTCTATGCGCGGGTAATTCAGTCCGCATGGCCTGACTGTTTTAAGGTGTTGCCCAAGGGGGACATGACATGGTGCAGGCACGGTGCGCTGTCCCGGTCGTGTCCCATGGGACAGACATGGGACGGACATGGGACGGACATGGGACAGACGTGGGACAGGAGCGCCGTGGACCTGCGCCAGCCGCACCATGCCAGCACCGGACAAGTACCAGGGCAGACGCCCCCCCCTTCAAAGGTACTCCCTAAGGGGTTCCGATGCGGGTAATTCAGACCGCATGGCCTGACTGTTTCATGGTGTTGCCTAAGGGGGTTGTCCTGACCGAACAAGACAAGGGGGCACCTTCACCGCTGGCAACGTCACGCACGAAGGACGCCACCAGCGCCAGCGACACCCAAGGGGGGGGAGGGGTGGGTCTGAAAGTCTGAGCCGTTCAACATCTAGACCGCTGCTACCATCTTTGCGCACGACCGCGAAATCGGACAGGGGTGGGGTTGCTTAAAAAATAGGCAATCAGAGCCCAAAACCCCTGAAAAGTGGCTACATGGTGGCTACATGAACCGAGGGGCAGAAAGAACAAAGCCCGGAAAACCGGGCTAAGTGCTTGATTTAATTGGTAGGGCGTCACGGACTTGAACCGTGGACCAAAGGATTATGAGTCCTCTGCTCTAACCAACTGAGCTAACGCCCCAACCGAAGCACTGATTGTAGTGGGCTGGCAGGTGTTTATTTGGACTGACTCAGCGCATTGCTGACCAAGCGCGATGTGATGTTGACGATCTGGATCATCCGGTCATAGGGCATGCGGGTTGGGCCGATCACACCCAAAGTGCCGACCACTTGGCCATCCACCTCGTAGGGCGAGCTGACGACCGACAGTTCTTGCATGGGCACGATCTGGCTTTCACCACCAATATATATGCGCACGCCTTCGGCCTGGCTGGACACATCCAGCAGGCGCATGAGCTGGGTTTTTTGCTCGAACAGCTCAAATGCCCGGCGCAGATGGCCCATGTCGCTGGAAAAGTCACTCACCGACAACAGATTGCGCTCGCCTGCAATCACCACCTCGTTTTGGTCTTCGGCCAGTGCCTCGGTGCTGACCTGCACCGCCGCTTGCATGAGTGTGGCAATTTCGCTTTGCAAGCTGACCAGCTCTTGCTGCACCCGGCTGCGCACCTGCTCAATGGCCATGCCGGCGTAATGGCTGTTCAAAAAATTAGAGGTTTCAATCAGCTGGCTTTGGGAGTAATCGGTTTCGGTGAACAGAATGCGGTTTTGCACATCGCCCTCGGGCGAGACGATGATGACCAGCAAACGCCGCTCGGACAGGCGTAAAAATTCAATGTGCCGGAACACCGAAGGCCTGCGCGGGGTCATGACCACGCCCACAAAATGCGACAAATTGGAAAGCAAATTGGCCGCGCTGGCGATCACTTTTTGCGGCTGATCCGGGGTGAGCGCAGGCGTATCCAAGCCGTCGCGCTGCACCGTGAGCATGGTGTCCACAAACAAACGATAGCCCCGACTGGTGGGGATGCGCCCTGCCGAGGTGTGCGGGCTGGCGATCAGGCCCAGCTCTTCCAGGTCAGACATCACGTTGCGGATGGTGGCGGGCGACAGGTCCAGGCCTGAGGCTTTGGAGAGCGTGCGCGAGCCCACGGGTTGGCCGTCCGCAATATAGCGTTCCACCAGCGCTTTGAGCAATAACTTGGCACGATCATCTAGCATGGTCACATTTTAATGATGTAATTTGCAGATGAAATCCAAGTTCCGTCACGTTGCACTTTTTGGCAAGCACCACACCACCGCCCATGGTGGGGCACTGGAAAGTTCTCGACGGGCTTTGGACGACGTGGCGCAATTCCTCACGCGCCAAGGCTGCGACGTGGTACTGGACCAAGAAACCGCTTTGCACACCGGCTTGAACCAACACCCCATGCTGGACATGGTCGCCATTGGTCAGCAATGTGATCTGGGTCTGGTCGTTGGGGGGGACGGCACCATGTTGGGCATTGGTCGGCAGATGGCCCGATTCAACCTGCCTTTGATGGGCATCAACCAAGGGCGACTGGGTTTCATCACCGACATCCCTCTTCAAAGCTATCAGGATGTCTTGCTGCCCATGTTACAAGGCCACCATCAAACCGAAGACCGCAGCTTGCTGCAAGCCCACGTCATCCGCGACCAACGCAGCGTGTTCAGCGCTCTGGCCATGAACGACGTGGTGGTCAACCGGGGCGGCAACTCGGGCATGGTGGAGTTGCGGGTCGAGGTCGACGGCCGTTTTGTGTCCAACCAACGTGCCGACGGCCTGATCATTGCCACGCCCACAGGCTCGACCGCTTATTCCTTGTCGGTGGGCGGGCCTTTGATGCATCCCGGCATTGGTGGCTGGGTGATGGCCCCGATCGCGCCGCACACCTTGTCCAATCGCCCGATCGTGCTGCCCGAATCGTCTGAAATCAGCATTGAGATCGTAGCGGGCCGCTACGTCAGCGCCAATTTCGACATGCAAGCACTGGCCGATTTGATTTTGGGTGATCGGATTGTGGTCAAGCGCTCTGAGCACACGGTGCGGTTTTTGCACCCTGCAGGCTGGAACTACTTTGACACCTTGCGCAAAAAAATGCATTGGAATGGAGGCGACTGAGCCATGGCATTGACGCACATCACCTTGCGCGACTTTGTGATCGTGCAAACCCTCGAATTGGACTTGGCCAGTGGTTTCAGCGTCTTGACGGGCGAAACCGGTGCCGGAAAATCCATCCTGATTGACGCTTTGCAGCTGGCCTTGGGAGCTCGCGCCGAATCGGGCGTGGTGCGTGAAGGTGCCAGCCGCTGTGAAGTTTGCGCCGAATTCGACACCTCCCCCACCATACGGTCTTGGCTGGAAGATGCTGGTTTCGACGCCAGTCCTTCTTTGCTTTTGCGTCGCACGGTTGACGCCTCCGGCAAAAGCCGGGCCTGGGTCAACGGCAGCCCAGCCACGGCGACCCAACTGCGCGAACTGGGCGAGCAATTGCTGGACATTCATGGGCAGCACGCTTGGCAAAGCCTGACCCGCCCCGATGCGGTGCGAGGCTTGCTGGATGCCTATGCAGGCATCGACATGCGCCCCCTCAAAACCACTTGGCACACCTGGCGACAAGCCGAGCAAGCCCTGGCCGATGCTCAGCAAGCCCAAAGCACCCTCACCCGTGAGCGCGAACGACTGGCTTGGCAAATCGGTGAACTTGAAAAACTCAACCCCAAAGTGGACGAATGGCAGGAGTTGAGCACCCAGCATGGCCGCTTGGCCAACGCACAAGCCCTGCTGGATGGGGCCAATTTGGGCACTGTCTTGCTCGAAGGCGAAGACGACGGGGCTGAAGGCAGCGCACTGAGGCAGTTGTCTCGCGCCATTCAAACACTGCAACCACTGGGACCCTTCGAGCCCGAGTTCAGCGCCTTGGCCGATGTGCTGGCGTCAGCCTTGGCGCAAGCTGAAGATGTCGCCCACAGCCTGCACGCCTATTTGCGCAAAACCGATCTGGACCCCGAACAATTGGCCAAACTCGACGAGCGCATGGGCCTGTGGTTGTCGCTGTCCCGGCGCTACAAGAAAACCCCTGACGAGCTGCCACTGTCATTGCAGGCTTGGCGTCAAGAGTTGGCTCAGCTCGATGCTGCCGCCGATTTGCAAAGCCTGCAAAAAGCGGCGCTGGCTGCGCAAAACGCCTGCACACAAGCTGCCAAAGTCGTCTCACGCCAGCGCCAACAAGCAGCCAAACCCTTGGCCAAGGCGGTCAGCGGCGCGATGCAGCAACTGGGCATGCAAGGGGGCCGCTTTGAGGTGCAACTGCAAGCCTTGGAGGCACTCGCTCAGCATGGCATGGAAGATGTCAGTTTTCTGGTCGCCGGGCACGAAGGGAGCACACCACGACCTGTGGGCAAAGTGGCCTCGGGTGGCGAACTCTCACGCATTGCACTGGCCATTGCCGTCACCACCAGCGAATTGGGTGAAGCAGGCACCTTGATTTTCGACGAAGTGGACTCTGGCGTGGGCGGTGCCGTGGCCGAAACCGTGGGCCGTTTGATGAAGCAACTGGGCCAACACCGTCAGGTGCTGGCGGTCACACACCTGCCCCAGGTGGCCGCCTGCGCTGACCACCATCTGTTGGTCAGCAAAGCCGCTGCCAAGGGCCAGGTCAGCAGCCAAGTGCGAGGTGTCAGCGGCGATGAGCGCGTGAGCGAAATCGCACGCATGTTGGGCGGCGAAAAATTGTCAGCCACCACCTTGGCGCATGCCCGCGAAATGCTGGGAACCCCTTCCAAACCTGCGGCCCACAAGGCCATTTAAGGTTGAGCATGGACATCATCCTCATCACCGGCATGTCCGGCTCGGGCAAGTCGGTGGCACTGCACGCCCTTGAAGACGCGGGCTATTACTGCGTCGACAACCTGCCACCCGAGTTGTTGATACCCTTCGTCAAACTCGAAGAAAAGCAAAAAGAACAACGCCTGGCCATTGCAATTGACGTGCGCAGCGCCAATTCACTGCACCTCTTGCCCGAGCAAATGGCCTTGCTGCGCGACATGGGCATGACCGTGAAATCGGTCTTCCTGGACGCCACATCCGATACCTTGCAGCGGCGTTATTCCGAAACGCGTCGCAAGCACCCTTTGTCTGGCGGCGACAAGCCTCAAAACGACAAGGCGCTGGTTGAAACCATCGGATTCGAGCGCGAACTGCTGTCCGACTTGCGCGAACGTGCCCACGTCATCGACACCAGTTTGCTGCGCTCGGCCCAACTCCAGACCTACATCAAAACGCTGGTCAGCGCCCCTTCGGCGCAGCTGACGCTGGTGTTTGAGTCTTTTGGTTTTAAACGCGGCATTCCCTCTGACGCCGACTATGTGTTTGACGTGCGCATGCTGCCCAACCCCCACTACGAAAGTGCCCTCAAGCCCCTGACGGGACGTGACGAGCCCGTTCAGGCTTACCTGCGCCAGTCTGAAGAATTTGTTCAAATGCAATTGCAAATTGAGGGTTTTTTAAAACACTGGATTCCGGCCATTGAACGCGATCACCGCAGCTACGTGACCGTGGCCATTGGCTGCACAGGGGGGCAACACCGCTCGGTGTTCATGGTGGAGCAACTGGTGCAAAACTTCGGCACCCGCTGGATCACCCTCAAACGGCACCGAGAGCTGGACGCGCTGTGAGCGATCCTGGCCTGCAGAGTCTCCCTTCTTAGCAAAACACCCCGTCATCCCGCCGGGGAGCGAGAATCAGATCTGTCACTGGCCAGCCAACAACAAGCGAATCGGGGCTGGCAAACCCATATCAGGCCACACGCTGGCATTCACCCACTGACCCGGACAAGCCGGGTTGGATGTCGACGTCCCCTGAACGCGCACTGGGTGTAAATGCAGATCGCGGTGTGTCAATACATGCTTCCAAGGCGCAATGTAGTCAAGCGGCATGCCTTGCCCCCAGGCAACCAACAATTCCGACTCCGAGTCAAACACCGGCAAACTGAACAAACCCGCCCAGATGCCGGTGTCAGGTCGCTTTTGCAGCCAAACTTGACCCTGTTCATTGATCGCCCAAAGCAGCCACAGCGTGGCACTGCTGCGCTTGAGTTTGCGGGTTTTGACGGGGTAGGCCAGGGGTTCGCCTTGCGCTTTGGCTTGACACACGGTGTGCACAGGGCAAACCTCGCACTGCACCTTGCGCGGCAAACACACGGTGGCTCCCAAGTCCATCAAGGCCTGGGTGTAGCGCGGCATGTCTGCCGCCTGGGTGGGCAACAGGTCTTGCGCCATCGCCCACAGGGCTTTTTCATTTTTGGCCACGGCCAAATCATCACCGTAACCCAGCACACGGGTCAGCACGCGTTTGACATTCCCGTCCAATATGGCTGCGCGCTCTTGAAAGCAAAACGCCGCAATCGCCGCTGCGGTGGATCGGCCAATGCCAGGTAAGGTTTGCAGGTCTTCGGCGCGGCGCGGAAAGGCCCCGCCAAAACGCCCCATCACCTCTTGGGCGCACTTGTGCAGGTTGCGAGCGCGGCTGTAATAACCCAGGCCACTCCACAATGCCAGCACATCGTCTTGCGGCGCAGCGGCCAGAGCCGCCACATCCGGAAAACGCCCCAAAAACCGGGGAAAGTAGTCCAGCACCGTGCTCACCTGCGTTTGCTGCAACATGATTTCGGACAACCAAACGCGGTATGGGTCTTGGGTGTTTTGCCATGGCAAGCTTTGTCGACCATAAATGCGCTGCCACGCCACCATTCGGCAGGCAAAATCGTCAGGCAAACTCATCATGGTTTCTGGCATGTGGGGCAATAAAAGGTGGTGCGCTGGCCTTGCAGCATGGACTTGATGGGTGCGGCACACCCCTTGCAAGGCTCACCCGCCCGGCCATAAACAGCGGCTTCCAACTGAAAGTAGCCGGTGCGGCCTTCGGCGCTCACGAAATCCTTGAGCGAACTGCCGCCTTGCTCCAGCGCACGGTTGAGCACCTGGACAATGGCCGCATGCAAACGGGCCACACGCGGCTTGGACAAACGAGCGGCAGGCGTCGTGGGTCGAATACCCGCCATGAACAAAGCCTCAGAAGCGTAAATATTGCCCACGCCCACCACCTCGTTGCCCGCCAACAAAACCTGCTTGATGGCCGACTTTCGTTTTTTCAGCGCCTGCGCAAACGCGATCACATCGAATTGGGCACTCAAAGGCTCCACACCCAGCCGCCCAAGCAGCTTTTGCGCTGGAGGCGAGTCTTCGGACGCTGCCCAGACCACCGCACCAAAGCGACGCGGGTCGTGCAGACGCAATACACCCCGATCGGTCACCAAGTCCATGTGGTCGTGCGCGCCGGGCTCGGGCTGCGTAGGCGCAAAATTGAGGCTACCGGACATGCCCAAATGCAGCAGCAACAAGCCTTGGTCCAAATCAAGCAAGAGGTATTTACCGCGACGGCGCACCCCTACAACCTGTCTTCCCACCAAATTGGCCGCAGGCACACCCAAGGGCCAGCGCAGTGGTTTGCCCATGTGCAGGGCCAAGATGCGGGCTGAAGCAATGCGGTCAACAAAACTGCGACGGGTGACTTCTACTTCGGGGAGTTCAGGCATAGGCTGGGGAGCAAAAAGGGGCTTGTTTGTGGCTGCTCAATTCAGCGGCTTGCTCGATTATGATGAAGCCATGAAATCATGGTTTCGAATCGCCGTCATCTCCTCTTGCGTTTTGAGCGCATGGGCGCAACCGGCCCCACCCGCCGCCCCACCTTCTTCCCCTGTGGCCGCCAACCCTGCGCAAAAATCAGCCTTGGATGCTGTTTTGTTTTACCAATTGTTGCTGGGTGAATTGAATGTTCGCAGCGGCTCACCAGGCAGTGGCTTCTCTCTCATCCTGGATGCGGCTCGAAAAACAAACGACCCTTTGCTGTTTCAGCGGGCCGTCGATCTGGCCTTGCAGTCGCGCTCGGGCGATGCAGCACTTCAAGCCGCGCAGGCCTGGAAAAAAGCGATTCCCCAAGCCACTGAAGCGAACCGCTATTTGTTGCAAATTTTGCTCGCTTTAAACAAAGTCGATGAGGCAGGGCAAGCCTTAACTGATTCCATACGCGAGTTGCCCGAGTCCGAACAAAGCATGGCCATCGCGTCTGTTCCCCGTGTTTTTTCCAGGGTGCAAGACAAAAAACTGGCTGCAGACACTGTTGAAAAAGGCTTGGCTTTTGCCTTGAAACAAAGCAGCACCGCAGCCACCACCTGGACCACCATTGGCCGCATGCGGCGCGATTCAGGCCAAATCGCCTTGGCCATAGAAGCAGCGCGCCAAGGGCATGCGGCAGACATCAAGTCGCCATCCCCCTTGATTTTGGCACTCAGCTTGGCCAACTCAGCACCTGCCGACATGTCGCCATTTTTAGCGCAAGCCATGCAGGGCGACGTTCAGCCTTCACTAAGGCTTGGATACGTCAGACACCTGATCAGCCAGGCCCAACAAGTTCAAGCGCTGCGTGAACTCAATCGCCTGAACGCAGAACACCCCTCATTTGCAGAAGCTTGGTTGGTGCACGGCTTGATGCTGCAAGAAAACAGCAAATGGCCCGAATCCGAACAAAAATTGCGTCAATACGTCGAATTGGTCCAACGCAGTCAAGACAAGGAACAACAAGCCGGATTGTCCGAAGCTTTGATGGCCTTGGCGCAAATCGCGCAACGTTTGGGTCATTTGAACCAAGCAGAGCAGTGGCTCAGTCAAGTTCCTGCAGAGGTTGACCCCATCAAACTGGCCAGCCGAAAGGCTGATTTACTCAGCCAGCAAGGCCGCACCGATGAAGCGCGCCAAGTGCTGACCCAAATCCAAACGACCACCCCAGAACAAGCACTTCGCAAAACCCTGGTGTTATCGCTTTGGCTTCGTGAAAACAAGCGCCTGGATGAGGCTTACACCTTGGTCAAGCAGGCCATGGATGGCAAGTCACCCAACAGCGAACTGCTGTCCGAGTTGGCCATGGTGACCGAAAAACTCAAGCGCTTTGAGGAGATGGAAGTCTTGCTGCGCGAACTCATGCTGCTCAAGCCACAAGACCCCCATGCATTCAATGCCCTGGGCTATTCCTTGGCCGACCGCAACATTCGACTCAGCGAAGCACGGCTGTTGATCATGCAGGCGTTGGAACGCTCACCCAATGATGCTTACATTCAAGACAGTCTGGGTTGGGTTGCTTACCGTCAAGGTCAACTGAGCGAAGCAAGAAGCATTTTGCAGGCCGCTTACAACGCCCGCCCCGATGCCGAAATTGCGGCCCACTTGGGCGAAGTCCTTTGGACCATGGGGCTTCGCAAGGAGGCTCAAGCCATATGGCGTGAAGGTCTTTTGCTCAAAGCCGACAACGACACCTTGGTCGAAACACTCAAACGCTTTGATTTCAAACCATGATGCACTGTGCAACTTGGCCATTCGTTTGTACGCAAGCTATTTCCCTGACAAAAACATCCCTCAGGTTCATGGGACTCAAAACCTTGTTCACGGCTCTGACTTTGGCATTGCTGGCCACGGGCTGCGCGAGCCCTCGATTGAGCGCCACCGATGCGAACGCCTATTGGTCAGGACGCATGGCCATTGAGGTTCTCAAAGAGCCTCCTGAAACAGTGAGCGCCGGCTTTGAATTACAGGGCTCAGCCCAGACAGGTGAAATGGTGTTGCTCAGCCCCATCGGCACCACCTTGGCGGTGCTCAAATGGTCCGCACTGGGCGCGCAACTGACACAAGGTCAGCAACAAATCGAGAGCAGCAATCTGCAAAGTTTAGGGGCCCTCTTGACGGGTACCGAATTGCCGATTGCCGCTTTGTTTGAATGGCTTGCAGGCCGTCCTGCCGATGCGTCCGGTTGGCAAGTCGATTTGTCTGGGTACGCTGAAGGCAAAATCACAGCCCTGCGCCAACATCCAGCTCCTGGTGCATTTCTGCGCATCGCCTTGGATCGCTGAGCCCACCGCCACATGTTTCGATCACACCCAGCATGGTGACAATCCACCCATGAAATCGCTGCACGATGTGCCCGCCCCGGCCAAACTGAATCTTTTTTTGCACAT
>CAITSG010000531.1 GCA_903894995.1 uncultured Burkholderiales bacterium
GTGTTTTTGCCCACAGCTTTCATGAGCGGCATTCCGGGCAAATTCTTCAAGCAGTTTGGCTGGACGGCGTCGCTCGCCGTGTTCGCCTCGCTGGTGGTGGCGCGTGTGCTCACGCCCATGATGGCGGCTTATATTTTGAAGCCCATCGTCACCGCCGCGCACGAACCCGGTTGGCTCAAGCGCTACATGGTCTGGGCCACTTGGTGCATGCGGCACCGCTTGGTCACCATGGTGCTGGCCACGCTGTTTTTCATCGGCTCCATCATGCTGGTGCCTTTGTTGCCCAAAGGCTTCATTCCGCCGGACGATAACTCGCAAACCCAGGTTTATGTGGAGCTGCCACCGGGATCGACCTTGGCGCAAACCCAGGCCAGCGCCGAACACGCCCGCAAATTGTTAATGACGGTGAGCGACGTGAAAAGCGTTTACACCACCATTGGCGGCGGCAGCGCGGGCTCTGACCCGTTTGCCGGTGGCGGCGCGGCCGAGGTGCGCAAGGCCACGCTCACCATCCAGCTGAGCGAGCGCGGCACACGCCCGCGCAAGCAAGCGATTGAAAACGACATCCGCACTGCTTTGCAACAGCTGCCCGGCGTGCGCAGCAAGGTGGGCCTGGGCGGCTCGGGCGAGAAATATGTGCTGGTACTCACGGGCGAAGACCCGCAGGCTTTGCAAACTGCCGCCATGGCCGTGGAGCGTGACCTGCGCACCATCCAAGGCCTGGGCTCCATTGCATCGACGGCAAGCTTGGTGCGCCCCGAGATTGCGGTGCGCCCGGACTTTGCCAAAGCCGCCGATTTGGGCGTGACCAGCGCGGCCATCAGCGACACCCTGCGCGTGGCCACGCTGGGCGACTACGACCAAGCCTTGCCCAAACTCAATTTGTCGGAGCGCCAAGTGCCCATCGTCGTGAAGTTGGGCGACGAGTCTAGGCATGACTTGGCCACACTCGAGCGCCTGATGGTGCCCGGCAGCCGTGGCCCGGTCCTGCTGGGCCAGGTGGCCAGCATCGAGGTGGCGGGCGGCCCGGCCGTGATTGACCGTTATGACCGCCAGCGCAACATCAACTTCGAGATCGAGCTGTCTGGCATGCCTCTGGGCGACGTGACTGCGGCGGTGCAAAAGCTGCCCGCGCTGCAAAGCCTGCCGCCGGGCGTCAAAGTGGTCGAGGTGGGCGACGCCGAAGTCATGGGCGAACTGTTTGCCAGCTTTGGCTTGGCCATGACGATTGGCGTGCTGTGCATTTACATCGTGCTGGTGCTGCTGTTCAAGGGCTTCTTGCACCCCGTCAAGAATTTGGCGGCGCTGCCGCTGTCGCTGGGCGGCGCGTTTGTCGGCTTGTTGATCGCGGACAAAAGTTTCTCCATGCCCTCGCTCATTGGCCTGATCATGCTCATGGGCATTGCGACCAAAAACTCCATCTTGCTGGTGGAGTACGCGATTGAGGCGCGACGCGGCAAACCCGCCGAGGGCGATCACCCCGCCGTGCCACCCATGAGCCGTTGGGACGCGATGCTGGACGCTTGCCACAAACGTGCCCGGCCGATTGTCATGACGACGATTGCCATGGGCGCGGGCATGCTGCCCATTGCCGTGGGCTGGGGCGCAGCCGATGCGAGTTTCCGCTCGCCCATGGCCGTTGCCGTGATCGGCGGCTTGCTCA
>CAITSG010000532.1 GCA_903894995.1 uncultured Burkholderiales bacterium
AATGCATTCAAAGCTGTGGTCCACTCCCCAGCCGGTCATCTCGACGATGACTTGCTGAATGGGCTTGTCGTGGTCTTTGGGGTTGACGCAGTCGGTCGCGCCAAAGGTGCGCGCCAGATCGAACTTGCTGGGGTTGGTGTCAATGGCGATGATGCGCCCGGCTTTGGCCAGCTTGGCACCCTGTACCACGGCCAGGCCAATGCCGCCCAGGCCGAACACGGCCACCGTGTCACCTTCTTGCACCTTGGCCGTGTTTTTGACCGCGCCGAGCCCGGTGGTCACGCCACAGCCCAACAGGCACACTTGCTCGGGGTTGGCGTCGGGCCGGATTTTGGCCAGCGAAACCTCGGCCACGACCGTGTATTCGCTGAAGGTGGAGCAGCCCATGTAGTGGTACAGGGGCTGGCCTTGGTAAGAAAAGCGCGTGGTGCCGTCGGGCATGACGCCTTTGCCCTGCGTGGCACGCACGGCCACGCACAGGTTGGTTTTGCCCGACTTGCAAAACAGACATTCGCCGCACTCGGCGGTGTAGAGCGGAATGACGTGGTCGCCGGGCTGGACGCTGGTCACGCCCTCGCCCACCTCGACCACAATGCCCGCGCCCTCATGCCCCAGCACGACCGGAAACAGCCCTTCGGGGTCTTCGCCCGAGAGCGTGAACGCGTCCGTGTGGCAGATGCCCGTGTGCGTGATCTTGACCAGCACCTCGCCTTTGCGCGGCGGTTCGACGTCGATCTCGACGATTTGCAAAGGCTGACCTGCTTCAAAGGCGACGGCTGCACGGGATTTCATAAAGGCTCCTGGGGGTGTGAATTGAAAGTATTGTGATCGCATGACTTGGCCATCATGGTGGCCGCATGCCGTGGCTGGGCATGCTGGGAATTGCTGTTGGAGCCCACCCCGTGGGCGATGGGCGTGGAACACGCCCTCAAACAGCATCGCCCACAGGGTGGGCTCCTACAAAATATCTATCCCCACCCTGTTGCGCAATACGCCAAGCCCGCAAGGCGTTGCTGTCAATGAAGTGGCGGCGTGGCTCGACTTCGATGGCGTTATAGGCCAGTCATTTTTTGCTTTAGACTACGAATCAAGTGGATTGGGGGTTCCCGGTCGGCGCTACAGCCTCGGTGGGTTCACCGGGGCTTTTCGCTTTCTGAACACGGTCAATCTACGACCCTGCCAAATCAAATATCAATATTCCCCGCCCGCAGCGCGTTGCTTTCGATGAAGTGGCGACGTGGCTCGACTTCGTCGCCCATGAGCATGGTGAACACGCGGTCGGCTTCGATGGCGTCGTCGATCTGCACGCGCAGCAGGCGGCGCACGGTGGGGTCCATGGTGGTTTCCCACAGTTGGGCGGGGTTCATCTCGCCCAGACCCTTGTAGCGCTGGCGGCTGGTGGTGCGTTCGGCTTCGCTGATGAGCCAATGCATGGCCTGGCGGAAGTCGCCCACTTTTTCTTCTTTCTGGCGCTCACCTTCGCCGCGCTGGGCTTTGGCACCTTCGCTCAGCAAGCCCCGGAAAGTTTCTGCGGCTTCGGCCAATGCGCCGTAGTCGGCACCGTGCACAAAGTCTTGCGTGATGATGCTGCTCTTGATGTTGCCGTGGTGGCGGCGGCTGATGCGCAGAATCGGTTTGTCGGTGCGCACGTCAAACTCAGCCGTCACTTCGGCAGGGATGCCGGTGGTGTTGAGTTCACGCAGCTTGGCTTGCAGTGCGGGGGCGCATTCGGCGGCTTGGTCCAGCGTGTCCAGGTTCAGTGACACGCCGTCGGCCATGGCGCGCAGGGCTTCGGCGTCCATGAAGTTGGACAGGCGCGAAATGACGTGTTCGGCCACTTGGTGCTTGCGGGCCAGTGCTTCGAGGGTTTCGCCCGTGAGCATTTGCGGCGCAGCGCCACCGGTGCTGATGCTGGCGTCTTTGAGCGCGATGCGCAGCAAGAAGCCGTCGAGCGCCGGGCCGTCTTTGAGGTACAGCTCTTCTTTGCCGGCTTTGACTTTGTACAGCGGCGGCTGAGCAATGTAGATGTGGCCGCGCTCCACCAAGTCGGGCATTTGGCGATAGAAGAAGGTGAGCAAAAGGGTGCGGATGTGGGCGCCGTCCACGTCGGCGTCGGTCATGATGATGATGCGGTGGTAGCGCAGTTTGTCGACGTTGAAGTCGTCGGTGCCGCTCTTGCCGGAGTCGGCGGACACTTTGCCGATGCCGGTGCCCAAGGCGGTGATGAGCGTGATGATTTCGTTGCTGGTCAGCAGTTTTTCGTAGCGGGCTTTTTCGACGTTCAGGATCTTGCCGCGCAAGGGCAAGATGGCCTGGAATTTACGGTCGCGGCCTTGCTTGGCCGAGCCACCAGCGGAGTCGCCCTCGACGATGTAGATTTCGCACAGGGCGGGGTCTTTTTCTTGGCAGTCGGCCAATTTGCCGGGCAGGCCCATGCCGTCCAGCACGCCTTTGCGGCGCGTCATTTCGCGGGCTTTGCGGGCGGCTTCGCGTGCGCGGGCGGCTTCCACAATTTTGCCGCAGATGATTTTGGCGTCGTTGGGGCGCTCTTCCAAGTAATCGTTCAGGGCTTTGGCTACGATGTCTTCGACCGGGGCGCGCACTTCACTCGACACCAACTTGTCCTTGGTCTGGCTGGAGAACTTGGGCTCAGGCACTTTGACGCTCAGCACGCAGCACAGGCCTTCGCGCAAGTCGTCGCCGCTGACTTCGACTTTTTGCTTTTTGGCGATCTCGTTTTTCTCGATGTACTTGCCAATCACGCGGGTCATGGCCGCACGCAAGCCCGTCAGGTGGGTGCCACCGTCACGCTGCGGAATGTTGTTGGTGAAGCACAGCACGCTTTCGTTGTAGCCATCGTTCCACTGCATGGCCACTTCGACACCGATGCTGGTGCCGGGGATGCCGCCGTAGCTGTCAGCAGGGCGCTCGCCGTTGGCGTGGAAGGCGTTGGGGTGAAGCACTTTTTTGTTGGCGTTGATGAAGTCGACAAAGCCTTTGACGCCGCCTGCGCCAGAGAAGTCGTCTTCTTTGCCGGTGCGCTCGTCTTTGAGGCGAATGCGCACGCCGTTGTTCAAGAAGGACAACTCGCGCAAACGCTTGGCCAGAATTTCGTAATGGAAATCCGTGTTCTGCGTGAAGATTTCGACGTCGGGCAAGAAGTGCACTTCGGTGCCGCGCTTGTCGGTGGCACCCGTGACGCGCATGGGCGAGACTTCGACGCCGTCCACGGTTTCAAGCAAACGGTTTTGCACAAAGCCTTTGGCAAAGTCGATCTGGTGCACTTTGCCTTCACGGCGCACCACCAGCCGCAGCCACTTGGATAACGCGTTCACGCAAGACACGCCCACGCCGTGCAAACCGCCAGAGACTTTGTAGCTGTTTTGGTTGAACTTGCCGCCCGCGTGCAGTTCGGTCAAAGCGATCTCAGAGGCACTGCGCTTGGGCTCGTGCTTGTCGTCCATCTTCACGCCGGTGGGGATGCCACGGCCGTTGTCGGTGACGCTGATCGAGTTGTCGGAGTGGATGGTTACCACGATGTCGTCGCAGTGGCCGGCCAGCGCTTCGTCAATCGAGTTGTCGACCACCTCGAACACGAGGTGGTGCAAACCGGTGCCGTCAGACGTGTCGCCGATGTACATGCCGGGGCGCTTGCGCACAGCCTCCAGGCCTTCCAGGATCTGGATGGAGCCTTCGCCGTAGCCTTCGGATGCACCCGCTTGGTGGGCGTCGATCTTGGGTTGCGCGGTGGTGAAAGCTTCTTCGCTGGGGTTGATTTCGTCGGTCATGTTCAATTTTCTCTGTCGCTTGAATGGCCGAAACCCGCGAGGGGTCGCGGGTTTCGATAAGGTCTATGGCCGTATGGCGCGAGCCTTAAATGCGCATGGGCATCACCACATATTTGAAGTTGTCGTTCTCGGGGATGGTGATCAGCGCCGAGCTGTTGCCGTCGGCCAAATCGATGCGCACCATGTCCTGGCCCATATTGGCCAGCACGTCGATGATGTAGGTGACGTTGAAACCGATCTCGATGGCGTCGCCGCCGTAATCGATGTCGAGTTCGTCCACGGCTTCTTCTTGTTCGGCGTTGGTCGATACCACACGCAGCGTGCCGGGCTCCAGGTTCAGACGCACGCCTTTGAACTTGTCGCTGGTCAGAATGGCGGTGCGCTGCAGGCACGACAGCATGGCTTGACGGCCCAGTGTGAGGTTGTTGCGGTGGCCCTTGGGGATGACGCGGTTGTAGTCGGGGAATTTGCCTTCGACCAGCTTGGTCACGAATTCCATGCCATCAAAACTGAACTTGGCCTGGTTGTTGGCAAATTGCATTTCGATGGCGCCGTCGGCGTCAGAAAGCAGACGCTGCAGCTCCAGCACAGTTTTGCGCGGCAAGATGACTTCTTGTTTGACGGGCACTTCCACGTCCAGGGTGGCCGAGGTGTAGGCCAGGCGGTGGCCGTCGGTGGCCACCAGGCTGAGCTTGTTGCCTTCGGCCACAAACAAGATGCCGTTCAGGTAATAACGAATGTCGTGCACGGCCATGGCGAAAGAGACTTGGCCAAGCAAGGTTTTGAGGGTTTTTTGCGGCACGCTGAATACGGGGCCGAAGCTGGCCGCTTCTTGCACCAGCGGAAAGTCTTCGGCAGGCAGGGTCTGCAAGGTGAACTTGGACTTACCGCCCTTCAAAATCAACTTGGCCTGCGACGATTCGATGCTGACGGTTTGGTCCGAAGGCATGGTGCGCAAGATGTCGATGAGTTTGCGTGCACCCACCGTGGTGGTGAAGTCGCCGGGGTCCCCATCCATCTCGGCGGTGGTGCGGATCTGGATTTCCAGATCGCTGGTGGTCAGTTGCACGGCATGACCGGTTTTGCGGATCAACACGTTGGCCAGGACAGGCAGGGTGTGGCGGCGCTCGACAATGCCGGATACGGATTGCAGGACCGACAGCAATTTGTCTTGGGTGGCCTTGAGAACGATCATGGGTCTACCTTTGGTGTTGTTTCAGCCCACGAACGCACAAAGCGGTCCGGGCAGTGCAATAAAGCGCATTTTCTCTTTTTTTGGCTGTAAAACGGCTAAAAACTGCTTCGAACCTTGTAAATGACAGGGGTTCATGGCGAAGTGCTGCATTCAGCCTTTGAGCGTCTGCTCCAGAACGTGCAGTTGCTGGTTCAGTTCGGTCATTTGCAAACGCTCGGCGCTGATTTTGCGCACCGCATGCAAAACGGTGGTGTGGTCTCGCCCGCCAAACAGCTCGCCAATTTCGGGCAGGCTCTTTTGGGTCATTTCCTTGGCCAGGTACATGGCAATCTGGCGCGGGCGGGCAATGCTGGCCGGGCGCTTTTTGCTGTACATGTCGGCGACCTTGATCTTGTAATAGTCGGCCACCGTTTTCTGGATGTTTTCGACACTGATCTGGCGGTTTTGAATCGACAAGAGATCACGCAGGGCGTCGCGGGCCAGCTGAATGGAGATTTCTTTTTGGTTAAAACGCGAATAAGCCAGGATTTTGCGAAGCGCGCCTTCGAGCTCACGCACGTTGGAGCGCACGTTTTTGGCCACAAAAAACGCCACTTCTTCGGGCATCTCGCTGCCTTCGCTGATGGCCTTGTTGATCAAAATCGCCACACGCATTTCCAGCTCGGGTGGCTCCATGGCCACCGTCAGGCCCGAATCGAATCGCGAAACCAGTCGCTCATGGATGTCGGCCAAGCCCTTGGGGTAGGTGTCGCTGGTCATCACGATGTGCGACTTTTTGGCCAGCAAAGCTTCAAAGGCGTTGAAGAATTCTTCTTGTGTGCGGTCTTTGTTGGCAAAGAATTGCACATCGTCGATCAGCAGCAAATCGAGCGAGTGGTAGTGGTGCTTGAACTCGTCAAACGTCTTGCGCTGGTAGGCTTTAACCACATCCGACACAAATTGTTCAGCGTGGATGTACAAAACCTTGGCTTCAGGGCGCTCAGCCAGTAGTTTGTTGCCTATGGCGTGCATCAAGTGGGTCTTGCCCAAACCCACGCCGCCATAGATGAACAAGGGGTTGTAAAGCTGGCCCGGAGAGCCCGAAACGTGCATGGCTGCGGCCCTGGCCATGCGGTTGGCGGTGCCCTCGACCAAGTTGTCAAAGGTCAAGGCGGTGTTGAGTCGGCTGCGAAAGGTGTTAGTGACCGGTTCTTCTACAGCTGGAGTGGGTTCTGGCCGCACTTCCATGGATGAAGGTGTGGATGCCCGCGCAGGCCTGATGCCGCCTTCGCGTGGAGTGATCACTAACTCAATTTGAACAGGATGACCCTGAAGACTTTCGAGTGTGGCCGACAAACGGCCTGCATATTGGGCACGGACCCAGTCGAGTTTGAAGCGGTTGGCAACATACAAAGTCACCTTTAGCTGGTCGTCGGAGACCAGCGCAGTCAGGGGTTTGATCCAGGTGTTGAACTGCTGTTCGGGCATCTCGCGTGACAGTTCGTCACAGCAGGTTTGCCAAAGCGCTTGCCCGACATCGGACTGAAATTCTGGGGAGGTTCCCTCGGACATGTTGTATTTGTTTTTTTGTGGACAGTAAGGGTCTGGGGCAACGGGATATTGGGGCTTATCAAGAGCTTATCCACATGCCCAATTGAACCGGGAGGGCGATCATAAACCACATCCACCCATTTGAACAACCGAGTTGCCACTTGGGTCAAAATTCATCAAAATTTGCCTAGCTTGTAAAAGTTTGCGATAATCTTGGGTTTCGTCCAATGCTGATTTATGGCGTTTGACACAAAGGAAGAGTTATGAAACGCACCTACCAACCATCCAAGACACGTCGCGCCCGTACCCACGGTTTTTTGGTTCGCATGAAAACCCGTGGTGGCCGTGCCGTGATCAACGCACGCCGCGCCAAGGGCCGCAAGCGTCTGGCTGTCTAATGTCCGCGCAACCGTTTGGCAGTAACCTGTTGTTGCTGCAGGCGGTTAAAACTGGGGCCAGGCCATCGTGCAGCGTCTAAAAACACGCCCACAATTTCAGGCCACACTGGCTGGCGGCACAGTCTCGCGTACCGCGCATTTTGCGCTCCACCGCCTGAACTTTTCTGCCTCGACAGTCACTTCTTTTTCTCAATCTGAGCAAGTCGGGTCTGCACCTTCACCGGAGCAGGCCCTTTTTGATTTGGCCGATGTTTGGCTGGGCGCCATGGTGCCCAAACGTTGGGCTCGCCGTGCAGTCACACGCAATGCCATCAAGCGCCAAATTTACAATGTGAGCGAAGACTTTGTTGACCGTTTGCCCATGGCTGCGCATGTGGTTCGTTTGCGCACAGTTTTTGACCGCAAACAGTTCATCAGCGCCAGTTCAGAGCCACTGAAGCTGGCTGTGCGGCAAGAACTAAAGCAGTTGTTTGAGCGCGCCACGACTTCCAAAGGTCACGCATGATGAAGCGTTTGCTGATGTTCTTTGTGCATGGCTACCGCTTGTTGTTGAGCCCTTGGTTGGGTTCGTCTTGCCGGTTTGAGCCCACTTGCTCGGCATATGCCTTGCAAGCACTGGACATGCATGGCGCAGCTGCAGGCTCTTACATGACGGTTCACCGACTGATGCGCTGCCAACCGTGGTGCCAAGGCGGCCACGACCCCATTCCGGAACAGGCCCCGCGCCTGTTCACAGCTTTGTTTTCTCCTACTTCTTCTAAGAAGCCCTCATGAACGATATCCGCCGCACCATCCTTTGGGTGATTTTTGGTTTCTCCATGGTTCTGCTATGGGATCAATGGCAGGTCTACAACGGCCGAAATGCCACTTTCTTTCCCAAGCCCGTGCCTGCTGCCACAGCCCCGGTTTTGGCAACACCGGCACCTGCTGCAGCTTCGGCTGCGGCAGTGCAAGGTGTCCCGGCGGCCACCACAAGCGTTGCATCGCCCTCTCAAGTGCCTGTAAGCACGGGTGCAACCACACAGGCTAACAATGAAAAAATTGAGGTCAGCACCGATGTGCTCAAACTCAGCTTTGACACCGAAGGCGGGAACTTGGTGCGCAGTGAATTCACCAAGCACAATGATTTTGTGGACACGACCAAGCCCTTTGTCTTTCTGGACCAAAGTGCTACCCGCGTTTACAACGCACAGACCGGTTTGATTGGTGGCAACTTCCCCACTCACAAGACGCCCATGCGCTTCAGCGGCGAAAAGAGCCTGAAAGAGGGTCAAAACCAATTGTCTTTGCGCTTCGAGTCAGAAGCTCTGAATGGTGTGAAGCTGGTCAAAACCTACACCCTGAACCGAGGCAGTTACGCGATTGGCGTCAAACACGAGGTGATCAACACGGGCACAAGCGCTGTGTCGCCACAGCTGTACCTTCAGTTGGTGCGTGATGGCAACAAACCCGCTGGCGAATCTTCGTTCTATTCCACATTTACCGGCCCTGCGGTCTACACAGAGGCCAAGAAGTACCAAAAGGTCGAGTTCAGCGACATCGAGAAGAACAAGGCCGAGATCGACAAAACATCGCCCAATGGTTACGTGGCCATGGTGCAGCATTATTTCGCAACAGCTTGGCTGCTGGCGGACGGTATTCAGCGCGAAAATTTTGTGCGCAAGGTCGACACCAATTTGTATGCGGTGGGCATGATCACGCCTTTGGCCGAACTGGCCCCCGGCCAATCCAAAGCGCTGAATGCCCAGCTGTTCAGCGGTCCTCAAGAAGAAAAAATGCTCGAAGCCCTGGCCCCTGGCCTGGATTTGGTCAAAGACTACGGCTGGCTGGCCATGCTGTCCAAGCCTTTGTATTGGTTGCTCGACAAGCTGTTCAGTTTCATTCAGAACTGGGGTTGGTCAATCGTGGCGCTGGTGCTTTTGCTCAAGATCGCTTTCTACTGGCTCAATGCCAAAGCCTATTCGAGCATGGCCAAGATGAAAGCCATCAACCCCAAGATCATGGAAATGCGCGAGCGTCTGAAAAACGATCCGCAAAAAATGCAGCAGGAGATGATGCGCATTTACCGCGAAGAAAAAGTCAACCCCATGGGTGGCTGCTTCCCGATCATGGTTCAGATTCCGGTGTTTATCGCTTTGTATTGGGTATTGCTGTCCAGCGTCGAGATGCGCAACGCGCCTTGGGTTCTCTGGATTCATGATTTGTCGGCACCGGATCCGTATTACATCTTGCCTTTGGTGATGACCTTGACCACCTTGCTGCAGACCGCGCTCAACCCCGCGCCACCAGACCCGATGCAAGCCAAGCTGATGTGGTTCATGCCACTGATCTTCTCGGTGATGTTCTTCTTCTTCCCAGCCGGTTTGGTCTTGTACTGGATCACGAACAACATCTTGTCGATCGCCCAACAGTGGATGATCAACACCCGACTGGGCGTGCCGCCGCAGTTCAATCTGCCATCGTTCAAGTAAATCCAAAGGGCCGCGCAAGCGGCCTTTTTTTGGCCCCGCCCCTTCACCCACTTCATTTGACACTGCCCATGCTTGCCAGACACCAAGAGCCCATCGTCGCCATCGCCACCGCACCCGGACGTGGCGCGGTGGGCATTGTGCGGGTCTCGGGCCCCAACTTGGCTTCGCTGATTGATGCAATGTGCGGGCGGTCTCTTAAACCGCGCGAGGCCACTTATCTGCCCTTTGCCGATGCCGATGGCAGCCCCATAGACCATGGTCTGGCACTGCACTTTGTGGCACCCCACTCCTTTACCGGCGAAGACGTGCTGGAGCTACAAGCACACGGTGGGCCGGTGGTGTTGCAGTTGCTGGTGGCGCGTTGTCTGCAAGCGGCGGCCGAGACCGATCCGGCCACTGGCCAACTGCGTCTGGCGGGTTTGCGGGTGGCGCAACCGGGCGAGTTTTCTGAGCGTGCGTTCTTGAACGACAAGATCGACCTGACGCAAGCCGAAGCGATTGCCGACCTGATCGACGCCAGCACTGAAGCTGCCGCACGCAGCGCCAGCCGTTCTTTAGCTGGCGACTTCTCCAAAGAAATCCATGTGTTGCGCGACGCCTTGATTCACCTGCGCATGCTGGTCGAGGCCACGCTGGATTTTCCAGAAGAAGAAATCGACTTTCTGCAAAAGGCCGATGCACAAGGGCAATTGACGCGCCTGCAAGCGGCCTTGGTGACCGTGCTTGGCAAAGCCAAACAAGGCGCGTTGCTGCGCGAAGGCATCAAGGTGGTGATTGCGGGCCAGCCCAATGCGGGCAAGAGCTCACTGCTCAATGCACTGGCAGGGGCTGAGCTGGCCATCGTCACGCCCATTGCAGGGACCACCCGCGACGTGGTGCAGCAAACCATTCAGATCGAAGGCGTGCCGCTGCATGTGATCGACACCGCTGGGCTGCGCGAAGGCGAAGGCGTGGACGAAGTCGAGCAAATCGGCATTGCTCGCGCTTGGGGCCAAATTGAGAACGCCGACGCGGTGCTGTTTTTGCATGACCTGACGCGCACAGGCCAGACAGACTACGACGGCGCCGATGTCGACATTGCCGCTGCATTGAAACAACGATTGCCCGCGAGCGTGGCGGTGATCGATGTGTGGAACAAAGCCGATGCAGCCAGTACCGAAGGCGAACGTACAGGACTGACCTTGTCGGCCCGCACGGGCGAAGGCCTGCAAGCCCTGCGCCAGAAACTGCTGCAACAAGCTGGTTGGCAACAAGCCAGCGAAGGCCTCTTTATTGCCCGCGAGCGTCATGTGCGGGCGCTGCACCGAGTGCGCGAGCATTTGGAAATGGCCGATGCCCACTTGGCAGCGCAAGCGCAAAACCTGGACCTGTTGGCTGAAGAACTGCGCTTGGGTCAAAACGCGCTGAACGAGATCACCGGTGAGTTCAGCGCAGACGACTTGCTGGGCGTGATCTTTTCGAGTTTTTGCATCGGCAAATAAGCCGCAGGGATAAGCCCCTTGTGCTTACGCCGCCCAACGACAAGGGCAGCCCCTGCAGTGCCACCCACCATTCAGCCCACCCTTGAACTAGGGTTTGCGAGGGTGCGTCTTGTCTTGTTTTTATGCACAATTTAAAAATCATGCAAGAAATAGCCACCAACACCACCGTCTCAGAGCAAGCCTTCCAAGCTTTGCGCATTGACGTTTTGTCTGGCCGCCATGTGCCCGAGAGCAAACTCAAAGTCGACGCCCTGCAACAGCAATATGGTTTTTCCAGCAGCCCGCTGCGCGAAGCCCTGAACCGTTTGGTGCAAGAGGGCTTGGTCAAAGCGGACGAACGTCGCGGCTTTCGGGTGGCCGCCATGTCGCCAGACGATTTGGCCGACATCACCAAAATGCGATTGCTGCTCGACGTGACCGCGCTGCACGAATCGATCCAACACGGCGATGACGCTTGGGAGGCGAACATTGTGGCGAGCTTTCACCGCCTCGAAAAAATAGAGTCCCGCCTGCCACAAGGGCCCGTCGTGTTGGATGCCGAATGGAGCCAACGCCACAGGGACTTTCACATGTCCCTGATCGCCGCCTGCCCCTCTGAGCGGCAATTGGCTTGGAGCATGAGCCTGTTTGACCAAGCCGAGCGCTACCGGCACTTTGCCGCACGCAACCGAACCGTGCTCAAAAAGAAAGACGCCGAGCACCGAGCCCTGATGAAAGCTGTGGTGCGACGCGATTCGGCCACCGCCGCCCAAATGCTCAGCGAACACATTGCGAGCACGCAGACCAATGTGCTGGCCGCTTTTGCCTTGATGCAAAAGAACCGCGTCTAACTTCATCAACCTTTTGAACTCACAACCCATATGCTGAAAGTCAAGAAACCCACCCCTTCTCATTTCGGCATCTATGTTTGGGATGTCGACAAAATGGTGAACTTTTACACCTCGGTTTTTGGCATGGTTGTCAATGACCGAGGGGTAGGCAAAACCTTCAAAGCCCCCTTGGTTTTTTTGAGCTCGACACCCGATCAGCACCATCAGGTGGTCATTGCTGGTGGACGTCCGCCAGAGGCCACCTTCAGCACGGTGATGCAACTGTCTTTTGCAGTGCCCTCCATCCAGTCGCTGCGCGAGTTGCGGGACAAAGCCACAGCCTTGGGCGCGACCAAGGTGATGCCCATGAACCATGGCAATGCTTTGTCTGTTTACTTTGCTGACCCCGAGGGCAACACGGTAGAAATCTACATCGACATGCCTTTCTACATCTCTCAGCCGCACGGCGATCCGCTCGACTTGAGCCAGGACGACGCCACCATCCTGCGCGAGACCGAAGCCATCTGCCGCAGCGACCCCAGCTTCATGCCCATTGACCAATGGCAAGCGCAATTCGCTCAAAAAATCTAAATTCATTTCACCCTAGGAACTTCCATGAAATTACTCTCCTTCATTCACCAAGGCCGCGAAACATGGGGCGCCGTGACAGGCTCAGACACCGTGGTGGATCTGGGCCAAGCGATGCCGCAATTTGCCACGCTGACCGATTACATTGCCTCGGGCGCTTACTTGCAGGCCCAGCATGACGCGGCCCAACAAAAAACGTCCATTGCGATGGCCGACATCACGTTTTTGCCCGTGATCCCCAAGCCAGAAAAGATCGTGTGTGCTGTGCGCAATTACATGGACCACCACCAAGAGGTTTTGGCTGCGGGCATGCACCGCGAACTGTCCGAAGAGCCGCCGATTTTTCTGCGCGTCTGGCGCTCCCAAGTCGCGCATGGTCAGCCCATCATTTGCCCCAAGGTCTCTGGTTCGCTCGACTGGGAAGGTGAGTTGGCCGTGATCATTGGCAAAGAGGGACGTAACATTTCTGAAGCCGATGCCTTTGACCATGTGGCGGGCTACTCTTGCTACAACGACGGCAGCATTCGCGAATGGCAATTCCACGCCAAACAAATCGCTTCGGGCAAAAACTTCGAGTCCACTGGCGGCTTTGGCCCCTGGATGGTCACCGCTGACGAAATCGCCCCCAACCAAGAACTGAAGCTGATCACGCGCTTGAACGGCGAAGTGGTGCAGTCCAGCCACACGGGGCACATGATCTTCCCGATTGCCAAACTCATCAGCTATGCCTCGACCATCTTCACCCTGGTGCCCGGCGACGTGATCGCTACCGGCACGCCAGCGGGTGTGGGTTGGAGCCGTAAGCCAGCCTGGTTCATGAAGCCCGGCGATGTGTGCGAGGTTGAGATCGAAGGCATCGGCACCTTGGTCAACCCCATCGCCGCTCAAACCTAAGCGTAAACCTGAACATGAAAGCGATCCAAGTCCGTGTGACTGGCGGGCCAGAAAACCTGTTGGAGGTGGTGCTGCCAGAGCCGGTGGCGGGTCGTGGACAAGTTCGCGTCAAAGCCAGCACCATTGGGGTGGGCCGCCCTGACGTTCTGCTGCGCAAAGGCACCTACAAATGGATGCCGCCGCTGCCAGCGATACCCGGCGCCGAATTGGCCGGTGTGGTGGATGCTGTGGGCGATGGGGTCACGCAATGGCAAACGGGTGACCGTGTTTTGGTCAGCGCCCGTGAGTTGCCACAACGAGGCGGCTGTTATGCAGAAGCCATCGTGGTGCCCGAAGATGCCCCCTACCGATTGCCGGACACCGTCTCGTTTGACGATGCGGTGAGCCTGCCCAATTTGCAGTTGGCCCTGGCCCTTTTGCGGATCGCTGGTCCCATCGCATCGCAAGCGCCCCATGTGTTGATCACCGGTGCTTCTGGGGGCGTGGCGGGCATGCTGTGCCAAGTGGCCAAACTCCAAGGCTTTGTAACCATCGGCACCAGCCGAAGCCGTGAAAAAGCTGAGTTTGCTTTGGCGCATGGTTTTGACCACGTCATTTGCACCGACGACGAAACACCCAAAGACCGCCTGGAGCACATCACAAATGGCAAGGGCTTGAATCTGGTGTTCGACCACTTGGGCGGGCAAAGTTTGATAGATGGACTCAAAAACCTGGCGCCTTTTGGGACGCTGGTGTCCTACAACATCGTGCAAGGCCCACCCACCGAAGACCCCTTCCAAGTGATGCGTCAATTGCTGGAAAAAAGCCTGGCCATTCGGTGTTTTTCAATGCACACCTTTGATGCAGACCGCACCACGCGACGCGGGCTGATGAACGAGGCCATTGCGCTGTTGGCGCAGCAGCGCGTCAGCTTTTCGCCCCCTCAGATTTTCAAGCTCAGCGAGGTCCAAAAAACCCACGCTTTGCTTGACCAAGGACTTGTCAGTGGCAAGCTGGTCATGCACCCATGACCCGCAGCTGAACGCGTGCTTTTGACCGTGATACTTTTATAAATAACCAGGAGACAAACATGATTCGCAGACAACTTCTCGCCACGTTGACCCTCACCGCCTTGGCGTTGCCAGGGGTTGCGCTGGCACAAGCCTATCCAGATCGCCCCATCAAGGTCATGCAGGGCTTTGCCCCAGGCGGCAACGCCGACAACATCGCCCGCACGGTGGGGATGGAAATGGGCAAGGGCTTGGGCCAAAACATCGTGGTTGAAGCGCAGGCTGGCGCAGGCGGCACCATTGCAGCCACCACCGTCGCCAAAGCCAGGCCCGATGGCCACACCTTGCTGCTGGCCACAGGTGGCCACGCAGTGGCTGGCGCTTTGTACAACAACTTGGCTTACCGCACGGTTCAAGACTTTGAGATGGTCAGCACCATCACTTACTTCCCGTTTTTGGTGGTTGTTCCGGCCAACAGCAAGTACCCCAGCCTGTCGGCCTTGTTGGCTGCCGCCAGAGCCAATCCGACAGAGGTGAGCTACGGCACGGCGGGCATCGGCTCCACACACCATTTGGCTGGCGAATTGCTCGCCAGCATGTCCAAAACACAGTTGCTGCATGTGCCCTTCAGAGGCGACTCGGCTTCGCTCACCTCCCTCTTGGGCGGAGAAATTCCCATGATCATTGCACCGCCCACGGCGGTCATGGCCAACATCAAGTCTGGCAAGCTTCGCGCCATTGCCACCACCGGTCCTCAGCGCTGGCAGGGTCTGCCCGATGTGCCCACCGTGTCGGAGCAAGGTGTGGCGGGCTACGACGTGCAGTCATGGGCCGGCTTGATGGCGCCTGCAGGCACACCCAAACCCGTCATTGACCGCCTGAACGCGGAGTTGCAAAAAGCCCTATTGGTACCCGCTGTGAAAACGCGCCTGGAAGACATGGGCGGCGAGGTGCGCGGCAGCACCTCAGAGGAGATGCGGAACATGGTGGCCACACAAACCCAAAAATGGATTCAAGTGGTGAACGACGCCAAAATACCGAAAAACTAAGTCCCTCAGTGGGTTTCGGGGCCTTGCCCAAACGGGCAACTTGTTGCCAGCGCAGTCCAAGGCCCCGTCCCCGCCTTTTTTGAAAGCTCAAGATGTCATTGATTCAGATACGCAAACGCAGCCTCACCATTGAAACGACTTACCACGAAGGTGGACCCGTCTCCGACCAACCCTTGAAACTCGCCGCAGCCTGTGCAGTGATTCAAAACCCTTACGCAGGCCGCTATGAGCCCGATCTCATGCCTTTCATGGCCGAGCTCAGGTCGCTGGGCACCGTGTTGGCACAAGAGTTGATCGACACGCTGGGCAAAGACAACATCGAGGTTTACAGCAAAGCCGCCATCGTGGGCGTCAATGGTGAAATAGAACACGGTGCTGTCTGGCACGAAGCCGGGGGCTGGGCCATGCGGTCCTTGTTGGGTGACCCCAAAGCCATCGTCCCAGCCAGCAAGGCGGTGGCCAGCGCTGGGTACCGTTTGATGGTGCCCGTGCATTACATCCACGCTTGTTA
The DNA here is from genome assembly GCA_903894995.1 of uncultured Burkholderiales bacterium. Taxonomy (GTDB): domain Bacteria; phylum Pseudomonadota; class Gammaproteobacteria; order Burkholderiales; family Burkholderiaceae_C; genus Limnohabitans_A. The sequence continues at coordinate 15,704 of CAITSG010000532.1, forward strand.
TGTGCGCAGCCACTTCAACAGCATGGAGGTGGGCATTCAGGATGCGCCGCGCCCCAACGAAATTTTGTTTGCCTTGGTCATGGGAACGGGTGGCCGCATTCACTCCCGACTGGGTGGCCTGACCAAGGAAGCTGTTTCGGTCCACGACGGTCAGCGCTGAATCAGCTGCGAAAACAGTCTGCCAGGGTTCGTTTCGACAGCCCTTCCCAGACCACATTGACGCCTCTGTCCTCGGCTGTATGGACCGGTCACACCTGTGACTGTTTGAGCAGGTCAATGGGTCCAAGATGCACATCTTTGCCCATGAACTTGTCATGACCGCCGATACCCAACCCACTCTCAACCCCGAGCAAGACGCATTTTTACGCGAACGCTCTGACTGGATGGGCGCTTATCTGGTGCTCCACGCTTGGGGCGTCATTGCTTTGGCCATGGCATTTTTCATCGCTTGGCCTAACCCTTTGAGCTTCATCGTCGCCGTGGTCATCATTGGCGGGCGGCAACTGGGCTTGGCGATTTTGATGCACGATGCGGCGCACCGCGCCTTGTTCAAGAACACCCGGCTCAACGACACGCTGGGCGCATTTTTGTGCGGCTGGCCAGTGGGCGCAAGCCTCACCTTGTACCGCCCTTATCACCTGAGCCACCACCGACACACTCAGCAAAAAGAAGACCCCGACCTGATCCTGTCGGCCCCTTTTCCGATCAGCAAAGGCAGCTTCTGGCGCAAGATGCGGCGCGATATTCTGGGCATCACCGGTTACCAGCGTCGCATGGAATTTTTCCGCATGGAGATGGGCCAAAACCCCAGCCTTTGGCAACGTTGGAAAAATCTCTTCGCCGCTGAAAAATACTTTGCCCTGAGCAACTTGGCCATCTTTGCCATCACCGCTGCAGCGGGCGTTTGGTGGGCTTACTTTGCGCTCTGGTTGTTGCCTTTGTTGACGTGGTACCAGGTCATCAGTCGCGTCCGCAACATCGCCGAGCATGCGGTGGTGGGCGACAACGATGACCGCTTGCGCAACACCCGCACCACGCTCACCAACTGGGGTATGCGCATGGTGTTGGCACCTTACTGGGTCAACTACCACCTCGAGCACCACTTGTTTGTATTCACACCCTGCTGGAAGCTGCCTGCGGCGCACCGCATGCTGATGGAGCAAGGTTTCAGGCCACGCATGGAGCTGGCTGACGGCTACCTGCAGGTGCTGCGCAAAGCGGTCTCCAAACCGCACGATGACAGCAACCACGGCGCCCCCAAAGGGCAACGCAAAAGCGCTGCACTCATCTGAATCACCCACCCTAGGATTGAACATGGCCAACCGCCTGAGCCAACAAGTGGCCATCATCACCGGCGCAAGCCGTGGCATTGGCCGCGCCATCGCCGAAGCTTATGCAGCCGAGGGCGCCAGCCTGTGCCTGATCGCCACCGATGAGGCCCGCCTCAAAGAGGTCAAGGATGCACTGGGCCTGCCTGAGGACCGCGTCATGACTGTGGGCCTGAACGTGACGGACCGGGACGCTTGTTTTGCCGCCGTGTCAGCGGCAGAAAAACGCTTCGGGCGCGTGGACGTGCTGGTCAACAACGCCGGGGTCTACCGCGCCAAGCCTTTCATGGATTACGTCCCAAAGGACTTTCAGGACATGCTCGATGTCAACCTGTTTGGCGTGCTGCACTTCACGCATGCGTGCTTGCCGGGCATGCAACAACGCCAGCATGGCCGCATCATCAACATGGCGTCCACCGCAGGCAAATGGGGCTCGCGCAACCAGAGCGCCTACAACGTGAGCAAACATGCGGTGGTGGGCCTCACGCGCTGCTTGGCGCTGGAGGCCAGCCCGCACAAGGTGACCGTGAACGCAATCTGCCCTGGCTTTATTCAGACCGACATGGTTGAAGAACTCAAGGCACAAGTTGCACAAAGCACAGGCATGAGCGGCGAAGAAATGGTCAAAGCAGCATTGACCAGAGTGCCCTTGGGACGGGTATTAAACCCTTCAGAAATTGCGGGTTTGGCCGTTTACTTGGGCTCATCCGAATCGAGCGGTATGACGGGCCAGAGCATCCACGTCGACGGCGGCATGGTGCTCAGCTGAGCGAAACGAATCGGTTGGGGGACATCCATCGTCACGCATGAGACATGACATCGGGATAACCATGTATTCGCAATTTATCTTTTAAACAAAGAATGACGAGTTAATTTTCTTTTTTTGTCCTGGTACAAAATTCAATGGCTGACGAAATCATTCTGGAAACCCGGGGGCTCATCAAAGAGTTCAAGGGTTTTGTTGCCGTTAACGGTGTGGACCTTCGCGTCAAGCGAGGACAGATTCACGCTCTGATCGGGCCCAACGGCGCGGGCAAAACCACGGTCTTTAACCTGTTGACCAAATTTCTGATTCCTACCAAGGGTCAGATCGTGTTCAATGGCCAAGACATCACCGCAGAAAAACCTTCGCAAGTGGCACGCAGGGGCATCGTGCGGTCCTTCCAGATTTCGGCGACCTTTCCCAACTTGACGGTCATGGAAAACGTGCGCATTGGCTTGCAGCGCGCCACCGGCACTTCGATGCACTTCTGGCGCTCCGAACGCAGCCTGAACCTGCTCAATGACAAAGCCATGGCGCTGTTGGACCAAGTCGATTTGGGCAACATGGCCGACCTGACGGCGGTGGAGTTGCCTTATGGCCGCAAA
>CAITSG010000533.1 GCA_903894995.1 uncultured Burkholderiales bacterium
AAGGCGATGCGGTCGCGGTGGTTGGCGTCCATATTGGCCTGCACCTTGAACACCACGCCCGAGAACGCGCTGTCTTCGGGCTGGATTTCCTTGACCACGGGCTGCTTGTTGACGAGCAGGTTGCTGGTGCGGGGCTTGGGCGCGGGAGCCAGGTCCACCAAGGCGTCGAGCACTTCCATCACACCAAAGTTGTTCACGCCGGAGCCAAAGAACACGGGCGTTTGTTTGCCCGCCAAGAACGCCGCTTCGTCAAACGCGGGCGATGCGCCGGTGGCCAGCTCCATGCTGTCCATGGCGGTTTGCCATTCCAGGCCAAAGCGCTCGGCCAGTTGGGCTTGCTCGGTGAGGGGGATGGTTTCGAAGTCTTGCGGCAAGCGTTCGCTGCCCGAGTCAAACACCGTCATGGCCTTTGTGCGCAGGTTGATGATGCCGCCAAAGGATTTGCCTTGGCCCACAGGCCATGTCATCGGCACGCAGGGCATGCCCAGCTCGCGCTCGACTTCGTCGAGGATGTCGAGCGGGTCGCGCACTTCGCGGTCCATCTTGTTGACGAAGGTGATGATGGGCGTGTCGCGCTGACGGCAGACCTCGATCAGGCGGCGGGTCTGCGCTTCCACACCGTTGGCCGCGTCAATGACCATCAAGGCCGAGTCCACCGCCGTGAGCACGCGGTAAGTGTCCTCGCTGAAGTCTTTGTGGCCGGGGGTGTCGAGCAGGTTGATGACGTGCTCGCGGTAGAGCATCTGCATCACGGATGAGGCCACCGAGATGCCGCGCTGCTTTTCGATTTCCATCCAGTCGGACGTGGCGTGGCGGCTAGCTTTGCGGGCCTTGACCGAACCGGCGATCTGGATCGCGCCCGAAAACAGCAAGAGCTTTTCGGTCAGCGTGGTTTTACCGGCGTCGGGGTGCGAAATGATGGCAAACGTCCGGCGGCGCCGGGTTTCGTGGGCGTAGGTCACAAGGGGGTCCTGATCGGGGTGGCACCGCAGGGGTGCTGAGCGGGCAGCCAAGGGTGGCCGCGATGGGGGAGATTTTAACGGGCCAAGGGGGGTGCCTTGTGGGCGCTGTGAGTGAGGTGAATCCCCTTGTAGGAGCGACGCCCTCGTCGCGAAAAGCCTGGCAGGCCACGAACCATTGCCCGGGGGGCTCCCACAGTTGGCATCCACTTTCGCCACTGTTTGAACTGTTTCATAATGATCGCTTATGAACATCGCGCCTCAACAGCAAGCCCTCATTGCCGATATTTGTCGGCGTTATAAGGTTCGCCGCATGCAAATGTTTGGATCGGCTGCGCAAGGGCAAGAAAGGTCTGACAGCGATGTCGACTTGTTGGTCGAATTCATTCCCAACCAATACCCCACAGGCTTTGCGCTGGTGGACATGCAACATGAGCTGTCCATGGTCTTTGATGGAAAGAGCGTGGATTTGGCTTTTCCCTCGGTGTTGAACAACCCCTTCAGACGCAAGGCCATTGAGCCCCAATTGCGTTTACTTTACCAATGAGCACTGACCGCGCACCTGCGCACTTGGCCGACATGCTTGGTTTTTCTGAGGAGCTGCAATCCTTGGTTGTGGGCTTGAGTCCCACAGAGTTCCAAAGTCAAAGAGTTTTGTGCCTCGCTGTTGAGAAATTGTTCATTAATTTGGGTGAGGCTGCGGCCAGGATAGGGGATTCAAATGTTCAATTTCCTCAAATTCCTTGGCGACAAATGATTGGTTTGCGCAACATCCTGGCACACGGTTATGAACAGGTCGCCCACGAAATCCTTTACCAAACCATTGTGCAAGAGCTGCCAGCCCTCAGCGAGAGTCTGCGTGTTGCGTTGCAGGACCGTGTTCACGGCAGCCCTGTGAGCGGCTCGCTATAATCAGCAACTTCCGAGGAGCGTTGCAGCGCCCACCAGCCCCAAAGCTGGCAGCAGGCGTGAGGCTCGGAACCTTCAAACAGCAACGACGCTCATCCACACGACGTGCGGTGAGCCTGTATTTCCCATTCAGTGCTTTCATCCATGCGTGTGGCTTTTTTACATTGCTTTGGAGCTTTTCTCATGAATGCACGTATGCCTTCCACCGTCAACGCTGATTGCGTGATTGCCGACATCGGCCTGGCCGATTGGGGCCGCAAAGAAATCAAAATCGCCGAGACCGAAATGCCCGGCCTGATGGCCATCCGCGAAGAGTTCAACGCAGCTCAGCCCTTGAAGGGCGCACGCATCACCGGCTCCCTGCACATGACCATTCAGACGGCTGTGTTGATCGAAACCTTGCAAGCTTTGGGCGCTGACGTGCGCTGGGCCTCTTGCAATATTTTCTCGACCCAAGACCACGCCGCTGCTGCGATTGCCGCCAAAGGCACACCGGTGTTTGCCATCAAAGGCGAAACCTTGGCCGATTACTGGGATTACACCCACCGCATCTTTGAATTTGGTGCAGCAGGCACGCCCGGCGAAGGCCCCAACATGATCTTGGACGACGGCGGCGACGCCACCTTGCTCATGCACCTGGGCAAGCGCGCTGAAACCGACGCATCGCTCATCGCCAATCCCGGCAGCGAAGAAGAAGTTTGTTTGTTCAACGCCATCAAGGCCAAATTGGCGATTGACTCCACTTGGTACACACGCAAAGGCGCGCACATCATTGGCGTGACCGAAGAGACCACCACCGGCGTGTTGCGCTTGAACGAAATGGCCGCCAAGGGCAGCCTGATGTTCCGTGCCATCAACGTGAACGACTCGGTGACCAAGAGCAAGTTCGACAACCTGTACGGCTGCCGCGAGTCCTTGGTGGACTCGATCAAGCGCGCTACCGACGTGATGATTGCCGGTAAAGTGGCTTGCGTGGCCGGTTATGGCGATGTGGGCAAAGGTTCGGCCCAAGCCCTGCGCGCCTTGAGCGCCCAAGTGTGGGTGACCGAGATCGACCCGATCAACGCCTTGCAAGC
>CAITSG010000534.1 GCA_903894995.1 uncultured Burkholderiales bacterium
CGATGAGCCGTTTCACCTTGATCCTTGACGGGCAGCATTTTTTTGAGAATCGAGCATGACCTTGAGTTTTGGCCCATTGGGCCTGTCCCCCGCGCTGCAACACGCTGTGGGTGACATGGGCTTGTACGCCCCCACCCCCATTCAGGCCGAGGCGATTCCGGCTGTTTTGAAGTCGGCCGACGTGTGGGCCACCGCGCCCACCGGCTCGGGCAAGACGCTGGCTTTTGCGCTGCCGTTGTTGCAACACTTGACAGCTGCGCCGCGCCAGACCAATTTCCGCCGCCCCGTGCGCACCTTGGTGCTGGTGCCCACACGCGAGCTGGCGGTGCAGGTGGGCGATGTTTTGGCCAACCTGGCTTACAAGTTGCCGCAGTCGCTCAAGGTGAACACCGTGTTTGGCGGCGTATCGGTCAACCCGCAAATGATGGCGCTGCGTGGCGGTGCCGACATCGTGGTGGCCACGCCGGGTCGTTTGCTCGATTTGATCGACCAAAACGCCGTGCGCCTGGCCGATGTGCAGCACTTGGTGCTGGACGAAGCCGACCGCCTGCTGGATTTGGGTTTTGCCGATGAACTTCAGCGCGTGCTGGCGTTGCTGCCTGCCAAGCGCCAAACGCTTTTGTTTTCCGCGACCTTTGCACCCGAGGTGGAAGCCTTGGCGGCCAAGCTGCTGCACGAGCCGGTTCGCATCACTGTGGAGGCCTTTGAAGGCCACAAGCCAGACATCACCCAGCGTGCCATTGCCGTGGACGAGAAAAGCCGCACCGCCTTGCTGCGCCACCTGATCACCGAGAACGGCTGGAAGCAGGTGCTGGTGTTTGTGGCCACGCGCTACGCCTGCGAGCATGTGGCCAACAAGCTCTACAAAGCGGGTGTGTTTGCCACGCCTTTCCATGGCGAGATGAGCCAAGGTGCAAGGCAAGAGGTGTTGAGCGAGTTCAAGGCTGGCCGTTGGGACGTGGTGGTCACCACCGATCTGGCCTCACGCGGCATCGACATCGCCATGCTGCCCGTGGTGGTGAATTACGACCTGCCGCGCTCAGCCACCGATTACACCCACCGCATCGGCCGCACGGGCAGGGCGGGTGCGCATGGCGACGCGGTGAGCTTTGTCACCGCCGCTGCGCTCGCGCACTGGCAGTTGATCCAGAAGCGAGAAAGCCTGGAACTCGCTTTGGAGCAAATCCCAGGCTTTGAGCAAACCGAAACCCCACCACCACCGTCGCCAGGCAATGGCGGCATCAAGGGTTCACGGCTGAGCAAGAAGGACAAGCTGAGAGCGGCAGGTCTGCTCAAATCCAACGATTGATCGGACCGCATCCTGTTGTCTTGATCTTTGTAGGAGCCCACCCCTGTGGGCGATGGGCGTGGCACACGCCCTTGAAACCATCGCCTACGGGGTGGTCTCCTTCAAGAAGCAGATCAGCCCATCCAGCCCGGCAACCAGGTAGCGATGCCCGGCACCATGAAGACGGCCACCAGCAGCAACACGCTCATCGCCAAATAAGGCGTGACCGCCAAAAAGATGTGCGTCATGGTGACCGACGGTGGTGCCACGCCCCGCATGGTCATGAGCAGCAAACCATGGGGTGGCAAAAGCAGGCCCATTTGCATGCAGATGAGGAACAGCACACCAAACCACACCGGGTCGATGCCCAAGGCGTTCACGATGGGCATGAAGATCGGGAGGGTGATCATCATCATGCTGACCTGGTCCACAAAGATGCCCAGGAAAATCAGAAACACCATCATGCCGATCAGGATCTGGTTGGCCGACAAACCCTGATCGGTGATGAGTTGCACCAAGCCCGAGCTGGCCCCCGAAAAAGACAAAATCTGCGCGAAGGTGGTGGCCCCCAAGATGATGAACAAAATCATGCCTGAGATGCCTGCCGTGCCCTTGAGGGCCTTGAGCACCGCTTCCCAGCGCAGGGCGCGGTAAAGCGCGGCCAGCAGCATGGTGGCAAAAGCGCCGAGTGCCGCACACTCGGTGGGCGTGGCCCAACCCGCAGCCAGTGCGCCCACCACCACCCCAAAAATCGACAAGGTGGGCAAGACATAGGCAAACAGCGGTTGCCAGCGGTCCCAGCCTTGGTGCTCAACGGCATCCGTGTCAGATGGGGCCAGGTGGGGGCTGATGCGCACGCGCACAATGATCCAGGCCACAAAAGCCACCGACAACAGCAACCCAGGAACAACACCGCCCAGCAGCAGTTTGGAAATCGAGATGCCCGAGAGCGAGCCCAGCAAAACCGTCAGGGCCGAAGGCGGAATCAGCATGTCCACCGCGCCAATCGCCATGATCGGACCGGTGGCCATGGTGGGGTGGTAGCCGCGGGCCAGCATGACAGGCAGCATCAGGGCGCCCAGCATGGCTGTGGTGGCGATGGTGGATCCTGAGATGGCCGAAAACACCGTGCCCGCCACCACCGCCACCACCGCCAGGCGTCCGGGCACACGCACGATCAAGCGCTCGACCCCGTCGATCACTTTCACGGCCAAACCGGTGTGGAACAAAATCTCGCCCATCAGCACAAACAGCGGGATGGGCGTGAGCGCAAAGGCCGTGACCGAACTCACGCTGTTGCGCACCAGCTGAACCAAACCGGGCTCGCCACCCATGTAGAGCACGGCCCCGATGATGTTGACGCCTAAAAAGGTCAGGGCCACGGGCATGCCCATGAACAGCAGCAAGGTGGAGCCACCCAACATCAACCAGGCTGCGATGGGCCAACTGCTCATGTGCAGACTCCAGACGAAAAATATAAAAACATATCGAACGGTTTCAAGCGGCGCTCACCGCATCCTGACGCGGACCGCGCTCGGCATGCAGCAGGCGGTGCATGCGAAACACCATCTCGATGGACAGCAGCACAAACACCACCGGCAAAGGCGCGAGCGACCACCACTCGGGCGTGACCAGGGTCTTGATGCTCAGTGAGCCTGCCGCATAACTGGCCCAAGTGGCTTGCGCGCCGTACCAGGCCAGCACCAAGCAGCACAACAGGCCCAGCACATCGCCCACCCATTCCAGTGCCCAGGCAGCGCGTGGTGGAATGGCCTGCAGAAAAATGTCCACCCGGATGTGTTGCCCCTGACGCAGCAGCCAAGGGGCCACGCACATCGTGATCAGGTAGAGCATGAGTTCAGACACCTCGTTGCTCCAGGACAGCCCCAGCGGCATGCCCGGGATGGCCAGGTTGCGCAGCGCCACATCGGCCACGATGATGAGCATCATGGCCAGCAGCAGCAGGCAGCCCAGCAGGGCCAGACCCGACAGCCACCGGCCAAAGCGCTCAGACAGCGCTTGCATCATTTGGAGAACAGGGCCTTGAACCGAGCGGCCACTTCAGGGCTTTGCTTGGCAGCACCAGCCCAGCC
>CAITSG010000535.1 GCA_903894995.1 uncultured Burkholderiales bacterium
GCAGAAGGCACCCGGTCCGCCATCGACGTCGTATTCATTGAAATCATTTGCCAAGCCGTGGACCTGATCGAGCAGGTCATCGAAAGGCTCGCGTTCATCGAAATCGTCGCCGCCTTCTTCACAAATCTCTGACCAACGGGCGTTGAAAGCATCGAACAGCAGTCCACCCACGGCGGTACGAAATGTCTTGTCGACGCGAAGCAACAAATGTGGACACTCATCTGTGCTTGCGCAATAGGGACAAGTTTCAACGTCAGACATGGCGGTTCTCCATTTGCAGAATGTTGTTTTATTAAACGGCACACACCACATTTCAAAGTGCATCCATCGCTGTCTAACAACATGCACAAAGAACACCATCAGGGCAATCAAAGCCATTTATTTCGTCCGATATACTGGTTGTTTGTACAGTCTATTTTCCATGCTCGCCCTCATCGACGGCAACAACTTCTACGTCTCCTGCGAACGCGTCTTTCAGCCCTGGCCGCAGGCCTGGGCCACAACCAAGAGGTCTATTCCATCGACGAAAGCTTTGTCGACCTGAGCGGCATCCGCGGCGACCTGGTGCGCCGCGCCCGCACCATCCGCAAACGCATCCACCAATGGACCGGCATCCCGACCTGCATCGGCATCGGCCCCACCAAAACCCTGGCCAAACTGGCCAACGCCATCGCCAAAAACGCCGAACGCAAACCCGGCAGCTACCCCGCCCAACACGCCCAAATCTGCCACCTGGGCGCGTGCACCCCCGAAGAACTGCAGGCCCTGCTACAGGCCACCGAAGTGGGCGACGTCTGGGGCGTGGGCCGCAAGATCGGGGCGCAACTTCGCGAGAACGGCATCCACACCGCCCTGGACCTGCAACGCATGAACCCGGCCGCCGCCAAAGCGGGCTGGTCGGTGGTGCTGGAAAAAACCGTGCGCGAACTGAACTGCACCCCCTGCATCGAGTTCGAAGACGAACCCCCGCCCAAACAACAAATCGCCTGCACCCGCAGCTTTGGCCACCCGGTGACCGAGCTGATCGAACTGCAAGAAGCCATCACCGAATTTGCCTGCCGCGCCGCAGAAAAACTGCGCAAACAAGGCAGTCACACCGGCCAAATCATGGCCTTCATCCGCACCAGCCCCTTCCGGCAACAAGACCCGCAATACAGCCGCAGCGCAAGCATCCCCCTGCCCAGCCCCACCAGTGACAGCGCCCACATCACCCAGGCGGCCAACGCCATCGTCCAACGCCTGTACAAACCCGGCTACAAATACGCGAAAGCAGGCGTGATGCTGATGGACCTGCAACCGGCCACCCGCGAACAACTGACACTGGACTTTGACGAAACCATGCCCGAAAACAGAACCCGCCTGATGCTGGCCATGGACCAGCTGAACCAGCGCTATGGGCGAGGGACGCTCAAGCTGGCCAGCGCGGGCGCACCGAAGGCGATGAAGCTGTGGCACATGAAACAGAACTTCAAAACGCCGGGTTACACCACCGATTGGGCCAACTTGTGCACGGTGCAGATGGACGTTTGAGGTCAGAAGCAAAGCGATTAGAATTCGCCGACCGCCCGGTTGGTTAATTTGGCAAATTGGGCATCAACCTCACAGAAAGCTCTCAACCATGTCCCAAGTCCTGCAAAGTTTCATCGGTGGCCAATGGATCGGCCAGCAAGGCGCACAAAATCTGCGCAGCGCCCTCAATGGCCAGACGGTTTACCAAACCCACGCCGAGGCCATCGACTTTGGCGACGCGGTGCACCATGCCCGCACCGTGGGCTTGCCCAATTTGCTCAAGCTCGATTTTCAGGAACGTGCCCAGCGCCTCAAAGCTCTGGCCAAATACTTGGGCGAGCACAAAGAGCAGCTCTACGCCATCTCGGCCCACACGGGTGCCACCCGCGCCGACAGCTGGGTCGACATCGAAGGCGGCGCAGGCACTTTGTTTGCCTATGCCGGCATGGGCAGCAACGAGCTGCCCAGCGGCAACCTGATCCACGAAGGCCCGGCATTCCCTCTGGGCAAAAAAGGCGGCTTTGCGGGCACACACATCCTGGTGCCGCGTGGCGGCATCGCGGTGCACATCAATGCGTTCAACTTCCCCGTCTGGGGCCTCTTGGAAAAGTTCGCGCCCAGCTTTTTGGCGGGCATGCCCTGCATCGGGAAACCCGCTTCGTCCACCAGCTACCTGACCGAAGCCATGGTGCGCCTGGTCGAGCAATCGGGCATCTTGCCTGCTGGTTCGCTCCAGCTGGTGATCGGCTCCACGGGTGACCTGCTGGACCGCCTGAACGGGCAGGACGTGGTCACCTTCACCGGCTCGGCCGACACCGCCGCCATGCTGCGTGTGCACCCCAATGTGGTCAAACACAGCATCCCCTTCAACGCCGAAGCCGACTCGCTCAACTGCGCCATCCTCGCGCCCGATGTCACGCCTGACGATGAAGAGTTCGACCTGTTCGTGAAAGAGGTCGCCCGCGAGATGACCGTCAAGGCGGGCCAGAAGTGCACGGCGATTCGCCGCGCCATCGTGCCGCGCCAGCACCTCGACGCCGTGGTTGAAAAGCTCAAAGCGCGTCTGGCC
>CAITSG010000536.1 GCA_903894995.1 uncultured Burkholderiales bacterium
AGGTGGGGGTGAACACGGTGCATGTGCTGGAGGGTTTGGTGGGCTGAGTGTTCGCTGAAGGCCGCGGGCCATGCAGCCCATCGCCCACAGGGGTGGGCTCCTACGGGCAGAGCCTCCGAAAATTTAGCCGCAAGTATTTTGTAGGTGCCTACCCCGTGGGCGATGGGCGTGGCACACGCCCTGAAAACCATCGCGCACAGGGTGCGCTCCTACAAAGTGCATTGACCAGTTAGCTGATCAGCCCTGAATGCTGCGCCAGCGCTCCAGCTCAGACGGGCGCAGACCATAGCGTGCCAACACGCCTTCGTGCAAACGGCGCAGCTCTTGCATGACCAAGGCCCGAAGGTTTTCACGGTCCGGGCCGGGCGCGGCCAGGGCCACTTGGGTGGCCACCAGCGCCAGCGGGTCTTGCTCGGGGTTTTGCACCACGGCTTTGACGATGTGGCGAATGGCGTCGCGGTAAGTCAGGCGCAGCACATCGGGCTCGACCACGCTGGACTTGGCCGTCAGGTATTCCTTGGTCGAGCGCTCATAGGCCCACATGAACAAGTCGCGCAGCAGCTCCACGCGCCTCATCTCGTAAACGCCCAGCACCGATGCGGTGTACCAGTCCTGCGACACGCCCAAAAACGTGAGCGGGCACAGGTTGGCCCGCAGCAGCGGCCAGTTGGCCAGCAGGCGCGACGTGCGCTTGTTGCAGTCGGCAAAAGGCTGCAAATACGGCAGGTGCACCATCGCAAAAAACGACTGCTCAAACGGGTCTTCGATGGCGTTGAATTTGGCCAACGCTTCATCCAGCAAAGTGCCGATGAGCGACTGACCCGACGGAGGCTGGTATGGGCTTTGCCCGATTTGCACCGGATGCAGTCGCAAGCGGCCTTCGTCCTCGGGGCTTTCGAGCAGGTTTTCTGACAAGGCGCTGTGCAGGTTCATCAGCAAATAACGGCTGAACTGCGGTGCGGCCACGTTGTCCATGAGCAGCTCGATGGCGGCCTTGTGGTTCAGGATCATCTGCGTCTCGGTCACGCCGTGGCCTTGCGCCTGCTGACCGTGGGCGATCAGGGCGCGGGTGTCCAGGCGCGTGTAGGTGTTGCCCTCCAGGTGGCTGGACGCCCAAGACAGGTCGATCAACAAACGGTCGAGCACGGCGCGGCCATAAGTACCCGCCGGTTGCGGCCCCGGCCCGGTGCGGCCCATGCGGTGCAACTGCGCCCGCACAGGCTGGGGCAGATAAAACGTGACGTTGGGCTGGTAGGCCTGCATAAACTCAGACTGGTAACCCACGGCTTGGCGCGTGCTCCAGGGCTTGGCCAGATAGGCGCGGATGTCTTTGCTGTCGGGCGAGAGCGGCCACTGGCCGGTGGAGAGTTCTTCTTCGGCTCGCCAAGTGGATGACTCTGACAACCCGTCTTGAGTGGGCAAAGCGTAAGCCAACACTTTTGGCGCGATTTTCAAATTAGCCACATAACGGGTAGCACGGGCCTTGCCAATTGGCGCGATTTCACCTTCTGTCACCCACTTTGCCAAAGCTCTTTGCAAGCTGCGGCGTGGCACACCGGGCCATTTATCGGAAGCTTCCGCAAGCGACAAGCCATCTGGCTGGGCCTGAATGGCGGTCAAGAGTTGGGCGTTGAAGTCTGGCATGATTGGCGCGATTATAAATAATCGCGCCAATTTGGCAACTCAGGGTGTGAGGCGCTGATTGATCCGGCCCAGAGACGGGTTCAATGGACAACGCTCTTGTAGGTCGGTGGCTTCAGCCCCGACATGGGGCCTGCGCCGAAGCCTTCAATGTCGGGGCTGAAGCCACCGACCTACGGATTGACGGTACAAAAACTTCAACACTTGTCACCCACCCGGCCCAAGCAGCGCAGCACGGTTGCGGCCCTAGAATTACCTTCTATTATCCAAAGATGGATAAAATATCTTTTTCCAGATAAAAATAGGTAATCACATGATCGCATTCCACCGTACCGCCTTGGCCCAGCAGCTTGTGCAAGCTTTGCAAGGGCGTTTTTGGATGGGCGATGCCCACAACGGTCTGTTTCTGGCTGCGCCCCGGCGAACCGGAAAAAGTACTTTTTTGCAAGGTGATCTGGCCCCCGCCCTGCAGCAGGACGGCGTCGAGGTGGTCTATGTGGACCTGTGGGCCGATACCCGCCGCGACCCCGGCACCCTGATTGCAGAAGCCATTGCCCAGGCTTTGCAATCGCACTTGGGCCTGGTGGCTCGAACCGCCAAAAAG
>CAITSG010000537.1 GCA_903894995.1 uncultured Burkholderiales bacterium
AAGCCGAGGCGGTGTTTGAGCGTGAAGTGCAAAACCTGTCGGTGCGCGTGGGTGGAGCGTATTTCGAAGCCCTGATGAGCAACGAGCAGCTCAAGTTGGTGTTGCGCCAAAAGCAGCAGTTCACCACCGTGCTGGCGGCGGCCGAAAAAGCACTGGCGCTGGGCACCGGAACCCGCACCGACATGGACGATGCCAAGGCGCGTTTGGACATGGCGCTGGCGCAAGAGTTGGAAGCGCGTCAAAACGAGGACTTCACGCGGCGTCAGCTGGAAATTTTGCTCAACCAGCCCGTGCCGCAGTTGCAGCCTTTGCATCCCACCGGCTTGCAAGCCTTGCCCGCCTTGGGACTTGATTTGAATGCCTGGCTGGACAAAGCGCTGACCCACAGCCCCGAGCTCAAGTCGCTGCAAGCGCGTTTGCAAGCGGCCGACAAAGAGATCCAAAAGGCCAAAGCAGGCCATGCGCCCACCTTGGACGCGGTGGCGCAGTGGTCGGACAGTGGCAGCGAAAACGTGACGCGATTGAATTCGACCTTCGAGAACAAAACCCTCGGCTTTCAGTTGACGATTCCCTTGTACCAGGGCGGTTATGTGAGCTCGCTCGAGCGCCAGGCCGTGGCAGAAAAGTTGCGCCAGCAAGAAGCGCTGGAGGCCATGCGCCGCGACTTGGGTCTGCGCATTCACCGGGAGTTTCGGGGTGTGACCGAAGGCGTGCTGAAAATCCGCGCCCTGGAGCAAGCCGTGCGCTCGAATGAACAGCTGCTCGACTCCACTCGCAAGTCGGTGTTGGCCGGTGTGCGCACCCAACTCGATGTGCTCAACGTCGAACAACAATTGGCCACCACCACCCGCGACCTGATCCAGGCCCGCTACCTCTACCTGATGTCACGCCTGCGTCTGCACGCCCTGAGCGGCCACGACCCCCTGGCCGCCCTGCAAGACATCCACACCGCCTTCACCCCCTGACCCAAGTGGCAGCGCTCCCCGTAGGAGCGACGCCCCCGTCGCGATAAGCCCCGCAGACCACCCGACATCGCCCCGGGGCGGGGCTCCCACAAAATGCAGGATTGCCCCTTGTAGGAGCGACGCCCCCGTCGCGATAAGCCCCGCAGACCACCCGACATCGCCCCGGGGCGGGGCTCCCACAAAATGCAGGATTGCCCCCTGTAGGAGCGACGCCCCCGTCGCGATCACCCCTGCACACCACCACCCATCCATTAAATTTTGAGCAGATGCCGTGTCATTTCAGCAAACCCCGCGCCGCGTTCGCTGGGGGTGATGTAGCGCGGCGGGTGGGTCAACTGCGCCGCGAAGCGCCGGATGTTGGCCACGCCCACACTGTGCGCAAAGTGCTCAAACATCACCTGGTCATTGGTCGAGTCGCCCACATAGGCCCAGCGCTCGATTTCGGCGTCAAGATCGCGGCCCCACAGTTCGCGCACGATCCAGCGGGCACCTGTCAGCTTGCTGTGCTCGCCAAACCAGCCGTTGATGTGGATGCTGCTCACCGTCGCCGTCATGCCTGCTGCTTGCATTGTGTGCACCACCCTGTCGATGGCGCTTTGCGTCAAGTGCGTGAACTCGCTGTGGTCAATGGCGATGTCGGTCTCGCGCCCGGCGCTGTCTTGTGAACGTCGTGCACCCGGCACGCTGTTTTCAATGTGAGCCAGGACTGTTTGCATGCGGCTGAAGTTGGCGCTGCGTGTGACCGCGTCTTGCTGGTACAGCTTGCGCAAACCCACGCCGTCAGTGTGTTGCAGCCCCACCGCCCCGTTTTCGGCCACGATGGCGTCCACCGGCCAACTGGCCGCAAAGGGCTCGCTCCAGCCCACTGGCCGCCCTGTAATCGGCACCACATGCAGGCCAGCGGCTTTCAGATCGACCAGAGCCTGCAATGCGTCAGGGGTGATCGCGCCATCGGTGGTCAGCGTGTCGTCGATGTCGGTGAAGACGCCGATGAGGCCCTGAGGCGTCAGCCAGTCTGAAAGCGGTCGCATGAAAACCCTTTGTAAAAGCCCCGCCCTCGGGGCGATGCTTGGTGGTCCACAAGGCTTATCGCGACGAGGGCGTCGTTCCGAATTCCGGGGAATGCATGCCCTTTGTATTAGCCCCGCCCTCGGGGCGATGGGTGGTGGTCTGCGGGGGTTATCGCGACGGGGGCGTCGCTCCTACAAGTGGATGCCTGCATTTTGTAG
>CAITSG010000538.1 GCA_903894995.1 uncultured Burkholderiales bacterium
CGATCCACCTTGACCAAAACGCCTTCGGACATGAAGTTGGCAAAGTCCATCCGGGTCGCACGTTGCAGCAAGTTGGTTTGTGAAGGCGTCCTGGCTTTGCGCACCGACTCTGCCACATAGGGCCAATTCGCACGTCTTTGCATCAAACGCGAGCGCGACTGGTCGTCAAAACACGAAGAAATGATGGGCAGGTCTTTGTCCAGATCAACGCCTAAACCCTGCGCCCAGTTGCGCCCCTTGAAACCCACAGGCAAAAACATTTCTGCCGACCGTGCGACGCCTTGACGAAGAAAATGAGGAATTCGCCCCAAATTCTGTTGCATCCACATCATGCGGCTGTAACTCGGATAACCACCAAACAACTCATCGCCTCCATCCCCACCCAGCGCCACGGTGCAATTTTGGCGAACCAACTGGCTGACCAAAAATGTCGGGATCATCGACGAATCAACCATCGGCTCGTCAAATTGGCGCGCTAATCTCGGCAGCAAATCCACACTGGAGTCCTCTGCCATCAATTCTGTGTGGCGCGTGCCAAAGTGACGGGCAATCAAGCGTGCGTGTTCTGTTTCATCCAATTTGCCGTGACCCGGAAAACCAATGGAGAAAGTTTGCACTTGGCTAGATGCCCGAACCGCCATGGCCGTTACCAGGCTTGAATCAACACCCCCGCTCAACAAAACGCCCACAGGCACATCGGCCGTCATCTGAGCGCACACCGATTCTTGCAACAGCGCTTCGAGCTCATCGAGCAAAAACTCGTCGTCCACAGCCCCATGTTCAGAGGCCAAGTCAGGCAGTTGCCAATAAGGCCAGACCTGCGCCTGGCCACTTTGCAAATCAAAGCGCAGTGCATGGGCCGGAGGGAGCTTGTTGTACCCCTGCAACATGCAGCCATTGCTTGGCACGTAGCTGTCGCACCCCGGGCATGATGATGAGAAGAAGCTGTATAAGTTTTAAATATGAACGTCGGCACTGCAGCGGCCGGCCTGCTGTTGAATCTAACCCAAGTCTGCAAAGGTTAGATTCGCCTGTCACCCCAGGCGAAGACCCGGGGTCCATGACGCCACTGTGCATGGATACCGGATCAAGTCCGGTATGACAAAGCTGCATAGACTGAAAGCTGTCCTCGCAAAAAGAGCGTGTTTCAGTTCAACGCATCATAAAACTCACGAACACTGACGCCAGCTTGCCGGGCCATGCTTTTGACAATGAAGTCATCGAAAGGTTCATTGTGGGCACTCAGTGTCACTTTGTAGAAACTTTCGCCATCGCGCTTCGTCCACTGTTCGTGACTGGTTGCCTTGAGAGGCCTGGGCTCAAAACCCAATGCCCTGAGAATTTTGCGAACCTCTGCAGCCTTGAGTGGCCGCTTCCACCGACTCATGCTTGAGCAAAAGGCAGAGGCATGGCAGTTTCGTAGCTGAAATAGCGCTTGGCGTGGTTAAACCACTTGATGCCATAGTAAATGGCGAAATAACGCAGCGGTGCCCGTCGACTGAGCAATTGGACCGCAAACTGCTCGTCGTCACCGAACGCATCAGAAACATAACTGACGATCTGCTCGCGAAGCAAGCGCTTGACTTCATGCGCGCTGTTGGCCTGAACAGCCAAATCTAGATCCACGCACATGGCCACCCAATAACCATTGCGCCGCAGCGCAAAGCATCTGAGGATCAAATCTGATGGATGGATTTTTTTGGTCATATATTGCGATTATGGGTGTGAACCCACTTAGCGTGTCAATACCCAATGGATCGGTCGCAAAAAAGTGACCTAAATAACTGAGAGCTGACCCCAATTAAATTTCTAACTGGTGCTGTGCATAGCCTTTGACATAGGGGTGAACGTCACTGGCCAGGGCAGCGATGCTCGGGTCTTGCCAGCGCCAATCTACATGCTGATAGGTGGGCCGGGGCGATGGGTGGTGGTCTGCGTGGCTTCATCGCGACGAGGGCGTCGCTCCTACAAAATGTGGGAGCCCCGCCCCCGGGGCGATGGGTGGTGGTCTGCGAGGCTTATCGCGACG
>CAITSG010000539.1 GCA_903894995.1 uncultured Burkholderiales bacterium
CGATGAGTTGGGTGCTGATGTGGACCAGATCCGCCGCGGCATGGGCGCTGACGAACGCATTGGCCATGGCTTTTTGTACGCGGGTTGTGGTTATGGCGGGAGTTGCTTTCCGAAAGACACACAAGCGCTGGTCAGTACCGCCAAGTTGCATGGTCATTCCATGGCCGTGGTCAGCGCCACAGAAAGCGTGAATGAACGTCAAAAACGGATTTTGGTTGAACGCTTGGTTCAACATGCCGGCGAGGATTTGTCGGGTTTAAAAATTGCAGTCTGGGGCTTGGCTTTTAAGCCAAATACCGATGACATGCGCGAAGCGCCTAGCCGGGTGGTCATACGTGAGTTGTTGGTGCGAGGTGCTGAGGTTACCGCCTACGATCCCGTCGCCAGCATAGAGGCCATGAAAGTTCTGCGAGAGGACTTTGCTCAAGATCCTGAATTGCTGTCGCGGTTTGAAATTGTTCCAAGCGATATGGAGGCTTTGCAAGGTGCTGATGCCTTGTTGGTCTTGACAGAATGGAAGAATTTTCACAATCCAGACTTTGAAGCCATGAAAGCGATCATGCGCAACCCTTTCATTGTGGATGGGCGAAATTTGTACAACCCACAGGCTTTGCAGGCACTGGGCTTGGCCTACCAAGGTGTGGGACGTCGCAATGCCTTGGTTCGCGGTTTGAAGTTTGACCGCAGTCAGCCTGATCAGCCAAAGCTTGGGCCAGAGCAGCCGTCTGCCCCGGGCGTGCCTGTGAATGCCTAAAGGTTTTTTCTTTTTGATCCTGGCGCAATTTGCCAGTGGCTTGGCGGACAACGCCTTGATGATCTTGGGGGTTTATTTTTTACAAGAGCAAGGCTATCCGCCCTGGTGGGCTCCCTTGCTCAAGTTTTCTTTCACTTTGTCCTATGTGTTCTTGGCTTCCGTGGTTGGGCCTTTGGCCGATGCTTTTCCCAAAAATCGCGTGATGGCTGCGATGAACGCATTGAAACTGGTGGGCGTGATTTTGTTGGTTTCGGGTGCGCATCCCCTGTTGGCGTTTGCACTGACTGGATTGGCCGCGGCCCTGTATGCGCCCGCCAAATATGGTTGGGTGTGTGAGTCGGTCACTCCGCGTTTTTTGGTGAAGGCCAATGCGTGGTTGGAGGTGTCTGTGGTGTTGTCGGTGATGCTGGGCGTGGCCTTGGGTGGGGCGATGATTCATGCTTACACGTCACCAGCTTTACAACACGTCATGCCCGTGATCGGTTCCGAATTCCACATGGGCGTGTCGACTCAGATCTTGGGCGCTTTTGCTGTGGTGGCTGCGGTGTACGGGATTTCTGCTTTGTTCAATATGGGCATTGGCACGATCAAAGTTCAAGCTGCTCAGCGTTTAACCTTGTCCGCCATGCGCTGGTCAACGTTTTGGCGTCATAACCGCCAGTTGTGGTCCGATCCATTGGGGGGCATGTCTTTGTATGTCACCACTTTGTGTTGGGGTGTTGGCGCAGTGCTGCAGTTTGCCGTGCTGGTTTGGGCGCAAACAAATGCAGGTTTGACATTGCAACAAGGTGCCTACTTGCAAGCGGTTGTGGCCTTGGGGGTGATGGGTGGGGCAGCCATGGCAGCGTCAACATGCCAAATTTTCGATGCTCGCCGAGCCTTGCCTTGGGGATTGGTACTGGCCGTCCTGTTGCCTTGCATGGCGCTCACAAAGGTTTTGTGGCTGGCCGTGATCATGTTGCTTTTGGCAGGCTGGGCCGGGGGCATGTTGTTGGTGCCCATGAATGCTTTGCTGCAGCACCGTGGCGCAAAAATCATGAAATCGGGTCGCTCCATTGCCGTTCAAGGATTCAATGAAAACTTGAGTGTGCTGATCATGCTGGGCATTTACAGCGCATTGTTGGCATGGGACGTTTCCTTGTTGCCCATCATGCTGTTGTTCAGTCTACCTTTGCTGGCTGCGCTCAAACCATGGAAAGCCCTGAGATGGAAAAACTGAATCAGCCAGGGTGGTGGTCTTTGACAACCGAGCGGAAGATCGTTTCAACCTGATTGGCAATTTGGTGCCAGTCCCAAGGGGCAACGCTGGAGGCAGTGTGTTGTCGGGCCTTGCGCAAAGTGGCACTGCTGCGGGTGATTTTCAAAGCGTTCAGCAGATAAAGCTGCGGGTCTTCGCCCGGCACGAGCCATCCGTTGTGTTCGTGGCGAATGAGTTCTGTGGCGGCTGCACAATCAAAAGCCAAGACGGGGGTACCACTGGCCAGAGCCTCCAGCGTCACGTTGCCAAATGTCTCGGTCAGGCTGGGGAACAAAAACAAATCTGAACTCGCGTAAGCCACCGCCAACTGCGCGTGGCTGCACATGCCCATGAACACCGCCTCGGGGCAATCGGATTGAAGCTTTGCACGGTATGGGCCATCGCCCGCAAAAACCATTTTGACTTTTCTGCCACTTTGCTTGAGTGACTGGTAGGTGTTCACAATGAGGTCGAGGTTTTTTTCTGCAGCCAAGCGACCCACCGACAGCAGCACAACCGTATCGTCTTGCACTTGCCATGCAGTCCTTTGCGCCAGACTGCGTTGCCCCGGGTGAAATACCTGTGTGTCGACGCCCCGCGATACAACACGCAAATTTTCAAAACCCGATGCCACCAATTGCGCCTGCAGGGCCAAGGTGGGAACCATGGTGCACAAGGTGCGGTTGTGAAATTTACGCAAATACGACACGATGGGTTTGCTCAACCAACCGACGCCGTAGTGCCTGCTGTAACTGTGAAAATTGGTTCTGAAATCTGAGGTCACCGGCAGGCGCAACACCTTGGCAGCTTGAAGGGCCGACCATCCCAAAGGTCCTTCTGTGGCGATATGCACCAGGTCAGGTCGCTTGAGCGTCCACGCCTTGACGAGCTGTTTTTTACTGGGAAACCCCAATTTCAGCTGCGGGTAGCGCGGTATAGGCAAACCACGCAACAGCAGTTCTGACCAGCCTGTTTGCTGTGAAGCTGTGTCATGTTTGTCTTGTCGGGGGCGAATGAGTTGGATGGTGTGTTGACGTTGACTCAACTGCAAGATCAGTTTGGACAGGGTCAGGGCCACACCATTGACTTCGGGTGGCCAAGTCTCGGTGACTACGGCAATTCGCAGTGCTGAGTTTTCGGGCTCAAAATTCTCAACAAGCAAGAGATCAGTCGATACATGTTCCATGAATCCCATCTTGAACTGACGATTTAACAACTTGATGACAAAAAATTGAAAATTTTTATGGGTGCGAGATGTGTTGGTCTGAGAATATGTCACTGTTTTTTCACATGACTTCTTCATGATAGGCAAACCATTATTGGAGGTTTTCGCGTGAAAGATTTTTTTGAAGCTTTGCGGGTTCAGCGTTGGGATGATCATCGTTATTACCACCACTGCCGCATCAATCAGTCCTTGCATTTTTTAAGTGCTATGGCATTTGTATTGGCCTATGCCATGTTGTTCATTGATCCGCCCTTGGCAGCCTTGCTTGCTTGGCTGGTGTCCATGACATCGCGACAAGCCGGTCATTTTTTCTTTGAACCCTTGGGTTACGACGAAGTCAATCAGGCTACACAAGAATTCAAGGAAGAGATCAAGGTTGGCTACAACCTTCGGCGCAAGGTGGTTTTGCTCAGTGTCTGGGCAGTGTTGCCTCTGGGAATTTTCATGAACCCTGGCCTGTTTGACCTCTTGCCAACGCATGAAGATTTTTATGGCTTTTTGCGTGCTGTGGGCTATGCATGGTTGTATTTGGGTGCTGGTGCCTTGCTGTTTCGCACCTTCCATTTGTTTATTTTGCAAGACGTTCAAACCGGACTGGTCTGGATGACCAAGATCTTGACCGACCCTTTTCATGACATTTACCTGTATCACAAAGCCCCGCTGCAATTGCTGCGTGGTCAACGCTTTGCGCAGCAGGATGCTCATCAGGTCAGCCGCTGAACAAGTACTCCCGTCAGTCTCACATGACTGACGGGTGCAAGCTCTCAGCGCTTGAAGGTCTCTTTCAAAATGCGTCGTCGGATCGATTTGTTGGTGAGTTCAGCATCTTGCCACCACCAACCGTCGTGTTGCATCTGTTTGGCGGCGCGCACAAACCGCTCCAGCACAGCTTGAAAGTCGGCATCACTGTAATTGAGGCTGAAGATCAAGCGACCTGTGCCCACCCAACTCAGTGCCAAGCCCTCAAGCCTGAGGTAGTACTGCAGCATCCAGTTGTAACGGCTCGCTTGTGTGTAAAACAAGGTCCAGACACTGGACATGTTGGCGGCTTGCAAGGGCAAGCCATGTTCTTGCATGGTGAGGTTGAAGTGTTGTGCACGCGCGTTCCAAAGGGCATCGACGCCCTGATAGATGGCTTGAACTTCGGGTGTTTCAAGTTGGTCCAGAAAGGCCGACATGGCGCCCATGACCACCGGGTGTGCATTGAAAGTGCCGCGCGCAAAACAAATGTCGGCTGGACGTTTTTCATTGAATCGTCGCATCCATCGGTGCTCGCCACACACCACGCCCACCGGGAAGCCACCGCCCAATGTTTTGCCGTAGGTGACCATGTCGGCCTTGACGCCAAAGTAGGCTTGCGCACCACCGGCTGCCAGGCGAAAGCCCAAAAACACTTCGTCAAAAATCAGCACAATCCCTTTGTCGGTACACACTTGTCTCAAAGCCTTAAGCCAAGCGGTGTAAGCCTCACGGTCATAGGCAGCGCGGCGGCTGCTGTCCACCAGGGTCGAGTCACCGGGCGCATTGGCGTTGGTGTGCAGTGCCTGCAAAGGGTTGATCAACACGCAAGCAATGTCCTTGCGACCGCGCAACACGTCCAGGCTGCGTTCGTTCATGTCGCTCAGCGTGTAGGTCTCGCGTGGGGGCATGGGGTTGCCTGGACCGGGTTGAACATCTTCCCACCAGCCATGGTAAGCCCCGCAAAAGCGCACGATGTTGGGCCGGCGTGTGTGGTAACGAGCGAGTCGCACCGCTTGCATCACGGCCTCGGTGCCCGACATGTGAAACGACACCTCGTCCAGGCCCGAAATGGCTTTGAGGCGCTGTGCATTGCTCGCCACCACGGGGTGGTAAGAGCCCAGCACCGGCCCCAAGTCTTGTGTTTTGGCCAGACCATCGGCCATGGTCTTTTTGTAAAAGTCTGCGCCGAAGACGTTGACGCCATAAGACCCCGTCAAATCGTAAAACACCTGCCCGTCCAGGTCGGTCACTTGAACACCTTGAGCCGACTCCAAAAAGGAGCCGACTTTCAGATGCTTTTGAACCATAGGGCTGAACTGAAAGGGCACCCGGTAGGCCGTGATGAACTGCATGTCCGAGATGTTCTCTCGGGCACTGGCCGTGGCCGCAATGCTCTTGCTGTGCCGTGTTTGAAGGCTCTGCGCCATGGCCATGAAGGCCGCCCGTCGCAAGGACTGGATGTCGGCAGGTGCACCATCGCAGCCAAAAAACGTGCTGTCATCAAAGCTGTAGCCGGGCAGCCAGCGGGCCAGGCGTTTGGCCATGCGGGAGTGGCCAGCCAATGAACGGTGTTTGGCCCTCGAAAGCTGAATGCGCTGTCCAAGCGCAGGAGCGACGGCCGCTAGCAATCCCAAACCGATCCAAGAGGAGTTCACAGTCAATTTCCTTGTGTCAATGAAATTTCTTTTTATTCAATTTGAGTGACAACATGATGAAGATTCGCACCCTGTTTCAAAAAACACTTCTGCAAGAGGACTTGAATTTCTTGCTCACCAACCGCATTCCACGCATTGCGCTGACCCATTTCATGGGTTGGTGGAGTCAGCTCAAAAACCCATTTGTGGTCAAAGCTTCCATGGCCGTGTGGCGCTGGTTCAGCGACCTTGATTTGAGTGAAGCCAAGCAGCAAAAATTTGACAGCCTTCACGCCTGCTTTACCCGAGAGCTCAAGTCTGGCGCCCGGCCCGTAGACCCAGATCCATCGGTTTTGACCTCGCCTTGCGACGCCATCGTGGGGGCTTTCGGTGTCATCAGCGAGGGTCAGGTATTTCAGGCCAAAGGGTTCCCTTACCGCTTGCAAACTTTGTTGGGCGATGGCGCTGCGTGCAGCCATTGGCCGCAAGCGCTTGAAGGCGGCAAGTACCTGACCTTGCGCTTGACCAGCACCATGTACCACCGGTTTCATGCGCCGCACAACGTGCAACTCCAACATGTGACCTACATCTCGGGCGACACCTGGAACGTCAACCCCGTGGCGCTCAAGCGTGTGGCGCAACTGTTTTGTAAAAACGAACGTGCCGTGCTCCACATGCAAGCGCAGTCAGGCGAGCCGTTTTTGATCGTGCCGGTAGCTGCCGTGTTGGTGGCCAGCATGCGCTTTCACGCGGTCGATGTGCTGTTGAACCTGCGCTACAAAGGCCCCAACGAAATCCCTTGTGTTGCCAACTATGCCAAAGGCCAAGAGATGGGGTGGTTTGAACACGGTTCCACCATTTTGGTGTTTGTGCCTTCGGGCTTCGAATGGGCAGACGGGCTCACCACGGGTATGCGCATCAAAATGGGTGAGCCCTTGTTGACCAAGGCTTGAGCTGCTCAGGGTGGGGTCAGTACTTTTCTGGCACCACCATGTTTTCGGGAACTGGGTGGCGAATGTAGTCCGGGTTGCGCACGCGACCTGGCAACATGACCTGGGGATGTTCCACCTCGTGGTAAGGAACTTGACTGAGCAGGTGGTCAATGCAGTTCAAGCGGGCTTTTTTCTTGTCTACCGCTTGCACGACCCACCACGGGGCCTGTGGAATGTGTGTGCGCTCGATCATGGTTTCCTTGGCCCGTGTGTAGTCTTCCCAGCGGCGGCGGCTTTCCAGATCCATGGGGCTGAGCTTCCATTGTTTCAACGGGTCATGGATACGGCCCAAAAATCGGGCGTGCTGTTCGTCATCGGTGATGGAAAACCAATACTTCACCAGCTGTATGCCGCTGCGAACCAGCATTTTTTCGAATTCGGGCACTGAGCGAAAGAACTCTTCGTATTCTTCATCGTTGCAAAATCCCATGACCCTTTCTACGCCAGCCCGGTTGTACCAGCTGCGGTCAAACAACACGATTTCACCGGCGGCAGGCAGGTGCGAGATGTAACGCTGAAAGTACCACTGTGTTTTCTCGCGGTCGTTGGGAGCGGGCAGGGCGGCAACGCGGCACACCCGGGGATTCAGGCGCTGCGTGATGCGCTTGATCACGCCACCTTTGCCTGCTGCGTCCCGGCCTTCAAACAAAATTACCATGCGGTGGCCGGTTTTGACCACCCAGTCTTGCAACATCACCAACTCAGATTGCAGGCGTAAAAGCTCTCGAAAGTACTGGGTTCGTGCGCTGTTGGCCAAGGGGTTGCCGCCCGATTGCTCGCCCCAGCGGTCGTCCAATTCCAGCTCCAGTTCTTCGTCCAGGCTGTCCAACAGGTCTTCGCGCAGTTGGCGCATTTGTGATTCTTGAATGGACTCGGCATTTGTCATGAGGTGCTCAAGGTAATTAAAAATTTCAATATGACCCAAGTTTGTGATTATTTGATGACGATTTCGAGTCAACTGTGTCATGACATTTTCATGACGTTGCCCAACAATTCAAACCCATGCGGCAGACTGTCTGTGGCAAGGAATGTACATGCGCGTTTTCACCATGGCCTCTCATGAGGTGCACGAGTCCGACACCATCCCCCAAACATTACCGACGCAGGGTTTTGTGTGGATGGCTTTTTCACGACGCGAGTTCGAGTTGCTGCAAGTTCAGCTTCAAAAATCGGTTGTGGATTGGTTGGGCGTGAGCCTGCATGAGTTGCATGTGCAGGACCTCTTGAACAACCAACTGCCTTCGCATTACGACTACACCGCAGACTATGATTTGCTGGTGTTCCGGCGATTGGCCCGAGGTCGAACTGAAACCGACCTGGCCAAACCGGGGGTCATTTTGCACCAGGAAAACACCCAGAGTGGACCTGGTATTTTGAGGAAGATTGACACCAGTCCCGTGGCCTTTTTGTGGCTTGATCGCTTGGTGATTACTGTGCATCCAGTGGACTGTGCGGTGTTGTCACACTTTGCCGCCCGATTGTTGACGGCCGCCAGCTTGGCCCCTGCCCAAGCGGCACACCGCTTGCCCGCCAACCCTGCAGACCTGGTGTTGCGCATGGTCAGCCATGTGGTCGATGCTTACCTGGATTTGCGCCGTGAACTCACCCGGCAGCTGGACCATTGGCAAACCCGCTTGCTGGACCCGCATGCACATTTCAACGATTGGTCGGCCTTGCTCAATGCACGTTTGAGCCTGCACTATCTTGAGGAAGTGTGCGAGGACCAACGCGCAGCCATTCAGGATTGGATCGCCGCGCTGGAATCATGGCCTGAGGATGTGCTCTATCCTGCGACAAGTTTGGACATGCTCAAGGTCAGAAGTCGCGATGTGTTGGAACACATTGAACGTGTGGTTCACCATGTGGGTCGATTGGAGCAAAGCGCCGAAACGGCTGTTCAGATGCACTTCAACGTGCAAAGCAACCGCACCAACGAGGTCATGCGAACCTTGACGGTGTTGACAGCCATCTTTCTGCCACTGAATCTGATCACCGGTTATTTCGGCATGAATTTTGAAAACTTTCCTGCCCTGCATGCCGAGGGTGGGGTAAGGTGGACCGAAGTGCTCATGATCGTTGTGGCGTTGACCTTGGCCTGGATTTTCTGGCGTCGGCGTTACATCGGGCGATGAGGTGGGCGGGCCACCCGCCACACCAGCGCGCCAAACAGCGCAGACACCGTGGCCAATGCCATGGTGCTGGTGATCCAAAAAGTGTCTACTGCCGGGCGAGGGGTCCAGCTCAGGCCCAGGGCGGTGTCTTGATAAGCCCACAGGTATCCGGCCATGAGTCCCGCACCCCAAAGCAAGGCGGTGTAGATGACCAAGGGAGCCACGGTGATGCGGTAGCAACGCAACAAAAACACGCTGGTGGCCTGAACCGCATCGGCCAGGTGATAAAGGGCTACCCAGCCTAACCACACGGTCGCAGTTTGGGCCACCACGGGGTCGGTGGTAAAAGCCTGCGCAATGGTGCTCCGACCTGCCATCAAAGCGCCCGCGCACACCAAGGCCGCCAACACCGTCAGACCCAGTCCCAAATAGGTGGCCCGCCGTGCTTTGTCTGCTTGCTTGGCGCCCAGCCAGTAACCGGTGCGGGCACTGCTGGCAATGCCCAAGGCCAAAGGCACCATGTACAGCACCGAGGCCAGGCTGGCTGCAATCTGGTGGCTCGCAGAAGCCACTGCACCAAGCCGGGCCACGAACAGCGCCATCAGGGTGAACGATGTGACCTCCACCATGACCGTCAGGCCCGCTGGAATGCCCAGCTGCAAGTAACGTTTCAAGATGGGCCAGTGCGGCACTTCTGGCCTCTGCCACAGAGCATAGGGCTGGTAAATGTCCTGGCTGCGCAGCAGCCAAAGCCCCGTCAACATCATCAAGCTGTTGACCACCAAAGTGGCCCAGGCACAACCCACCACGCCCAGGCCTGGCCACTGGCCCATGCCAAAAGTGAAGACCACAGACAAAGGAATCTTCACGAACAAGGCCCCGGCTTGCAGCCAGGTCACCAAGCGCGGCAAGCCCAGACTTTGGTTCAGAGTGCCGTACATCCTGAACAGCAAAGAGGGGATCAAAGCGATGGCCAAAATCCGCAAATAAGAACGGACATCTGGCCACAACTCCAGGGGCACTTGTGTCCACGACAACCATGGGTCTGGATACCACAGCCCGGCCATGCCCGTCAGGGTGGCCAAGGCGGTGATGTACAGAGCCTGTCGAAATGAACGGCCAAGCTCGCGGGTGTTGCCCGCACCGTGTAACTCGGACCACACGGGCAGCAGGGCCTGCACCAAGCCATTGAGGGCCACATAAATACTGATGTAGATGGAAGATGCCAGTGACAACACCGCCAAGGCTTGGGGGCTGTAGCGACCGGCAATGACCGTGTCGGCCACACCAAAAGACATGACCGCGAGTTGCCCCACCAACACGGTGCCGGCATGCCGTGCGATGGTCTTGAATTCAGACATGGTTTCAGTCTTGAGCTGGGCTGGCGGGCGGCGCAGGCGCTACAAGTGTGGGTTGCGCAAGGGTGACAGCCCGGTAAATCAAGATGTGTTCGTTCTTGTCGCCCGGTCGTTGGGCTCTGGCATGTTGAATCCAGCCCATGCGTTCTATTTTGTCAGCCATCAAGGGCAGGTTTTTCTCGTCAATGATCAACCAAGGACAGTCGGCCTCGGGCGCTTGCAGGGGTTCGAGCTTGAATTGACCGTGAAACAAAAATGCCGTGCCTTGCGCTTTGTTCAGACCAGCATATTGCAGACAGTGTGAATCACCTGTGGTGGATTTCACTTTTTCAATCAAAGGGGCATAACTGCGGGCGTAATTCAGCAATGGCAACCACAAGGTCATCAGCAAAAACCAGCACAGCACGGCCCCGCCAGCTGGCAAGGCCATGATCTTCCAAATCGCAGCGCGGTGATGGCCAATCCGCCATTGGACCAACCAGGCCCAAGCCCCTGTGGCCAAGAGGGCCGTGCTGAAGATGACCCATGAAAACACATTCACAAAACCCGGTGCCAGCTTGGCCACGTTGGCGGCAGGGCTTGCAGGAAAGCCGGTTTGCATGGCCACCCAAACGACCCAGATGGCCAAAGCGCAAAACGAAAAAAACAACAAGGTGAACCAGTCGATCAAGGCCCCCAAACTGCGCCGCAATGTGGGCAATGCAAACGCAGCCAGGCAGGCGATGGCAGGCAGGGAAACCAGCAAGGCACGGTCGGTCATGCCGGTCAACCAGGTGGCCGAGATGGTCACCCCTACAAACCACAAGGGCAGTGCCAAGTGAGGGTATCGCCAAATATGGGCCAATTGCCTACGCCAACGCCACAATGACCAAAGCGCCAAAGGCCAAGCTGGCCAAGTGAACCACACCAACAGTTTGGCCAACATGTGCATGTCGAACAGGGAGTGTGTCACCACGCGCCAACGCCACAAGTCCAAAGCTCCGGCGGTGGTGATGCACAAAAGACAGATCAAGGCCAGCAATCCCAGATCCAACACCCGCATCCGTTGTTGGGTCAGGTCCGGTTGTGCAGCTGCACGGATCAAGGAGCCCCCAATGCCCAGGAACAGGGCCAGACTGGGGGCGCCTGAAAGCGTCAAGCCCAGCATGCCCAAGGTGATGGCCATGCCACTGACCAGGCGGTGTCGTGGCAAATTCGACAAGCCCACAAAGATCAAGGCCGCACAACAAAGCTGACTCAAGGCGGGTGTGGTTTCATGGGCCAGGCGCGCCAAACCCAAGCACGCCAGCAAGGCCAGCAAGCCTCCGTCAGCCAAAGCACGGGCGTAGTCTGCTGGCTTGGCCTCACCACCAAATGCAAAAGCCACAGGCTGTGCTGCAGGCCCCCTGGCCAAGGCATACACCGCATACCAAGTAGAAGCCAAGGTCAGGCCCAGCATGGCGATAAAAGGCAAGCGTGCGAAAAAATCTTCCCAGCCAGAGGGGGCCCAACGCAAGAACCCTGCACCCAGCCAATAAGGCAGCAAAGCCAGTTGTGGGTCAGTTTGTCCAAGCAAGGTGGGTTTGAACCAAGAAGTGGCTTCACCCATGGCCGGTTGAGCCAGTTGAAGCATGTAGCCAAAGGCCTCAA
The DNA here is from genome assembly GCA_903894995.1 of uncultured Burkholderiales bacterium. Taxonomy (GTDB): domain Bacteria; phylum Pseudomonadota; class Gammaproteobacteria; order Burkholderiales; family Burkholderiaceae_C; genus Limnohabitans_A. The sequence continues at coordinate 11,682 of CAITSG010000539.1, forward strand.
TGTCTTGAGCTTTCCATGGCGTGCGCCCCAAAAAACCGGGCAGCACATAGGCGGCGCAAAGCAGCAGCAAGGCCAGGCGCGGCAATCTGCGTACGGCGCTTTGCGCAACGATGGCGGGGTTGGGATGGTTCACGTCTGGATCAAGGTGTCAGTGATGGGGCGTTGAGGCTGTCACTTGCATCATGCCAATGCGCAAGCACAGGGCACATTGTGTGCGATGGATCGCACAACAAAAAGGGCAGGCCGGTTGCCCGGACTGCCCTCTTGGCGTCAACCAAAAAAAATCTTATTTGGCAATGACGGTGGTCTTGCCGAAACGGTTGCGGAACTTCTCCACGCGGCCGCCCATGTTGTCGACCGACTTTTGTGTGCCGGTGTAAAAGGGGTGCGACTCGCTGGTCGTGTCCAGCTTGTACCAAGGCAGCTCGCGGCCGTCTTCCATTTTGATCATCTCTTTGGTGTTGGCGCATGAACGGGTCACGAACTTGAAACCATTGGACATGTCTTGGAAGCAAACTTCACGGTAGTTGGGGTGAATGCCGTCTTTCATGGGGAAATCCTTTTATTTCTGCTACGGCAGCCACACTTCAGCCGATCCGAGTGCACTTTCCGCAAAACCTTCGATTATAGGGTATCAACCGCCGCGTCGCATCATGTCAAAGAACTCGGAGTTGTTCTTGGTCGCTTTCATGCTCTTCAAGACCATTTCCATCGCCTCGATTTCGTCCATGTTGTACATGAACTGGCGCAGGATACGGGTTTTTTGCAGCACTTCGGGCTGCAGCAGCAACTCTTCGCGGCGGGTGCCGCTGCGGTTCAGATTGATGGCTGGGAACACCCGCTTTTCGTACAAGCGGCGTTCCAAATGGATTTCGCAGTTGCCCGTGCCCTTGAATTCTTCAAAGATCACCTCGTCCATGCGGCTGCCGGTGTCGACCAGGGCCGTGGCGATGATGGTCAGACTGCCGCCTTCTTCCACATTGCGGGCGGCGCCAAAAAA
>CAITSG010000540.1 GCA_903894995.1 uncultured Burkholderiales bacterium
CAGCCGCTGGTGACTTATTTCCCCATGATCCAGCGCTACGAAGCCAGCATCTACATGCTGGGCTGGGGCGTGCCGACCTTTGACGCGCTGTACAGCCTGCAGTCGCTCACCCGCTCGGTGGGCACGGGCGGTGACGGCAACTACAACGTGGGCCGCTACAGCAATCCGCGCATGGACTACATCGTGGATCGCGTGAAAACCGAGACCGACTTGCCCGTGCGTGACCGCCTGCTGACCGAAGCTTTGCAGTTGTCCAACGACACGGTTTCTCACATTCCGCTGCACAACCAGGTCATCCCCTGGGCCATGAAGAAAAACGTGGAGGTGGTCCATCGTCCCGATAACCGCCTCGACTGGACACTGATCAAGGTCAACTGATGCTCGCCTTCATCTTGCAACGGCTGATTCAGGCCGTGATCGTGATGGTCACGGTCGCTTTCATCGCCTTCTTGCTGTTCCAGTACGTGGGTGACCCGGTGGTTTTCTTGCTGGGGCAAGACGCCACCAAAGAGCAGATTGACCTGTTGCGGGCCGATCTGGGCCTGGACCAGCCGTTCTTTGTGCAGTTCGGCCACTTTTTGTACAACGCCGTGCAAGGTGAGTTTGGACTTAGCCTGCGCCAAGGTGCCAAGGTCTCGCGCCTGATCGCCGAGCGCTTGCCCGCCACGTTGGAGCTGGCCATGGTGGCTGCCTCTTTGGCCTTGGTCATTGGCATTCCGATGGGGGTGTACGCGGCCTTGCGCCGGGGCACCTGGGCCAGCCAGCTCATCATGACGGTGTCGCTGCTGGGGGTGTCGCTGCCCACCTTCCTGATCGGCATTTTGCTGATCCTGGTGTTCGCCGTGATCTTGGGCTGGTTCCCCAGCTTTGGTCGGGGTGATGTGGTGCAGATGGGTTGGTGGTCGAGCGGATTGATGACGGCCAAGGGCTGGCACCACATCGTGCTGCCAGCCGTGACGCTGGCGATTTTTCAGCTCACGCTGATCATGCGCTTGGTGCGGGCCGAGATGCTGGAGGTGCTGCGCACCGACTACATCAAGTTCGCCCGCGCCCGTGGCTTGTCCAACCGCGCCATCCATTTTGGCCATGCGCTCAAGAACACCTTGGTGCCCGTGCTCACCATCACCGGTTTGCAACTGGGCGGCCTGATCGCATTCGCCATCATCACCGAGACGGTGTTCCAGTGGCCCGGCATGGGCCTGCTGTTCATCCAAGCGGTGACCTTTGCCGACATCCCGGTCATGGCCGCCTATTTGTGCCTGATTGCGCTGATCTTTGTGGTCATCAACCTGATCGTGGACTTGCTCTACTTTGTGGTGGACCCGCGCCTGCGCGTGGGCAAGCCCGGAGGTCATTGAACATGGGCGCTTCTTTGCAATCGGTGTTGGGGCGGGGCGCGGCGTTTGCACGCATCGCTCAGTTCCACCCCGAACTCACCGCCTTCAGGCGCGACCTGCATGCCCACCCCGAGTTGGGCTTTGAAGAGGTCTACACCTCGGGCCGTGTGGCCGAGATGCTCAAGGTCTGCGGCGTGGACAGCATCCACACCGGCATCGGCAAAACCGGCGTGGTGGCTTTGGTGCACGGACAAGGCCGCTCGGCGGCCAACCCGGGCCGCATGATCGGCCTGCGCGCCGACATGGACGCGCTGCCGCTGACCGAGCACAACGAATGCAACTGGAAGTCGGGCACGCCCGGCCTGATGCACGGCTGTGGCCACGACGGCCATACCGCCATGCTGATGGGCGCGGCGCGTTACCTGGCCGAAACCCGGCGCTTTAACGGCACAGCCGTGTTGATTTTTCAGCCGGGCGAAGAGGGCTACGCCGGTGCCCGCGCCATGATCGAGGATGGTTTGTTCGAGCGCTTTCCGTGTGAACAGGTCTATGCCCAGCACAACTCCCCCGAGACGCCCTTGGGCGTGATCGGCATCACCCCCGGCCCCATGCAAGCGGCGGTGGACCGCATCGAGATCCGCATCATCGGCAAAGGCGGACACGGTGCCCGTCCGCACCAGGGTGTGGACCCGGTGCTGGTGGCCGGGCACATCATCACAGCCGCGCAAAGCGTGGTTTCGCGCAACTTGTCGGCTTTCGATCAGGCGGTCATCAGCATCTGTTCCATGCAGGCCGGCCACCCCGGTGCCATGAGTGTGATTCCGGGCGAGGCCACCTTGGTGGGCACGGTGCGCACTTACAGCGAGCGGGTGCAAGACCAGATCGAAGACCGTTTGCGCGCCTTGTGCAGCGGTGTCGCGCAAGGCTTTGGGGCTTCGGCCGAATTGACTTACGAACGCGTCTACCCCGCCACCGTGAACACCGTACCCGAAGCGCAGTTTGCCTGCGACGTGGCGGCGACTCTGGTGGGCGAAGACAAGGTCTGGCGCGACATGTTGCCCAGCATGGGCGGCGAAGATTTCTCGTTCATGCTCCAGGTCAAGCCCGGCGCATACATCCGCATCGGCCAGGGCCTGCCGCACGGCCCCGGCCCGCACCCGCTGCACAACAGCCGCTACGACTTCAACGACGACATCTTGCCGCTGGGCGCGGCCCTGCACGCCAGTTTGGTGGAGCAGGCGCTGCCCTTGGCGGCATGATGCTTCGATGTGATTGACAACATTCTTTCAAAAGGAAAACTCCATGGCTTTCAAACTCAATCCTTTCGTGGCCACTTTGGCCGCAGCGCTGGCCTTGTCCGCGGTTTCGGCCTCGGCCGTGACCCTGCGCGTGGGCAACCAAGGCGACGCCTTGTCCATGG
>CAITSG010000541.1 GCA_903894995.1 uncultured Burkholderiales bacterium
GTCCAGTAGCGCTGCAAGGTGGATGGCCAACCAAGAAAACAAGGCTGACTTGATCGGCGGTGTCAACATCACTGTGCAAGACGCACAGGTCAAGCGGGCTTTGCTGGACATGAGCACCACCGCACAAATCAATGACAGCTTGCAATTGGGCAGTGCCATGCTGCGTGAGATCGGCGGCGTGGCTCGACTGCACAAACCCAAGGTGGAGCAAGCGGGTTTTGCAGTGCTCAAAGCGCCCGACATTCCGAGCGTATTGGTGGAAACCGCCTTCATCAGCAACCCCGAAGAAGAAGAAAAATTACGCAGCGCCGCTCATCAGGACAGCTTGGCCGATGCCTTGATGAAGGGCATCAAGTCCTACTTTGCCCGCAACCCGCCTCTGGCACGCAACCGCAGTCTGTGAACACTATCAGCTGGTTTGACGCCGGGCTCGCCAGGCACCCCACAAGGTGAGCAAGCCGGTTTTGCGGTACTCAAAGCGCCCGACATTCCCAGCGTGCTGGTCGAAACCGCCTTCATCAGCAACCCCGAAGAAGAAGAAAAACTGCGCAGTGAGGCTTACCAAAAGCAACTCACAGACGCCCTGATGCGCGGCATCTTGCAATATTTTTCACGCAACCCGCCGCTGGCGCGCAACCGCAGCATTTAGTGGGGTTCAGCTTGGCGGTCAGCGATGCCATCCGTGTGATAAAGCCATCACCGGCAAGGGGGGAGTTGTGGGAGCGACGCCCTCGTCGCGAAAAGCCTCGCAGACCACGACCCATCGCGGCGAGGGCGCCGCTCCCACAAGAAAAAGCCTTTATGCACACACCACCTGGCCGGATCAACTGGTCGGTGGCTTCACCCCGACATGGTCGCCTGCCCGCTTTGTCGGGGCCAAAGCCTCCGACCTACAAAACGGCCTGTTGGCTCGTCAACACGTCCCGGTCAAACTGGTCCATGGCCGCCAAGGTGAGTGGGTCTGTGGCCAGCCCTGCCGCGAACTCGGGGCGCACCGTCACGGCATGCGCGCCGCAGGCGATCAGGCGCGAGAGCACATCGGCCGACTTGATGCTGGCGGCCAGCAGCTGCAGACCATCGGCCTGCACAGCCACACAGGCCTCGATCAATGCCCAAACATCGCGGCCATCGGCCTGCAAGCGGCCCACATAGGGGGCCACATAACTGGCCCCTTGCGCCCGCGCCCACAAAAGCTGCACCGGGTTGGACAAGCCCGTCAGCAGCGTGGGCACGCCCCAGGCTTGCACCTCGCGCAACACCGGCTGCCAGTCGGGGTGACACGGCAGCTTGATGGTCAGGCGCACACGGGCCTGCACCGCCGCAGGCAGCAGCACTTCGAGCCATTGCGCGGCTTCGCCCACATCGGCGCGCGGCAGCTGCAGCATCAACTCGGGCAAACGCGCCTCACCGGCTTGAGACACCAACTTCAAATAGCCTGGCAAACTGACCGGCAAACCGGCTTGCATGACCAAGGTGGGGTTGGTGGTCACGCCCTGCACCGGCGGGCAACCCGCAGGCAAGGCCCATTGGCGGGCATCGGCCGAATCGAGGTAGAACTTCATGCGGCGTCCTGCTTCAAAAAGATGTCTTTGTCCGGAAAAAACTGGCTGTGCAGCGGCAGCAAGGCCCCGCCCAAAGCGCGCGCGTGCGCCCCCACCTGGCCCGCCAACAATTGCGGCTGGTGCATGCCGTCAAAACGGTAAGCCTTCAGCGCCTCTTGCGTGGCGGTCATCAAGGCACTCATGAGCGGCGCGCCCAGCGA
>CAITSG010000542.1 GCA_903894995.1 uncultured Burkholderiales bacterium
CATCTGGGTCTCCTCATTGGGGTTTGAAATTTGCTGACGCGGGAACAGAAAAACCACCCTAACGGGCGGGTGCGCGGCGCCAGCTCGCGCTGTATCTTTTGTGGGCTTGTTTCAGGTGCTTTTGCATGGCCTTGCGCGCGGAGCTGGGGTCGCGCACTTCGATGGCATGCATCACCGCTTGGTGTTCGGTAATGGCGGACTGCCAAGATTCTGGGCGCTCAAAATGGTCGCCCAAACGTTCAAACAGGGGGCCGTTGCGAGCCTGCCAGTAACGCTGCACGGTGTCGAGCAAGACACTGTTGCCGCAGGCCTGTGCGATGGCCTGGTGAAAGGCTTCGTCGCCTTGGCGTGGCACTTCATCACGGGCGGCTTCGCGCTGCATTTGTTTCAGGCTGGTCTGAATGGCTTTGATGTGTGACTTTTGGGCGTTGGCAGCGGCCAACGCAGCCACCTCGGCCTCGACCAAAATGCGGGCGCTCATGACTTCCAGCGGACCCCAGTTGGCCGGGGTGTCTGCTTCAAGCTCTGCACTCAGCACCGCTGCGCGCGGCCCGTTGGTCGGCATGGCGTGTTGCACATAAATGCCAGACCCCGTGCGCACCTCGATCATGCCTTCCACTTCAAGCGCGATCAGGGCTTCGCGTACCGAAGGGCGGCTCACGCCCAGTTGCAGCGCCAGATCGCGCTCAGCTGGCAGACGCGAGCCCAGCGCGAACTCGCCCGATGCCATCAGCTGCCGAAGCTGCTCGGCAATCTGGCGGTAAAGGCGCTGCGGGGCCACGGTATGCAAGGGCATGAGGAATCAGGGATAACGTGAATTGGACAAGTGGTCAGACCAGTTGCAGAATCATCACATGATCAAAAGCCATTGCAACTCCGCACAAACCCGCATGGCGGCTGTCACGCAAACGACGCACGGTGCGGTGGAGATGTCTCATGCTGCAAGGCCTTGAAACTCATAGCGCTGCAGGTGTCGCTGCTGGCAGCTGATCTTCTTCGCCTGTTTTTTTACCCTCCTTGCTGCTCCACATGACCCCCGTCACCATTGACCGCGTGAGCCTTCGGCAAGTCAACTTGCCACCCAAGGTCTTGCGCACCGACGCCATCCAGTCCTTTGTGACGCAAGAGACGATTTTGCTCACGCTGCACTGCAGCGACGGCATCGCGGCCACGGGCTACGCCTACACGATTGGCACCGGTGGCTCTTCGGTCATGGCCTTGCTCAAAGACCACTTGGCGCCGCGACTGATCGGGCGCAACCCGGTCATGGTTGAAGCCATCTGGAAGGATTTGTTTTTTCACACCCATGCCACTGCCGTGGGGGCCATGACCAGTTTGGCGCTGGCGTGTGTGGACACCGCTTTGTGGGACTGGCGGGCGCAAAGCCAGGGCTTGCCGCTGTGGCTGTTGTTGGGCGGGGCGCAAGCGCGTGTGCCGCTTTACACCACCGAAGGCGGCTGGTTGCATTTGTCGCCCCAGGCGCTGGTGGACCAAACGCTGGAGGCGAAAGCCCAAGGCTTCAAGGGTGCCAAGATCAAGATCGGTCGCCCGCATGTGAGCGAAGACGTGGCGCGCCTCTCTGCCGTGCGCGATGCGGTGGGCCCAGGCTTTGAGCTGATGACCGACGCCAACCAGGGCTTCAACCGTGCCGAGGTGGTGCGCCGTGCGCGGGCTTTTGATGGGCTGGGTCTGGCTTGGATCGAAGAGCCCATGCCCGCCGAAGACGTGTCGGGACATCGGCAGTTGCGCGAGCACACCACCATTCCCGTGGCGGTGGGCGAGTCGATGTACCACCCGATGCAGTTCCGTGAATACCTGGAGCAGGGCGCCTGCTCCATCGTGCAGCCCGATGTGGCGCGCATTGGTGGCATCACGCCCTGGATCAAAACCGCGCATCTGGCCGAAACCTTTGACGTGGCGGTGTGCCCGCACTTCTTGATGGAATTGCATGTGAGCCTGTGCGCCGCCGTGCCCAACGCCACCTGGGTCGAATACATTCCGCAGCTCGACGACATCACCACCTCGCGCATGCAGGTGGAAGCCGGTTATGCCCTGCCACCCGAAACCCCTGGCCTGGGCATCGCCTGGGATTGGGCGGCCATCACCGCCAAACAAATCACCCAACTGGAGATCAAAGCACCATGAGACTCAAAGGAAAAATTGCACTCGTCACCGCCGCTGGTCAGGGCATTGGCCAAGCGGCTGCATTGGCCATGGCGGCCGAAGGTGCAACCGTGTACGCCACCGATGTGAACGCCGAACTGCTCAAGTCTTACCAAGGCGTGGCCAACGTTCACACCGCCGTTCTGAACGTGCTTGACAAAAAAGCGATTGCCGCCCAAGTGGCCAGCCTCTCGCGCATCGACATCATCTTCAACTGCGCGGGTTTTGTGCACAACGGCAACATCGAACTGGCCACGGACGAGGACTGGGAATTTGCCTTCAACCTGAACGTGCGCTCGCAGTTCTGGATGATCCAGGCGGCCATCCCCAAAATGCTGGCGCAGTTCGACAAAGACGGCCAGGGCGGCAGCATCATCAACATGGCCAGCGTCTGCTCCAGCGTTCGCGGCTTGCCCAACCGTTTCATCTACGGTGCGAGCAAAGCCGCCGTCATTGGTTTGACCAAAAGCGTGGCGGCCGATTACGTGCGCAAGGGGATTCGCTGCAATTGCATCTGCCCCGGCACCGTGGACACACCCTCGCTGCAAGACCGCATCAACAGCTATGCCGACCCGGTACAGGCACGCCAGGATTTCATCAACCGCCAGCCCATGGGTCGTTTGGCCCAAGCGCACGAGATCGCGCCCATCGTCACCTTCCTCGCTTCTGACGAATCCATCTTCGCCACGGGCAATGCCTACATGGTCGACGGTGGCATGACCATTTGATACGCCATATTTCAACCGCAGAAAGACACACATGAACTTGCTCGACATGAAAGGCCGCCACGCGGTCATCACCGGTGGGGCCACCGGTCTGGGTTATGCCATTGCGCAGCGCATGCTCGCCTCCGGTGCACGGGTCACCATCTGGGACCGCGACGTGGCGGGCATGACCCAGGCGGCCGAGCAACTGCGCCAAGGCCAGCTGGGTGTGGTGGTCAACACCGTGCAGGTCGATGTGGCCGATCACGCCTCGGTGGTGCAGGCCACTGCGCAAACCGTGGCGCTGGCCGGTGTGGATGTGCTGGTCAACAGTGCCGGCATCACCGGCCCCAACGTCAAGGTTTGGGATTACCCGGTGGATGCCTGGAAGCAGGTGTTCGATGTGAACGTGCATGGCTTGTTCCATTGCTGCCGCGAACTCAGCGCCCACATGAAGGAGCGCAACTACGGGCGCATCGTCAACATCGCCTCGGTCGCGGGCAAAGACGGCAACCCCAACGCCAGCGCCTACAGCGCGAGCAAGGCCGCCGTGATTGGTCTGACCAAATCGTTGGGCAAAGAGTTGGCCGACACCGGCGTGCGTGTGAACTGTGTCACCCCGGCGGCTGTGAAGACGGCGATCTTTGATCAAATGACGCCCGAGCACATCCAGTTCATGCTTTCTAAAATACCGATGGCCCGCTTTGGCGAGCCCGAAGAAGTCGCCGCCATGGTGACCTGGCTGAGCACCGAAGAATGTTCCTTCTCCACCGGCGCGGTCTTTGACCTGTCCGGCGGCCGCTCCACTTATTGATTGTTTTGCAAACTGAAAGGCAACTATGAAACTCGTTCGCTATGGCCAACCCGGCAAAGAAAAACCCGGCCTGATCGACGCCGAAGGCCGCTTGCGTGACCTGAGCGGTGTGGTCAATGACATCTCGCCCGACCAACTGAACGACAAGGCGCTGGCCAAGCTGGCCAAGGTCAAGACCGACAAGCTCCCCTTGGTGCGCGGCAAAAAGCGTTTTGGCACGCCCATCTCTTACACCAGCAAATTCATCGCCATTGGCCTGAACTACGCCGACCACGCGGCCGAATCGGGCATGCCGATTCCTTCAGAACCCATTGTGTTCACCAAAACCATCTCTTGCATCCAAGGTGCCAACGACGACGTGATGCTGCCCAAAGGTTCCAAGAAAACCGACTGGGAAGTCGAGCTGGGCATCGTGATCGGCACCCGCACGCGCTACGTGACGCAAAAAGAAGCGCTCAACCATGTCGCCGGTTATTGCGTGGTCAACGACGTGAGTGAGCGCGAATACCAGCTCGAGCGCGGCGCCACCTGGGACAAGGGCAAGGGTTGCGACACCTTCGGCCCCGTCGGTCCTTGGCTGGTCACGCGTGACGAAGTGCCCAACCCACAAGCCTTGGACATGTGGCTGGACGTGAATGGCGTGCGTTACCAAACGGGCAACACCAAGACCATGATTTTTGGCGTGGCCAAGTTGGTCAGCTACGTGAGCCAGTTCATGACCCTCGAACCCGGCGACATCATCACCACCGGCACCCCTCCGGGCGTGGGCATGGGCGTCAAGGTCGATGGCAAGCCTGCGCCGGTGTACTTGAAGCGTGGCGACGTGATGCGTTTGGGCATTGACGGCTTGGGCGAGCAAACGCAAAACGTGGTGGCTTTTAAGCTCTGAGACACCGGCAAGGCGCATGGCTGGGCTTTCAGTCCGGCCATGTGTCCACCCGTTTGACGGGCTGCACGTCAGTGTGCGCCCATCAGTGCCTCGTTAGATCGACGGGATTGTCACTCGAAACATCTACACTTGTGGCCTATGTCAGAGACCACATCCTCCCTCCCAACCACCCTCCAAACTGCGCCCGTTCAAACGGTTGCCATTTCGCTGGACGACCGCAGTTACGACATCCAGATTGGCCAAGGCCTGCTCGGCCGCCCTGAAACCTGGGCCGGCTTGCCCAAGGCGAGCACCGCCATGATCGTGACCAACGACACGATTGCCCCGCTGTACGAAGCCGCGTTGCGCAGCGCCATCGCCCCGCATTACAAGCAGGTGCACACCGTGGTGCTGCCCGACGGTGAGGCGCACAAAGACTGGCAGACCTTGAACCTGATTTTTGACGCGCTGTTGGGCCATGGTTGCGACCGCAAAACCGTGCTGTTTGCCTTGGGCGGCGGTGTGGTGGGCGACATGACCGGCTTTGCCGCCGCCAGTTACATGCGCGGCGTGCCCTTTGTGCAGGTGCCAACAACGCTCTTGTCTCAGGTCGATTCGTCGGTGGGCGGCAAGACCGCCATCAACCACCCGCTGGGCAAAAACATGATCGGCGCGTTTTACCAACCGGTGCGCGTGGTGTGCGACCTGAACACCTTGGTCACATTGCCCCCGCGTGAGCTGAGCGCGGGCCTGGCCGAAGTCATCAAATACGGCCCGATTGCCGACATGGATTTCTTGGGCTGGATCGAGGC
>CAITSG010000543.1 GCA_903894995.1 uncultured Burkholderiales bacterium
GCAATTGCTGCAACTGCTGATCAGCGGTGTGGCCCAGGGATGTATTTACGGACTCATTGCCCTGGGTTTCGTGCTGATTTACAAGGCCACCGAAACGGTGAGCTTTGCCCAGGGCGACCTGATGATGGTGGGGGCCTTTTCGGGCTTGGCCGCCATGACGATGCTGGGTTTCCCATTCTGGATTGCTGTCCCCTCTGCCATTGTGGCCATGGGCATTTTTGGCGTTTTGCTCGAACGTTTGGTCATCCGCCCCATCCTGGGTCAACCTGCGTTTTCCATCGTGATGCTGACCATTGGCGTGGGCTATGTGTTGCGCGGCCTGATCACCATGATTCCCGATGTGGGCACCGACACCCACACCTTGCCTACGCCCTATGCTGGAGAAGTCTTGCGCTTAGGCGGCTTGGTGATCGCGGCAGAACAAATGGTGGTGATCGGGGCCACCGGCATTTTGTGCTTGGCCCTGTTTGCCATGTTCAAGTACAGCAAGCTGGGTATCGCCATGCAGGCGGCCTCGCAAAACCAACTGGCCGCTTATTACATGGGCATCCCGGTCAAGCAGATCAACGGTCTGGTTTGGGGTTTGGCGGCCGCCGTGGCGGCTGTGGCGGGTTTGCTCTTGGCCCCCATCACCTTTGTGCACGCCAACATGGGCTTCATCGGTCTGAAGGCTTTCCCTGCGGCAGTGGTGGGTGGCTTTGGCAGTTTGCCCGGTGCCATCGTGGGTGGTCTGGTGATCGGCATCGTCGAATCGCTTTCTGGCTTTTACTTGCCCGAAGGCTTCAAGGACATCGCGCCCTACATCGTGGTGTTGCTGATGCTGGTGCTCAAGCCCAATGGCTTGTTCGGCGAACAACTGCGCAAGAAAGTTTGAGGCCCCGGCATGCGTTTCATTTTTAAAACCGATTACAACCAGGACGTGAAGCTGGCCAAGCACGGCGGCCATGTGTTCTGGTACAGCCTGCTGGGCTTGTTTCTGGTGGCTGCGCCCTGGGTGGTGCCTGAGTACTGGCTGGCGCAACTGACTTTTGTGCTGATTTATGCGGTGGTGGGGCTGGGCCTCATGCTGCTGGCAGGCTTTACCGGCTTGTTCTCGCTGGGCCACGCCGCGTTCTTGGGGGTGGGGGCTTACACGCAGGCCGTCATGGTCAATGCCGGGGTGCCGTTTCCGCTGGCGCTGGTGTGTGCGGGCTTGTTCTCGGCCCTCGTCGGCATCATCGTGGGTTTGCCAGCACTGCGCGTCAAAGGCATTTACCTGGGCATGGCCACGCTGGCTTTTGGTTTCATTGTCGAAGAGGGCATGGCCCGCTGGGAAAGCGTGACGGGGGGCAACGCGGGCCTGATGGTCGGTTACCCCGCCATTGGCAGCTGGACCCTGGACAGCACCGAATCGTTTTATTTCCTGTGCTTGGTCGTCACGGTGGGGGCCACCTTGGCCATCGTGAACCTGCTACGTTCGTCCACCGGACGCGCCTTTGTGGCCATCCGCGATTCCGAAATTTCAGCGCAAAGCATGGGTATCCACTTGGCGCGATACAAGACCTTGTCCTTTGCCTTATCGGCCGCACTGGCGGGTATTGGCGGTGCTCTGTACGCGCACAAAATTCAGTTCCTTTCGCCCGAGCAGTTCAGCATCATCCAGTCCATCGACTTGCTGCTGATGGTGGTGATCGGCGGTCTGGGTTCGATCCACGGTGCGTTCCTCGGTGCTATTTTTCTGATCGTCATGCCTCAGCTGATTTCTTTGGGCAAAGACTTTTTGCCAGCCGCCATTGGTGGCGCCGCCGGTTTGCAAGGCACGGTCTACGGCATAGTGCTTATTGCCTTTGTTCTGTTTGAGCCCATGGGCCTGTATGGCCGCTGGCTCAAGGTGCGGACCTGGTTCCAGTTGTTCCCGTTTTACCGCCGTGGCCTGTTCAAGCGCCAAAAATCGTTCCAGAAGTCGGACCGCCTGAAATGAACGCAGACATCCTTTTATCCGCACAAGACCTGAGCGTGCGCTTTGGCGGCGTGCTGGCCGTCAACAAGGTCAGCTTCGACGTCAAGCGCGGCGAGGTCTTCACCCTGATCGGCCCCAACGGCGCTGGCAAGACCACCGTGTTCAACCTGATCAGCCGCATCTACACACCTACCACGGGTGTGATCGACTACGCTGGGTCGCAGGGCACTTTACGCCTGACCGATCAGCCGCCACACCAAATTGCCGGGCTGGGGATTGCCCGCACCTTTCAGAACATCGAACTCTTTGAGCACGCCACTGTTCTGCAAAACCTTTTGATCGGCCGCCACACCCACCGCAAGACGGGGCTGTGGAGCGAAATGTTCTTCACCCGCAAAACCCGCGCGGGTGAGGTTGAAGCGCGTGAAAAGGTCGAGGAAGTCATTGATTTTCTTGACCTGCAACACCACCGCGACTCGATGGTGGCGGGCTTGCCTTATGGCGTGCGCAAAGTGGTCGAGCTGGCGCGCGCCCTGTGCACCAAGCCCAAGCTGCTGCTGCTGGACGAGCCATCGTCTGGCCTGAACGTCGAGGAAACCGACGACATGGCTTTTTGGATTTCGGACATCAAAAACGAGCTGGGCATCACCGTTCTCATGGTGGAGCACGACATGAGTTTGGTCTCCAAAGTGTCGGACCGCGTGCTGGCCATGAGCCAGGGCGAAGAAATCGCCACCGGAACGCCCAGCCAGGTGCAAAGCGACCAGGGCGTCATTGAGGCCTATCTGGGCTCGGTGGATGACGTGTCTGCCTTGCGTCGCGAAAATTACGTGCCTGGAGGTGCCGCATGAGCGCAGCCATCCAGAGCCTGAATACGGCACCCGAGGCAGCCGATGACAACGTGATGCTCAAGCTACTTAATGTGGAGAGCGCTTACGGCCCGATCAAGGCGATTCGCGGTGTAAGCCTGCAGGTGCGGCGGGGCGAAATAGCGACCGTGCTCGGCTCCAATGGCGCGGGCAAGACCACTATCTTGAAAACCATCAGCGGCATCATCGACCCGCGCAAAGGCTCGATCGAATTCAAGGGCCAAAGCATCACCGCGCAAGACCCGGCCATCATCGTGCAGCGCGGCTTGATGCATGTACCCGAGGGGCGCGAAGTGTTTCCGCTGCTGTCGATTCGCGACAACCTGCTCATGGGCGCCTACACCCGCAAGGACCGCGATGGCGTGGCGCGCGACATGGAAGCCGTGTACAACTACTTCCCCATCCTGCGCGAGCGGGCTGCGCAAGACGCGGGCTTGCTCTCGGGCGGGCAGCAACAGATGTTGGCCATCAGCCGGGCGCTGATGGCCAACCCCGACCTGATCTTGCTGGACGAACCCAGCTTGGGCTTGAGTCCCAAACTGACCAAGGAAATCTTCGAGATCGTGGTGCGCATCAACCGCGAACGAGGCACCACCATCTTGCTGGTCGAGCAAAACGCCAACATGGCCCTCAACGCCTCGGACTACGGTTATGTGCTGGAAAACGGCCGCATCGTGATGGAAGACACCTGCGCCCGTTTGCGTGAAAAAGAGGACATCAAGGAGTTCTACTTAGGGCTCAAGGAAGAGGGCGTGCGCGCCGACCGCCGTTGGAAAAAGAAGAAAACCTGGAGATAAAACATGAGCCAACTCTGGGACACCTCCGGCATTGCGCCGCAAAGAAATGTCGTCATGGCAGGCGAGACCATCCCTGCCATTTTCTGGAATGCGGTGGCCGCTCGCGGCCCCAATGTCTGGATGCGACAAAAAGACTTGGGCATCTGGCGCAGCTGGACCTGGAACGAGACCGGCCAAGCCGTTCGCGAGATCGGCCACGGCCTGATGGCGCTGGGCTTTGAGGCGCGCCATACCGCTTCCATCCTGTCCAACACCAACATCGAGTGGGTGCTGTGCGACCTGGCCGTGCTGAGTGCGGGCGGCATCTCCAACGGCATCTACCCTACCGATGCGCCCGAGCAAGTGCATTACCTGTGCGAAGACTCAGGTACCCGCGTGCTGTTTGTCGAAGATGACGAACAGCTTGACAAGGCCCTGGCCGTGCGTGCCAGCTTACCCTTGCTGCAAAAAATTGTGGTGTTCAACATGGAGGGTCTGCGCGACTTCCACGACCCGATGGTCATCAGCCTGAAGCAGCTGCAAGCCTTGGGCCGTGCGCATGCCCAGCAACACTCCGACATGCTCACGCAGCGCAGCGCTGCCTGCAAGCCCGAAGAGCTGGCCATCTTGGTCTACACCTCGGGCACCACCGGCAAGCCCAAGGGTGGCATGCACAGCCACCATGGCTTGGTTTTCACGGTGCGGGGCTTCAACACCCTGATCCCCCGAGACGAGCGTGACGAGTGCATGTGCTTTTTGCCCCTGTGCCACATTGCCGAGCGCATGGGTGGCGAATATTTCTCGATGTACACCGGGGCCAAACTCAACTTTGTCGAGAACCCCGAAACCGTGCCCGAGAACGTGCGCGAAATTGCGCCCACCGTGTTCGGCGCCGTGCCCCGTGTATGGGAGAAGTTTTACTCGGGCGTGATGATCGCGCTCAAGGAAGCCGGTGGCCTGCAGCAAGCCGTTTATGGTTGGGCAATAGGCGTGGGCCACCAAGTGGTCGACCTAGTGCTGGCGCAAAAGCCGGTGCCCCTCAGCTTGAAGTTGCGCTTTCATGTGGCTCGATTGCTGGCGCTGAACAATGTGCGCAAAATGATCGGCATCCACCGTGCGCGCTTTCTGGTCACGGGTGCAGCCCCCATTTCCCCCGATCTGGTGCGTTGGTATTTGGCACTTGGCTTGCCCATGCTGGAACTCTGGGGCATGACCGAGACCTGTGGTGCGGGCACTGGCGCGCCCGCCGACCGCATCAAACCCGGCTCCATTGGCCCGGCGGCCGAGTTCAACGAGATGCGTTTGGACCCGGTGACCGGCGAAATTTTAGTGCGCGGCCCTAATGTGTTCATGGGTTACCTCAACCTGCCTGAAAAAACCGCCGAGACCATCGATGCCGACGGCTGGCTGCACACGGGTGATGTGGGCGTGGTCGACGAGGAAGGGTTTTTCCGCATCACCGACCGGATGAAAGACATCATCATCACCGCTGGTGGCAAAAATATCACCCCCAGCGAATTAGAAAACGAATTGAAATTCTCGCCCTACGTCACTGATGCGGTGGTGATTGGCGACAAGCGTCGTTATTTGACGGTGATCATCATGATCGACCAAGAGAACGCCGAGAAATACGCACAGGACAACGACGTGCCTTTCTCCAACTACGCCAGCCTCACACACAGTGCTGAAGTGCAAAACCTGATCCAGGCCGAAGTGGACCGGGTCAACAAAAAATTTGCCCGCGTTGAGCAGATCAAGAAATTCTGGTTGCTCGACACCCAGCTGAGCGCCGAAGACGAAGAACTGACACCGACCATGAAGCTCAAGCGCAAACTGGTCGAGAAAAAATACGCGCCCCAAATCGAGGCGATGTACCGCTGAGTCCATTCCCTTTCCTCATCACCCCTTTACACCACTGGAGACCTGCAACATGAAACTCAAACTCAGTCTGATCGCTGCCGCGATGGCCATGACCGCTGGCACGGCCATGGCCCAATCGCAAGGCGTGTCCAAAACCGAAATCACGCTCGGCTCCATCCAGGACTTGTCCGGCCCGCTGGCTGGCTTTGGCAAGCAAGTGCGCTTAGGCATGATGCTGCGTGTGGACGAAGCCAACGAGCAAGGCGGCATCAATGGCCGCAAGTTCAAGCTGCTGGTTGAAGATTCGGCTTATGACCCCCGCCGCGCTGTGCTGGCCGCGCAAAAGCTGGTCAACCAGGACAAGATTTTTGCCATGATCGGCAGCATTGGTACAGCCCAGAACATGGCCGCCATGCCGGTGCAGTTCCAGAAGAACGTGATCAATTTCTTCCCGGTCACGGCCGCTCGTGAAATGTATGAGCCCTTCCACAAGCTCAAGTACTCGTTTGCCGCCACCTACTATGACCAGATGCGCTTGGGTGTGCCGATCTTGGTGAAAGAAAAGAACGCCAAGCAAATCTGCGCCATGCACCAAGACGATGAATTCGGTCTGGAAGTGTTCCGGGGTGCCGAAGCGGGTCTGAAGACCATGGGCATGCAGTTTGCCGAAGTCACCACCTACAAGCGTGGCGCCACCGACTTTGCATCGCAGATGCAAAAACTGGCCTCGTCCAAGTGCGACTTCGTGGTCATGGGCACCATCATCCGCGAAACCATTGGCGGCATTGCCACCGCACGCCGCTTGGACTTCAACCCCACTTTCCTGGGTTCGAGCGCGTCCTACACCGACCTGATCCACAAATTGGGCGGCCCCGCCATGAATGGTTTTTACGCCACCATGGCGACCCAGCATCCCTATCTGGACGAGGCCGCACAGCCCATCCGTTTCTGGGCCAACAAGTACAAGACCAAGTTCAACGAAGACCCGACCGTGTTCTCGGTGTACGGTTACAACGCGATCGATACTTTCTTGCGTGCTGTGGACAAGTCCGGTGCGAACCTGAGCACTGAGAGCGTGATCAAAGCCATGGACACCATGGTGATCCCGCCTGATATTTTCGGCACCGGTGAAATGACGTTCAGCCCCACCAAGCGACTGGGCAGCAATGCTTCCCGCATGTCTCAAATCACCGATGGCCGCTGGAAGGTCACATCAGGCTATTTTTCAGACAAAAAGTAAAAAACGCGCGTTAGCGGATTGAAGACCGCCAAAGTCCGAATGGGTTTTGGCGGTTTTTCATGGTTATTTACAGAATCGACATGCCAACATTTAGAACATTCCGTGCATTGTAAAAATTGCTAAGGAGCACCCCATGAAAACACGCATCACAGAACTCTTGGGCATTCGCCACCCGATCATGCAAGGGGGCATGCACCATGTTGGCTATGCCGAGCTGGCTTCGGCCGTGTCCAACGCCGGGGGCTTGGGCATCATCACGGGCTTGACGCAGAAGACCCCTGAGTTGTTGGCAAAAGAAATTGCGCGCTGCCGCGAGATGACTGATCAGCCCTTTGGTGTGAACCTGACCTTTTTGCCTGCTTTCACTGCGCCCCCGTATCCGGAATACATCCGGTCCATCATCGAAGGTGGTGTCAAAGTGGTCGAAACCGCTGGGCGCAACCCGCAAGCCTACATGCCTGCATTGAAGGCGGCGGGTATCAAGGTGATCCATAAATGCACCTCGGTCAGACACGCCCTGAAGGCTGAAGAAATCGGCTGTGATGCGGTCAGTGTGGATGGCTTTGAGTGCGGCGGTCACCCTGGCGAGGACGATGTGCCCAACTTCATCTTGTTACCCCGTGCGGCAGAAGAACTCAAGATCCCTTTTCTGGCCTCGGGCGGCATGGCCGATGGCCGCAGCCTGGTGGCGGCCCTGGCCATGGGCGCTGACGGCATCAACATGGGCACCCGCTTCATTGCCACGCAAGAAGCGCCGGTGCATGAAAAAGTCAAGCAGGCCATTGTGGCCGCCAGCGAGCTGGACACCACGCTCATCATGCGTTCTATCAGGAACACCGAGCGTGTGCTGATGAACGAGGGTGTCAAGCGTGTTCAGGCCATCGAACGCGAAAAAGGTGCAGCCCTGAGCATCAACGATATCATGGAGCATGTGGCCGGCGTTTATCCCAAAGTGATGAATGACGGCGATCTGGATGCAGGAGCCTGGAGCTGTGGGATGGTGGCTGGTTTGATTCACGATGTCCCCACTTGCCAAGCCTTGATAGACCGCATCATGCTGCAAGCAGAGCAGTTGATTCGTCAAAGATTGGCTCTTTCATTGAACTGAATTCACTACATTTTCTAGATCTTTCGATTGGTTTTTCCATGGATTTTTCCACCCTCATCAAAGAGCGCAAGAGCATTCGGGGCTATTTGCCAAAACCAGTTCCACGCGAAGTGATTGAAGAAATCATTGACGTGGCCAAGTGGGCTCCCTCCAGCATGAACACCCAGCCATGGTATGTGCATGTGGTGAC
>CAITSG010000544.1 GCA_903894995.1 uncultured Burkholderiales bacterium
GGGCGTGGGCCCGATCTCGGCCACACACGCCGTACTCAAGAAGACCGGCCTCACGGTCAATGACCTGGACGTGATCGAGGCCAACGAAGCCTTTGCCGCCCAAGCCTGCGCCGTGACCCGCGAATTGGGCCTGGACCCGGCCAAGGTCAACCCCAACGGTTCGGGCATTTCGCTGGGCCACCCGATTGGTGCGACCGGCGCACTGATCACCGTGAAAGCCTTGTATGAGCTGCAGCGCGTGAACGGCCGCTACGCCTTGGTGACCATGTGCATCGGCGGCGGTCAAGGTATCGCAGCGATTTTTGAGCGCATGTAAAACCAGTGCCCCGCATTTTGTAGGAGCCCCGCCCCCGGGGCGATGCGTGGTGGTCTGCGAGGGTCATCGCGACGGGGGCGTCGCTCCTACAGGGGAAAGCCCTGCGTTTTGCAGGAGCCCCGCCCCCGGGGGATGCGTGGTGGTCTGCAAGGGTCATCGCGACGAGGGCGTCGCTCCTACAGGGGGGAAGGCCTGCGTTTTGTAGGAGCCCCGCCTCGGGGCGATGCGTGGTGGTCTGCAAGGGTCATCGCGACGGGGGCGTCGCTCCTACAGGGGAAGGCCCGCATTACATCAACGGTCCCGGTGCACCCACTGGCGGATCAGCACTGGCAGCATCAAGGCCACGCCCAGCAAACTGATTTTCAGGCCCGGCGCAATCAGGCACAGGGCACCGATGGCGCACAGCGCACGTTCCCAGCCCTTCATCAAGGTCAACATGTAACCACTGAGCGCCGCAGCCAGGGCCACAATGCCCAGGACACAACCTGTGAAGGTAACGGCAAACTCGGCCCAAGTGAAGCCCTTGGCCACCAGCAGCAAGGAGGGTGAGAACACGAACACAAAAGGCACCAGCACCTTGGCCAGCCCCAAGCGGAACGCCATGTTGCCTGTCTTGAACGGGTCACCACCGGCCATGCCGGCCGCCGCATAAGCGGCCAGCGCCACCGGCGGCGTGATGTCGGCCAGCACGCCGTAATAAAACACAAAGAAGTGCGCCACCAAAGGCTCTACGCCCAACTGCACCAAGGTGGGTGCGGCCACCGTGACCATGATGATGTAGTTGGCCGTGGTCGGGATGCCGCAGCCCATCAAGATGCAGACGATGCCCGTCATGAACAGCGCCGCCAGCAGGGTCAAGGACTTGCTGTCGGCCATGAAGGCGGGCAACCAGTCCATCAAGAAAGCCGAGATCATCTGCGCCCAGCCGGTGATGATGAAGCTGATCTTGAAGCCCACACCTGTGAGCGTGACCACACCGATCACAATGCCCACCGTGGCCGCCGCAGCGCCCACCGCCAACGCGTATTTGGCCCCGGTTTCAAAGGCTTCCAGCAGCACGGCGTTGTCAATGCGACCCACCAGGCCCAACCACTTTTGCCCGGCCCAAATCAGGGCGATGCCCAGCGCCAAAAAGCCCAGCTTGATGGTCTCGCCGTCGCTGCCCCAGTCCACAAACGCCACCAGCGCCAGCAAGACATGCAGCACCACCAGCATGAGCCAGTTGGTGCTGCGGTTGCCCCACACCGTGGTGCTCAAGCCCACGATCATGCAAGACGTGATGCCGGTGAACGCCGCCAAATAAGGCGTGCGGCCCGACACCAAAATGGCGATCAGCAGGGCCAGTGGAATCAAAGTCGGCCAGCGCTGCTTGAAGGACTCGCGCAGCTTGGGCATTTCTTCTTCGGTCAGGCCCCGCAAGCCGTAACGCTTGGCCTCGAAGTGCACCTGCATGAACACGCCAAAGAAATGCATGAAGGCCGGCACAATGGCCGCCGCAATGATGGTCTGGTAGGACACGTTCAAAAACTCGACCATCAAAAACGCCGCCGCGCCCAACACGGGTGGCGTGATCTGTCCGCCTGTGGACGACGCGGCTTCAACCGCACCCGCAAACTCGCGCTTGTAACCCACTTTGATCATGGCCGGGATGGTGAGCGAGCCCACCGTGACCGCATTGGCCACCGAAGAACCGCTGAGCGTGCCGAACATGGCCGAACCGAACACGCTGACCTTGGCGGGGCCACCGGCGTAACGCCCTGCCACCGAAGAGGCGATGTCCAAAAACAACTGCCCCAAACCAATGCGCGTAGCCAACACACCAAACAGCACAAAGTGAAAAACATAGGTGGCCACCACGCCCACCGCCACGCCATAAATGCCCTGACTGGTCAGGTACTGGTGGTTGATCATCTGGCTCCAGCTGGCGCCTGCGTGCTTGAGCAAACCCGGGAAATACGGCCCGGTCAGGGCATAGGCCGTAAAGCCCAGCGCAATCAAAGGCAAGGGCCAGCCCATGGAGCGGCGTGTGGCTTCGAGCAAGGTGACAAACAGGACCGAGCCCATGACCACGTCCATCGTGTCCGGGTTGCCCACCCGAAACGCCAGGTCGTCAAACACATAGGGGATGTACATCACGCTGGCCGCACAGGCCAGGCCCAGCAGCCAGTCGATCAGTGGCACACCGCCAATGCTCAGGCGGCTTTTGGACACGGTGGAGTCTGCGTCTGACTTGGTCGCCGCAAACACCAGAAAAATCAGCCCCAGCACAAATGCCAAGTGCACACCCCGGTGGGTGGTCTCGCGCAGCAGGCCAAAACCGGCTGTGTAGAAATGGAAACCCGACAAGATGATGAGCAGCCATTTCACGATCACCGTGGTGGGCGGCAGCGTGGGCCGAAAGCGCATTTCGGGGTCGAACTTTTCTTCCAGTTCCTGCAAATTGCGCACATTGCGCTCAATGGCTTCGGCCATAACTGTCCTTCACAACACAGGGCGCCGTGGCGCCCTGTTCAAACATCATCGCCCACGGGGTGGGCACCTGGAAACTCAACACACCTGCCGCCATGTGGGAGCCCCGCCCCCGAGATGATGGGTGGTGGATTGCGAGGGTCAATCGCGGCGAGGGCACCGCTCCTACACAAGGCTCGGTGCGCCCTGCATCACTTCAGCAAGCCGGCCTCTTTGTAGAACTTTTCGGCACCTGGGTGGAAAGGAATGCCCACACCCTTGACCGCGTTCTCTTTGGTGATGAACTTGCCTTTGGCGTGGCCAGCAGCCAGGGTGTCCTGAGCGGCTTTGCCATACAGGGCCTTGGTGATCTGGTACACGGTTTCGGTGTCAGCCTTGGCGCTGGTCACCCACTGGGCACCCATGGCCATGGTCTGCACGGCGGGCACGTCTTTGTAAGTGCCAGCAGCGATCGTGTCCACGGCCAGATAAGGATTGGTCTTGCGCAGGGCATCGGCCTGAGGGCCTGACAAAGGCACCAGCTCGATGCCAGTGCCGCTCGATGCCAACTCGGCAATCGCGCCAGCCGGTGCACCGCCCACAAAGAAGAAGGCATCGAGTGCGCCGTCTTTCAGCTTGTCACCGGCCTGGTTGGGCTTGATGTACTCGGGCTTGATGTCGCTTTCCTTCACGCCATACGCGGCCAGCACAATGCGGGCATTGACCAAGGTGCCAGAACCTGGTTCGTCCAGCGCCACGCGCTTGCCCTTGAGGTCA
>CAITSG010000545.1 GCA_903894995.1 uncultured Burkholderiales bacterium
ATGGGTCGTGGTCTGCGAGGCTTATCGCGACGAGGGCGTCGCTCCTACAGGGGAATGCCTGCATTTGTAGGAGCCCCGCCCTCGGGGCGATGGGTGGTGGTCTTCGAGGCTTATCGCGACGAGGGCGTCGCTCCTACAGGGGAATGCCTGCATTTGTAGGAGCCCCGCCCACGGGGCGATGGGTCGTGGTCTGCGAGCCATATCGCTGCGGCGCGCATCCAAACAAGAAAGGACGCTTTATGCCCAAAACACGAATTAAACCCACCGCGACGGATTGGGATCGCGTCAAGCGAGAGGCTTTGCAGGATGCACCGATTGCACATGGTGTGGCCGATGGTCCTTATGACCCCAATGATGCGGCAGCAGTTGCCGCCTATTGGCAACAAGCAAACATCAAGCGGGGGCGTGGTCGGCCGGCCGGAGCCGTGAAACGTCCTACGCTGAACATGCGGGTTGACGCCGATGTTCTCGAAACTTTCAAGGCGACGGGACAAGGCTGGCAAACCCGCATCAACGCGGCATTGCGCGAAGCCGTCGCTCAGGGCTTGTCCAAAGCGTAACGCCTCAGTGAAAGATCGTTGCGCAAAAAAGGTCAGCAGACCGTGACCGGCTGACCTTCAAAAATCAAACCTTCGCGTGGTAGCCGGTCACGCGCTCGACTTCGTTTTTCGAACCCAACATCACGCTCACGCGTTCGTGCAGTTGGCTCGGTTGCAGGTCAAGGATGCGGGTCTTGCCGTTGGTGGCGGCACCACCGGCTTGCTCGACCAGCCAGCTCATGGGGTTGGCTTCGTACATCAGGCGCAGCTTGCCGGCTTTGTGCGGTTCGCGCTTGTCCCAGGGGTACATGAAGACGCCGCCACGGGTCAGGATGCGGTGCACGTCGGCCACCATGCTGGCGATCCAGCGCATGTTGAAGTCCTTGCCGCGTGGGCCTTCTTTGCCTTGCAGGCATTCGCCGATGTAGCGGCTAACGGGCTCGTCCCAGTGGCGCATATTGCTCATGTTGATGGCAAATTCTTGGGTGTCGGCAGGAATTTGCACGTTTTCATGGGTGAGCACAAAAGAGCCTTGCTCGCGGTCCAAGGTGAACATGACCACGCCGTCGCCCACGGTGAGCACCAGGGTGGTTTGCGGCCCATACACGCAGTAGCCTGCAGCCACTTGCTGCTTGCCCGCTTGCAGGAAGTCCTGCTCGGTCACGCCCTGGTTGCCTTCGGGTTTTTTGAGCACGCTGAAGATGGTGCCGATGCTGACGTTGACGTCGATGTTCGAAGACCCGTCCAAAGGATCAAACAGCAGCAGGTATTCGCCTTGCGGGTAGCGGTTGGGCACCAGGTAGATGCTGTCCATTTCTTCGGAGGCCATGGCCGCGAGGTGTCCGCCCCATTCGTTGGCTTCGAGCAGCACTTCATTGGCAATGATGTCGAGCTTTTTTTGCACTTCGCCTTGCACGTTTTCGCTGTCGGCGCTGCCCAGCACTCCGCCCAAAGCGCCTTTGTTGACGGCGTGGCTGATGCTTTTGCAGGCGCGGGCCACCACTTCGAGCAGCAAGCGCAGGTCAGCCGGAATGTGGCCTTTCTCGCGTTGCTGCTCCACCAGGTAGCGGGAGAGGGAAATTTTGCTCATGGGTTTCCTTGATTCGGATCGGGCGGGGTCAGTTCAAGCGGTGTGTGTTCAAGCCGCACTCAGCGCACGGCTGATGACTTCACGCACGTCGTTGGACAGGTCAGCTTTGGCGGCCACGCGTTCGATGGCGACTTTGGCTGCGCTGCGGTACGGCTCGGTCAGGCGGCTCCAGCGGTCCATGGCGCGGGCCAGTCGGGCGGCCACTTGCGGGTTGATCGCATCCAGGGCCAGCACTTGTTCGCTCCAGTACACATAGCCTGCGGCATCGGCGCGGTGGAAGGCGGCGGGGTTGGCGCTGCAGTAGCTGAAGATCAGGCTGCGGGCGCGGTTGGGGTTACGCAGGCTGAAGTCGGCATGTAGCATGAGTTGGCGCACACGCGGCAACACGTCGCCCGCGCGGTCAGGTGCACCGGCTTGCAGGGCAAACCATTTGTCAATGACCAAGGCTTCGTGCTGGAAGAGTTTGTGGAACAGCGCCAATGCGTCGTTGGCCAAAAGGTGACCACTGACGACCAGAGCCGACAAGGCGTTGAAGCGGTCGGTCATGTTGCCCGCGTCCTTGAACTGCTGGTACACGCGGCCGGGCGTCACATCGTCACCCGCCTGCACGGCGGCGATGCACAACATGTTCATGGCCAGGCCCGACAAGGCGCGGCGGCCGCTGGATTGGGCATCGGGCGAGTAAGCGCCGTTGTTCTTGTGGGCATCCCAGGCCCATTGCCAATCGGATTGCAAGGCGGTGGCCAGTTGCAAACGCATGGCTTCGCGCAAGGCGTGCACGCGCTGTGGGTCCACCAGGCTCAGTTGGTCCGCGATGTAATTCTCGGACGGCAGGGTGAGTGCCAGGTCTTTGAAGGCCGCATCCAGACCGGGGTTGCGCAGCACGTTGCGCAGCGCAGTGACGAGCTCATCCGAAAGCACGGGGCCCGAAGCCTCGGCCTGTGTCAGGGCTTGAACAGCGCTTTGCAGCATCAGGCGTTGACCGGCTTCCCATTGGTTGAAGGGGTCGTTGTCGTGGGCCAGCAGGCACAGCAGGTCGGCGGTGCTCAGGCCATCTTGGAGCACCACTGGGGCGCTGAATCCGCGCAACAGTGAGGGCACGGGTTCGCTGTCCAAGTTGACGAAGGTGTAGCTGGCGCTGGCTTCGGTCAGCACCAGGGTTTGCTGGGGCAAGACGTCGGCGCTACCAGCTTGTTGCAAGGACAGCGCTTGGCCATCGCGTGACAGCAGGCCCAGCGTGACTGGGATCACGAAGGGCTGTTTGCTGGCTTGGTCGGGTGTGGCGGGGCAGCTTTGACTGAGTGTGAGGGTGTAGCTGCGTTCGGCCGCGTTGTAGGCACCACGCGCTTGCAATCGCGGCGTGCCCGCTTGGCTGTACCAGCGCTTGAAGGTGCTCAGGTTTTGCGCCAAGGCTGAGCCGGGATTGGCGTCGGCAATGGCTTGCGCAAAGTCATCGCAGGTCACGGCCTGGCCATCGTGGCGCTCAAAGTAAAGCTTCATGCCTTTGGCAAAGCCGTCACGGCCTTGCAGGTCAGTTGGGCTGGCCACCAAGGTCTGCATCATGCGTACGACTTCAGAGCCTTTTTCGTAGATGGTGACGGTGTAGAAGTTGTTGATCTCGACGTAGCTGTCGGGGCGCACCGGGTGGGCCATGGGGCCGGCGTCTTCGGCAAACTGCACGGTGCGCAGCACCCGCACGTCTTCGATGCGCTTGACGGCGCGGGCGCTGGCAACGCCTGCCATGTCCTGGCTGAATTCCTGGTCGCGAAAGACCGTGAGGCCCTCTTTGAGCGAGAGCTGGAACCAGTCGCGGCAGGTGATGCGGTTGCCGGTCCAGTTGTGGAAGTACTCGTGGCCGACCACGCTTTCGATGTTGCCAAAATCCATGTCAGTGGCGGTGTTCGGGTTGGCCAGCACGAACTTGGTGTTGAAGATGTTCAGGCCCTTGTTTTCCATCGCGCCCATATTGAAGTCGCTGGTGGCGACGATCATGAAGCGCTCCAGATCGAGCGGCAGGCCAAAGCGGGCTTCGTCCCAGGCCACACTGGCCATGAGTGAGTTCATCGCATGCTCGGTTTTGTCCAGGTCGCCGGGGCGTACAAACACTTGCAGCAAATGGTCGGTGCCGCTGCGGCTGGTGATGCGCTGCTCGCGTGCGACCAGTTGGCCCGCGACGAGCGCAAACAGGTAGCAGGGTTTTTTGTGCGGATCAACCCACTTGGCGAAGTGACGTCCGGCGTCCAGCGCGCCTTGTTCGACCAGATTACCGTTGGAGAGCAGCACCGGGTACTTGGCCTTGTCGGCGCGCAGCGTGACGGTGTAGCTGGCCATCACGTCCGGACGGTCCAAAAAATAAGTGATGCGTCTAAAGCCCTCGGCCTCGCATTGCGTGAAGAAGGTGCCTTGGCTGACGTACAGGCCCATCAGCTGGGTGTTCTTTTTGGGGTTGCAGGTGGTGAAGATTTCCAGATCGAAGGGCTCGTGGCCTTCGGGCAGGTTCTCCAGCACCAGTTGCGCACCGTCCATCTTGAACGAGGTGCCACCGCCGTTGACCAGCACACGCGCCAGGTTGAGGTCTTCGCCATCCAAACGCAGCGGCTGGGCCGGCACATCAGGGTTGCGGCGCAGGCGCATTTTGTTCAGGACACGGGTTTTGGCCGGGTCCAGATCAAAGGTCAGATCGACGGTATCGATCCAAAAAGCCGGGGCGGTGTACGCCTCGCGCTGGATTGCGGTGGGTTGTCCTTCACGCATCACTAACTCCGTTTTTGTTGAGGTCTGAGCAGCTCAGAGGCCTTGTTTCAGTGAGGCTTCGATGAACGCATCAAGGTCGCCATCGAGCACCTTTTGGGTGGCCGAAATTTCGACGTTGGTGCGCAAATCCTTGATGCGGCTGTTGTCCAGCACATAGCTGCGGATCTGGTGACCCCAGCCCACATCGGTCTTGGTGTCTTCCAGCTTTTGCTGCTCTTCCATGCGCTTGCGCATTTCAAAGTCGTACAGGCGCGAGCGCAGGCGTTGCCAAGCCACATCGCGGTTGCTGTGCTGGCTGCGGCCGTCTTGGCACTGCACCACGATGCCCGTGGGGATGTGCGTCAAGCGCACGGCCGAGTCGGTTTTGTTGATGTGCTGACCGCCCGCGCCGCTGGCCCGGAAGGTGTCGGTGCGCACGTCGGACGGGTTGATGTTGATCTCGATCGAGTCGTCGATCTCGGGGTACACAAACAGCGAGGCAAAAGACGTGTGGCGGCCGCCCGACGAGTCAAACGGGCTCTTGCGCACCAAACGGTGCACGCCGGTTTCGGTGCGCAGCAGGCCAAAGGCATATTCGCCTTCGATTTTGATGGTCGCGCCCTTGATGCCTGCGGTGTCACCCGGGGTTTCGTCTTCCACCGTGGCCTTGAAGCCTTTGCGTTCGGCGTACTTGATGTACTGGCGCAGCAGCATGCTGGCCCAGTCGCAGGCTTCTGTGCCACCGGCACCCGCCTGGATGTCTACAAAGCAGTTGAGCGGATCGGCCTCGTGGCGGAACATGCGGCGAAATTCGAGGTCTTGCACCAGCGCGGTCAGTTTGATGGTTTCGGCTTCGATGGTCAGCAGGCCATCGTCGTCGCCTTCTTCCTTGCTCATTTCAAAGAGCTCAAGGTTGTCGGCCAACTCGCTGGTCAGGTTGGTGATGGTCACCACCACGCCGTCGAGGGCTTTTTTCTCTTTGCCCAGCTCTTGGGCTTTTTTGGGGTCGTTCCAGACCGTGGGATCTTCGAGCGATGCGTTGACGGTTCTCAGCCGTTCAGATTTGGCATCGTAGTCAAAGATACCCCCGTAACTCTTGGGTCCGGGCGCTCAGGTCGGTGAGGGTGGTGCCAATCTGGTTGATGCGTTCTGCGTCCATGGGGAAATGCTCCGGTTCGGTAAACCGGGCATTTTCTCATGACTTCGACCTTGTGCCTGTCACAAGTTCTTGAGGGTCTGGGCAGGCCAGGTGTCAAGTTTTTTGGGACTTGATTTTTTTTAAAAGAGTCTGCCGTAAGAAAACATCAAACCAGCAGTTCCCAACACTTTCATTTGTACGGAATCGTGCGCATTCAATTTGTAGCCCAATGCAGGAATCACTGCAGGCGAGAATCCATTTCGGTTCAGCGGAACTTTGTTTTGGTAAGGTGCGACATAACCGTACATCAAGCCTGCCGTCAATTTGACAAAAAGGTCTTGAACGCCAAAGACATTGTTGATTTGACGGCCGCCATAAAGGTAGACCGTGGGCTGTCCAAAGGAGTTGCTGAAAAAACTCACGCCGCAAAATCGATCACCTGGCAATTGTTCATCCATTGCAAACAGAAGCACATTTTTATGCTCCGGGCTTCGACTCCAATGGAGGGTATAAGGTGAAAAAGTGAATTCACCCCGATGGGTTGGCTCGGGTGCACCTTGCACACTCAGGAAAGAGGGGCAATGTGTTTCTGATGCAATGGCTTGACTTGTGATGGAGAAAAAAATGGTTGAAGATATTAAAAGAAAACGGTTTTTTAATTTATTTTTCATTTGGGTCCCTGATTTTTTTGAATGAATTTATTTTTATATTTTGAGTCCCTCCGTTTCATGAAATAAGTAGCGAACTGCCATGCCAGCGGCAATGGCAAAAAAACCACTCTCGACCACATTGGCCGTGATCCCATAAACCAGAGTCGCCAGCAAAAGACAATAGGCTACGGCTTCAACAGGGTCTCGCCACGGATTGAGTCTGAGCGACCTCAGCAACAATAGTAAAAAACCAGGCAGCGCTACCCAACCAAAAATAACAAACCAATAAACAAATATATTGTCTGCTGCATTGAATCGATTAAATTCGAAATAAGTTTGAGGCGTACCGATGCCGCCCAATCCGCGACCCCAAAGTAAATTGCCTTGGTTTTCCAGTAATTTCCAAGCGTTTGGCCACATGTCATTCAGGCGGTCCCAAAACGAAAACGTCAAATTGGCCAATTCTTGATCTCTGATGTAAAAATTCACATCCATGAACAAGGGGGTCATGGGTAAAAGCAAAGCCACTAAACCCAGTGCCAAAGGCCACCATCGAATGGCGGAGGACGGTATCTTTTGACCCAATATGACCACGGGCGACAATAATGCAAACATGTTGTAAGCGCCTTTGCTGGTGGTCATGTAAATGGTCAAAAATGTGATACTCCAAATTAAAAGTCGAAGCCAGACAGAGCGTGTTCCGAGCACCACAATGACGCCTAACAACAAGGCCTGCAGGGCGGCATCAAATGAGGCCCTTGAAAATCCTGCCAAGCGTTTACCCCCGCCTATGCTTTCCCATTCGCGTGAGCTGACGACATCAAGGTCACCCACCGAGTAACCAAATCCTTCCCAAGGATAGTCAATCCAGTAGTTCAAAATAACACCAGTGACCACCACAAACCAAAGCCAAACAGACGTTTTGAAAACAAGATGCCAGTGTCTGAAAATAATTTCAGAACAAGATAATCCAAACCAAAATGGCAGCAAGGTGTAAATGCCAAAAAGAACCTGATACACCGGTGTATGAAAAAAACCAACCAAAATAGAATATGAAATGACCAACAGCGTCATGGCTCGGAGTGGTTGCAAACCTTGGCGTGATTCCCACACCACCACAGCCAAGGTGGATGCAAGCATCAAGACTTGTGGAAAGTAAATGATGGGCGTCAGCCCAACAAGTCCAGCGGCCCACCTGAACGGCCCGGTGATGGCGGCGGTTGCGCAATAACTCAACAGCGAGAGCAACGCGAGGGCCTGAACCCCATCGTTCACCGACCAACTGTGCAAGTGGATGTTTTGAACGGGCAAGGCCAAGGCCGTGTGTTTCATCCCAGGGTCAAGCCTGGCTTGGCGAGCAGGCATGCGGTCAGCCGAGGGCATGTCTCAGTTGCGATTTTTGGACAGCAGACCGCTGCGATGGGCCAGCAAACAGGTCATGAATGCTTCGCAAATGACCCAGGCCCACAAGGCCGATTCAGTGTTGACGGTATTGAGTGCCAATACAAAAACGCTGGCTTGAAGCGCAGCACCGGGCAACACCCTTTTGGCCAGCTGTTTTTCTCTGCCTGAGGCCACCCACCACCACGCGCTGAGCATGGTATTGGCCACGCTAAAGGGCAACCAAAATGACAAAATTTTTGCCCAATCAGCGTGCAGGGCGGTCGCCTCATTGAACAAGAGAGTCAAACCCCATTCGGCAAAAATATGCGCATTCAATGCACCCAACAATGCCAGTAAAAAAAACACCAGAGTCCATCTGTGCAATCTCAGGGGCTGAAAGATTTGTTCTTGTCGATGCCAAGCTTGAACCCACCGTGGTTGCGCGGCTTGAATCAAAGGAGAAAACATACTGGCTGCGGCGCGTATTGTTTTTTCTATCGCGGCGTACATGCCCACCACTTCTTTTGAATACACCGTACCCATCAAAAAAACGGTGCTGTTGGCCAAAGCCGTTAACGTGTAATCGGTGATGGCCAAGTGGCGGCTTTTTCGTGCGACATCACAGATGCCTGCCCAATGGGGTCTGGACCATGCCAAGCAGGGAAGGGCCAAAATGGTGGGCAAGGCCATGAGGCCTGACAAGAAGGTGGCGCTGCTTTGCAGTGCAGCGGCCCACAGCAGGTCTTGGGGCCCATCCACGAGCATAAAAATGCCGCAAGTTGCCACGAAACGACCGGCTAGACCAAAAATAAGGGTGTTGTGCATGATTTGCAAACCCTGAAACAACCATGTGGGGAACACGGCAGAGCCAACCACGGTCATGAAGCACCAGGCAAACAGGGGCCACTGGGCATGCCATGAAGTGATCAAGGCAGTGCAGGTCAGCATCACCAAGGCGCTTGCAAAAAGCAAAAGCCATTTCAGGGCTGTGACATGAACCACCAACGCACCAGCAGCCTGTCTGTTTTCTGTTTTGCGTTGAGGGTCCAGTTTGGCAAGTTCTTTCGAGGCATGTGTGTTCATGCCCGCATCCACCAACAAAACAAAATAAAAATTGACAGCGGCGCTCCAGGCGAGCCAACCAAATGACTCTGCCCCTAAAGACCGAACCAAAAAAGGCAGTGTCAGCAATGGAATGATGTAGTTGGCCAGCTGAAGGGTATACAAAGCATAGGCATTGCGCAGCAAGGTGGAGGGCATGGGCAATGTCCTCATTGGGGGCGCTTCAAAGGGTTTTTGAACAATTCATTTTTAAGAATGACGAATTGGTCGGCAAATTTGGAGCTCGCTGTTCGGCGTTGTCGAACGTAGGCGCGAGCCCAAATGAACATGATCGTCAGCATGGTGGAGCCCACCCCGGAAAGGATGACGTTGACTTTGATGCGTGGCCGCGATTTGTTCTGGGGGCTGATGGCGATGTCGAGGATCTGAAACAGTGAAAAATCCCTGGTTTCATCCATCTTGCCCAACTCGGTGTATTGCCCCAGAATGGTCACAATATTTTCCCAATATTCGACATCGCGCTTGCGTTGACTGTGCTCCATCAAGGCATCGGGCGCCTTGGAAAGAGGGACAAACGCGCCTTGGCTGTTGGCTTTTGACGCTGAGCCTGGTATTTCACCGGTGGATTCTTGGACTTTTTGTTTCAGGTTGCCGAGTTCACTGCGCAACAGTCGGACGTCGGGGTTGTCGTCAGTGGCATAACTGAGCAAGGTTCTCAGTTGGACTTCCTTGTTGGCAATTTGACTTCGTAAATCTCTTGCGGTGCTCAAAATGGCTTCATCCTGGCCGCGAAGACGCGTGAAGCCTGTGCGCTTTTCGGTTCTTCGCAGTTGTTCATCCGCTTCGTTGAGGCTTTGTCGGGCTTTGCTCAGTGCGTTGTTGAAAAAGTCACTTCGCCTGCCACCCTCTTTTTTGGCCAGATCACTGGAAAAGGTTTGAAGTTCCTGGACGTAGGCGTTGGCCAGTTGTGCTGCGCGAATCGGGTCAGAGTCTTCAACCGAAATCTCCACAATGCCATCTTTGCCGGAATTGATGTCGGTGCGAGACTCGAGCAATTGCCGGGCCGTGTCCATGTCCTTGGCATCGTAGTGTTTGAGCAAGTCATGGTTTTGAATCACGCCATCGAGGATGGTTCGACTGCGCAAAATGCCCACAAAAAGATCGGTTGGGTTTTTCAGGTTGAGCGCTGAATTGCCCAAGGCACTCTCACCGCCCATGGCAATCAGGCCGCGACTGATGGTGTTTTGGTTGTATTGAGGCGGTAAAACCCGGGTCGATGCTTTGAAATACGGGGTCGAAAAGATCCCATGCAAAAGAACGAGTACCGAGACCACCAAAGGCACCCCTATCACCCACCATTTCGCTTGCACCAAAGGCAAGAGCACAGGCATGAGACTGTAAGTGTCCGAGCTTGCAAAGGATGATCTCGATGAGATATCTCTGTGCTTGGGCAGGGGGCGGCTGGGTTTCATTTACAGCCCTTTGACAATGCGTATGCCTGCAATGCCCATGCCCAGTTGGTAGACGATTTGTGAGATGTCCTTGACGCGCCGAATCCAGCTGACTGCTTCGGTGTTTTCTTCGACCCAGATCGTGTCACCCGGGGCAATGTCTTCAGCCCCGAGCTGATCTGCAGCAACCAGGGTGCCATCTGGACGAATCACGATCGCGGTCGTGCTTCTGGCCGAGCTTCGACGACCTCCGGCCATTTGGATGTAGTCTTCGGCGTCTCTGTTTTTTTGCCAAAGGAAGGAACGCTCCGCCATGACGGAGCCCATGACTTCCACAGTTTCAGGAACGGCCGGAATGTAAAAACTGTCGTTGTTTTCAAGCCGAATTTTGGGCAACTGATCCGGATGTCGCGTTTGGGTGTTGAGCTCCAAAATCATCCGACCTTCGGGTTTGAGTTTGCGCAGGTTATCCAAGAAGGACTGCACCGCATTTTTTTCTGCCGAAACGGTTTCGGCTTCACCTGTTGCGACCGTTTCACGGCTGCGTTCAATCAGGAATTTGGCGAAATCACGCTCCATGGCGTTGAGGGCATCATCCGTGCGGCGTTGTTGCTGCTGCCTGACCGAATCTCGAAACAATTGAGCGCCGTAAAGATAACCCAGGCGCGTGACGCCGCCTGCTTTTTCCAAGAGCGATGACAGAGTGTCTCCCGCTTGGACGGTGTACATGCCAGGTCTGCGAACTTCACCTTCGATTTTGACCACACGCGTGCTTTGTTCGATGGGGCCTCGAAAGTTGTTGCGTGAGAAAACGGTGATGGTGTCACCGGGTTGCAGCACCAAATTGTGTTGAGGGTCTCGGTTAAAGACGACCTTGCCCAGTTCAAAGGGTATCAAGGTCATTTGAAGTGAAGGGTTCAAAACCCTTTCAATGACTGCATATTCCCAATTGATTTCAGGAAATCGGGGTTCAATTTTGATGTTGGCGGGATCTGTTAAAAAAGATGCAATCTTGTTTTGACTGTTCTTTTCAATCCAGTAGGCGGGTGAAATCAGCGCGTTCACATCTGGAAGAATGTCCGAGATGCGCAAGCCCTCTTTCCATGCATACCGCAAAGGCAGGGCCACTTGTCCTTTGAGGGTCACGGCATTGTTGAATTGTGGTGAGACAGGCACCAGCACCACCAGATCACCATCGCGCAAAACGGTTTGCATGGCCTCTTTACCAAAGTCCAACTCCTCAATCAAACGGCTGGCCTTTGGCGTCGGGGTCTTTTTGTCTGCAGGTTTGGCAATGCGTTCGAGTTTGATGCGCAAACCATCCGCTGTTGATGTTGTTCCCCCGCTGATGCTCAACAACTGAGCCAGCGTCATCCCCGCTTTGTATTGGTAGATGGCCGAATTGCGCACGCTGCCTGCAATCGCCACTTGTCCCTGCATGGGGGGGATGTGGATGACGTCTTCGTTTTGCAGGCGCATGTCGGCACTGCGGTTGCCGTTGAGCAAAAAATCATACAAATCAATTTCGGCAATTTTTTGATTGCCACGTCGCAGCTCAATGTTTCGCAGGTTGCCGTTGGTTGCAGGTCCTCCGGTGATGAACAGCGCACTGATGAGCGAGGACAGTGAATTGACTTGGTAGGTCCCGGGTTTGCGTGCAAATCCGGTCACGTAAAGGCTGATGCTGCGCAAGCTGCCCATGGTCACAGACAATTCAAAGCTTTTGTAAACCCGCGCCATCGCTTGATTTAAGACGGGTTGCAGTTCTTTGTAAGTCAGACCAGACAACTGAATGCTGCCCACTTTGGGAATGAACACGCTGCCCCTGCGGTCAACAGTGACGGCGTATTCCAGTTCAACCGAGCCCCAAGCTCGAACGATGATGTCATCGCCAGGACCGATCACAAAGTCAGCGGGGACATTCACCTGGTCGCCGATGTTGAACGAGGCGTTTGGGCCTTGAAAAAGATGGTCTGCAAAGACAGGCAGGGCAATGCCCAGACTTTGTTGAACGAGTATTTCAAAATCGGACATGTCCGATTTCAGGGGTGTTGTTTTTTCAGGGGGGCGTGATTGGGTGGGTGATTCGACCACCACCCTGGTGGACAGGTTGTTGGCACGCAAACTCGGATAAAGACTGTTGGGCCTTTCTTGCCGAAGCGTGGTGTTGTCCTGTGGGGCTTCAGTGCTTGTATTGGCGTTTTGTGGCTTGGGGCTGCCATAAAACTCAGTGATGGAAGGGGCCTTGTATTCTTGGGCGAATGACTCCGGCACACACAGCAAGGTGTATGAGAAAATGCAGACAAGGACGGAGTGCATCCATTGCTTGTAGCCCACATTTTCAGCACATGATGGGGCAGCCATAGGGTTTAAAAAAAACGGTGTCATGGGGTCACCCCGATGGGATGAATGTGAATGGATTGTTCTTGGGGCCAAGGCTTGTAGGTGACGATGGATTGGCCGCAAGAGATGCTGGTGAAGTAGTGGACGTGTTCAAAAACCGCATCAATGATGGACAGTCCATAACCCGATTGGGCCAGCAAGTCGGGTTCAGGAAATGTTCGTGATTCCCGTTCGGCTGATGTGAACGCCTTGCCTTGGTAATGCCATTCAAGCCACAGTCCGTTGAGGTCCAGGATGACCAGCAAATGAATCGGTTTGGCGTGGGACTTTTCTGCCAGGCACGCATGTCCGATGACATTGCTTGCTGTCTCTGACAGTCCCAATGTCATGTGCTGTTTCCAGTGCACGCTGCTTGCTTCTTCAGTCTGGATCAGACAGGGAGAAACGATGTGATCAACCCAAGCGCGTATGTCCGGTAAAACTCGCATTTCGGCTTTGAACTGCTTTGAATGGACTGCTCTGGGGGGTGGATTCGGGGCGGTGTAGTGCAAGGCAACGCATGAACGGTCGTCAGCGACCCCTGTGCTTGCACAGGGTTGCTTGACCAGCGCATTGACCAATGGGGCTTCTTGCCCCATTGGATAAAGGGCCATGATCTGCGCTATTTTTTGGTAAGCCTCTTGGGCCAAGGGCAGTCCCCAAGCGTCAAGAATGCCGTCTGAGACCAGCAGCAAGCGGTCATCTTGCAACACGGGCACCAAGCAACTGGTGATGGTTTCTGTCGCAATGCCCAAGGGCATCATGTTGCCCGCAATGAACAAAATATGCCCATCACAGGCTCTTTGCAGCAACAGATGAGGTGCGCCGCAATCGACCCATTCGAGCAGGCCTTGCTGGGTATCTATGTCAGCCAAGCTCAAAGTCAAAAGACTTTCACTTTCTTTGAGCATGGGCGTGACTTTTTCCCTGAGCTGTTTGAGCACCTGCCTGGGGCTGGCCATGTATTGCAGGGGCCTGAGTTGGGAGAGGCTGATTTTGATTCCAGCAGAAACAATGGCCGCACCCAAACCCTTGCCCATCACGTCACCGCTGACCAGACAAACACCGCGCTGCGTTGCGACCACATCGACCAAGTCCCCACTGGCACCGTCTTGTGCTTGTGATGCGGCGTGAATTTGTAGCCCGGGAATGCTTTCTTCGGGCAAAGAAAAAAGAAGGTATTTTTGGGCCAATGTGGCCAGTTTTTGCTCGTGTAGACGGCGTGTTTGGAGTTCTTCGTTTTGCTGCTCCAACAAGATTTGAGCGGCCTTGAGTGCTTCTCGCGTTTGCCGAATGTCCTGCAATCTTTTGAGCGTGGCAAAGAAAGTTTGTTTTAAAAAGGGTTTGATCAGGATTTGATCGACGCCGAGATTGACGGCACTTGAAAACTCTTCTTGTTTTCCGTGTGCGGTCATCAAGACGCAAGCGGCTTGGGGGTGCAGGCGGTGCGCGGCCTCGACCAAACTCAGACCACCTCCATCTGGATGGTGGCTGCCTAAATTCAGGTCTACAAAAAAAATATCCCAGTGCTTGCCGTTCAGGGCCTCAAGGGCCATGTTGGGGGTGTTCACGGCCAGACAGTGTGCTTGGCCCTTCAGCCATGTTTTGACAAGATGACGCATGACGGCGTCATCGTCAACCATCAGCACATTCACGGGTGATAACGTTTCTGTCACTTTGATAGGCTGTTGAATTTAGATATGATGAATTTATTCTTTATTATCCACATTTAAACCAAAAGATTTGAAATGATCGGAGAAATGTTACCTGCAGAGAAGTCCATTTGGATCAATGCGCGCTTTTTGACGCGACCTGTGACGGGGGTCGAGCGCGTGGCTCGCGAAGTCATTTCGGCTTTGGTACGCCATCATCTGGACTCACAGGGATGCTGGCGGGGTTCGGGGCAGGTGCTTCGTTTTGGCTTGATTGCCCCATGTACGCCAGAAGTTCTGCCCAACCCTTGGCCAGAACTGCGTTTGTGGCAAACCGGTGTCTTTCAGGGGCATGCTTGGGAGCAGTGGGATTTGCCACGCTGCACTGCGGGTCATCTTTTGCTCAATTTTTGCAACACCGCCCCACTGTTTAAGCGGCGTCAATGGACGTTTTTGCACGACGCCCAGACATTTGCTATTCCGCAAAATTTCACGTTTGCGCTGCGTTTTTGGTATCGCTTGATGTTTCGGATGGTGGCCCGTTTGGGATTGGGGGTGTTGACCAATTCAGCGTTTTCAGCGAACGAGTTGGTCAAATTTCTGGGTGTGGACCGATCTCGATTGACCGTGGCCCATCTGGGGGCTGATCACATGGCGCATGTGACGCCGGATTTGACCCCAAGACTCAAAACTTTGATGGACTCCTTGGCCGATCAACCCTTTGTGTTGGCAGTATCGAGCGACAACCCGAATAAGAATTTTTTGAGCGTCATCAAGGCCTTGGAGTTGATGGGGCCGAATGCGCCAGCCTGCGTCATTGTGGGGAGAGAAAATAACCGGGTTTTCTCACGCAGCACACTCAGTACCGAAAAAATTCACCATTTGGGATACGTCAGTGATGCGGAATTGGTGACCCTTTACCGACACGCCACTGCCATGGCCTATCCCTCTTTTTATGAAGGTTTTGGTTTGCCACCCTTGGAGGCCATGTGGCATGGCTGCCCAGTCGTGGTCTCTCACACATCGGCATTGCCCGAGATCAATGCAGATTCGGCGCTTTACTGTGATCCGGATGACCCTGCCTCCTTGGCAAAGGCCCTGAATTCCTTGGTCAACGACCCTGTTATTCGTCGGCAAATGAGTCAACGCGGCCAAGACAGGGCGAGGACTTTTGTCTGGCGGCAGACAGCAAGAGTCATTTTGGATGCTGTCACCGCACCATGCCGATGACCCTTTGAAGTCATGTGTTTCCGTTTGAGATTTCAAAGGCTGGTGTTTGGCCTGCCTTGAGTGCCTCATTAACGGCCCGTGCAAAGCTGGCTTTGAAGGCGGGTACTGAAAAAATTTGGGCGTGCTGACAAATTTTCTCGGCATCAAGCTCTGTGGCAATCCGTTCAAATTGCCAAACTGCTTCAGACAAACTCTCTGCCGTTTGTTCATGAAAAAAAACACCTGTGGGGTAAAGACCTTGTTGTGGTGTGCCAGGCCAAGGAATCACAGTTTCCAGTGCGCCCCCCCGACCGTATGCAATCACCGGCGTGCCACAAGCCTGCGCTTCGACGGGAACGATGCCAAAGTCTTCTTCGGAGGGGAAAATGAAAGCCCGCGCCTTGGCCAAATAAGCCCGAACTTGCCCTGGCGGTAAAAAGCCTGTGAAGGTGACATTGGGTCCTGCTTTGCTTCGAATTTTGGCCATTTCAGGACCATCACCGATGAGAATCAACCGTTTTTCAGGCATGCTGGTGAATGCTTGTGCGACCAGATCAATGCGTTTGAAGGGCACAAATCGGCCTGCACAAACATAAAAATTTTCGCGTTCAGTCTCTAAACAGAACAAGTCGGTGTCCACGGGCGGTGAGATCACGAGGGGGGTGCGACGGTAGTATTTGGCGATGCGTTTGGCCACAAATTTGGAGTTGGCGATGAACTGGTCAACGCCATTGGCACTTTGAATGTCCCAGCCGCGTATGCGGTGAAGTTGCCAGCGGGCAAACCAGGATTTCAGGCCCCGCTCCAGATTCATTTCGCGCAGGTATTCGTGGTAATGGTCCCATGCATAACGCATGGGGGAATGACAGTAACAAACATGGGTTTGATTGGGGCCTGTCAACACCCCTTTGGCAACGCTGTAGTGGCTGGAGATGATCAGGTCATAACTGCTGAGGTCGAGTTGCTCAATGGCCAGAGGCATCAGGGGCAACATTTTTCGGTAATGGTGGCGTGCACCTGGAATTTTTTGCAGAAAACTGGTGATGGGTGTTTTGCCGCGCAAAAAATGCCGCTGATCATCTTGCACAAAATCGATCAACGAAAAGACATCGGCATCAGGGTAAAGGTCAATGATGTGCTCGAGCACACGCTCTGCCCCACCGTAGATCACCAACCAGTCATGAACGATGGCCACTTTAAGTGGATGTGCATCCCGCAAGTTGGATTCATGTGCGGTGAGCATGCAAGACATCCTTGAATAAATCGGTGAATTGCCTCAGGCGGCGTTGTGTGGTGAAGGCTTGTGCTTTTTGGCGAGCATGCAGACCCATGTCGTGCCAGCGACCGTGTTCTTGATCCAACTCAAAGATGACGCGGGCCAAGTCGTGTGCATTGCCTGGCTCGAAGAAGGCACCACTGACGCCCTCTTCAATCAATTCGACCCCGCCACCATGTCGACTGGCAACGCAGGCTTTGGCGGCAGATGCGGCCTCCAAAATGACGTTGCCAAGTGCTTCGTAAGAGTTGCTTGGAAAGACCAGTGCATCCACGTCTGGCCACAAGGTGTCAGGCTCAATGAATCCACGCCATTGAAGATCGAGCATAGGGTA
This sequence comes from uncultured Burkholderiales bacterium, assembly GCA_903894995.1. Classification (GTDB taxonomy): domain Bacteria; phylum Pseudomonadota; class Gammaproteobacteria; order Burkholderiales; family Burkholderiaceae_C; genus Limnohabitans_A. The sequence continues at coordinate 16,900 of CAITSG010000545.1, forward strand.
TTGCATTTGCCAGCGTTCAATATCTTGGCTTGGTCCTTTGCCCGCCAATACCCATTGAACAGGGAAGCCTTTCAAGCGCAAGATCTCTGCGGCTGCCAGCAGCACATCCAGACCCTTGGCTTGGTCGAGTCTGCCCAAAAATCCCAATCTGAGTGGGTCGATGCGGCTTCGAGTAGCGGCTGGGCGCAGGTTTTTTTGTGGACCCAGTGCGTTGTAGATGACTTGACCCCGGGCTTGTCTGAACAAGCCGTGTTCACGGTGGAGTTGCAAAATGAATTGACTGACCCCCACCACGGCGGAGACCGAGGTGGTGTGGTTGGCGCGTGGTGCCGTCAACCAACGGCATTCGGTGCACCTGCGCTCATGCAGGCCACAGACGCGCCCGTTTTTGTAAAGCACGGTTCGAGGGCATAAAAGTGAAAAATCATGCAACACATGCACGATGGGCAGATTCAATGTTTGCAACCCCTGCCAAACGCCGGTCGAAAACCCCTGCAGGTTGTGCGTGTTGATGATGTCCAGATTTTTTTCGCGTGCCCATTGCCTAACCTGTTGAACCATCCAGGGATTGGACGTGTCCAACGCATGCCAAACCAGTCTTCGAAGTAAAGAGGGTGGTTTTTGGCCACGCTCATAGGGCCAGTAGATATTTTGAAGGGGGACACGATGAACGTGTGGTTCATCGGTCATGGGCGCTTGCGGTGCCTGCAGTGTCAAAACAAAGACATCCAAGCCTTGGTCGCGCAAACCGTCCACCAATTGTTGTGCCATGATCTCTGCGCCACCGATGGCCGTCGGCGGATAAAGAGCAGAGATCACGCCAATGCGCACAGTCAGGTGGCCACTGTTCGTTGGTGTCGCGTCAGAGAATCAATGGTGTTCATCCAAATTTTCTGGACCATTGGGGTCAAGCGTTTGCACGCCAATTCGTCCGACATGACAACAGCCGATTCAAAAGCCTCAAACACTTTGGCTTGTTGATCAAAACCCAGAATTTTTAAACTCGGCAGTTGCGAGTGAGTCAGTCGCCTCAGGCTGTTGAAGTCATTTGAATTGGCTCGCATGTTCACGTCAAAGACGCGTTCACGCAAGGCAGTTTCAAGCAATGCAATGATTTCGCCCATGAGGACTTCATCGTGATCCAATCTTGACAGACCCAAGGTCGGCTGCCAGATCATGGTGTCAGCCACGTTGGCGCTGGCGTTGAATGAAAGAATCATTTTTCCCATGATTTCAAGGCCTCAAATTTGTCGTTGTAAATGTCAAAGACGCGGTGCATGCGTACCACCTCTAAAAGCATGACAACTGGCTTTTGAAGGTTGCAGAGCTTGATTTGTCCTGCTTGTCCTTCCATTTCACGCAGCATCCAGACCAATGCACCCAAGCCTGAACTGTCGAGGAATTCGATGTGTTCAAGATTCATCAAAAGACAAGGGCTGTCTTTGATGCGTTCGCGCAACATGTCTTTAAATACAGCCACGTTGGATGCATCCAGCGACTTGATTCTGGGGGTCAGTTCATTGATGCCATCGTGCAGGACTTGGCTTAATTCGATCATGTCAGGTCTTTATGGCTTGAAGTTTGACGGGGTTGGAAGGGGTAAGGATTTTGTTTAAATACCGCCAGATCAATCCCCATTGGTAGGTCCATTCATGCGATCGGGTTTCCTGATAACGCTCAAGAACCATGCTTTGAAGAGGATCGTTTTCATGGATACCCACGACCCATTCTTCTTGCAGCAATCCACATTTTTTTTGAGCCAACCACCGTTGGTGTTCCAGCGGCAACTGTGACCATTGGTCAAGGCTTCTGGGTCGAGCCCCGATAAGGTGGCACCTGCCTATCAAGACCCCTGGTAAATTGGGCAGTACAAAACCCACCAAGTGTTTCCAGCCAAGGGTGCAAGGGTGTGCTCCTAGCCAGCTGATGAATGCCACCGTAGGTATGGCCATGTGGCTGATGTCTGGCCCAACCAACTGAATGGTCTTTGGGCCTGCTCGACCGGTGGCCGATGCGGTGGCCGCCAACAGAAAAATGGGCGCGAGCAGGAACACCACCACGAGCGCCAATGTGCGTTCAGTGAAGGTGTTGACGACGCTGCGCCATTTCAAAGTGGCATTACCGTGCGCCAAAATGAGCGCATCGAAGATGGTCATGCGCGCTTGGTGTTTGCTGCTCCAGATCACGCCCCTGAACACCACGCATTCATGCAAGTCCAGTGAATCACCAATCCAGCTATCAGGTCCAATTTGGGTTTCAGACATGCGGCAACTGTGACCAATGTAGGTGCGCCCACTGAGGGCCACAGCCGGTCCGATTTGGCAATTTTTTTCGATTTCAACATGGGGCCCGGCGTAGAACGGGGCGATGATTTCAGCAGTTGGGTGAATGATGACGTTTCTGGACAAGAAAATGCCAGGCTCTACTTCGCTGGCATCCAAAACCACTGGAAATGACCTGTTGATCATGTGCGGTATGGCGTTCAATATGGCATGGCCATCCATCAGGCTGAGTGCTTGTGCGGGCAGTCGTGAATGGCAAGTTGCCGCTAAAGCTTGGGACCAAGCCTGCCAAGGATATTCTGCAATCATGTGTTGGCAAAGTTGGCGATCCAGCCAAGCCCAGCACCAAAGATCGTTGAAATCGGTTGTGTCTTTTTCTTGTGGCTCCAACAGTGTGCCAGGCAGTGCCATCTGTGTTGAAGGCCACCGCATCAAGGAGCATGTGGTGGCCAACAAAAAAGGCCCCTCTGGGGGTGCCAGGTCCACCAAGCGTGCAAAGGCTTGGTGCGGCCCAGACAAGGAGTGCCATGTGATGTGGCATCCCCACTGAAGTCCCGACTGCAGTTGTGCTTGGCATTGCTCGGGCTCATCCCAACCTATGCAGGTGATGTGCGTGATGCCCGCCTCGACCAAAGCTTGCACAGCAAAGACGAGTGGTGTTTTGCCCAGTAAGGGGGTCAGGTGCAGCGGCGTTTCCTGGGCCAGTGGTGTTCGCTCTGTGTCATCTGCAGGGGAACCAGCGATCAATATGGCGCACAGTTTGTGTGCGGCGCTCATCAATAGGCCCCTTTGCCTTGAATGACCGCAGGAATGGTTTTGATCAGCAGCCAAATGTCGATCAAGACGCTTTGGCTGTCCACGTAATGGATGTCCATTTCGACCTGTTTTGCAAAGGGAATGTCGCCACGCCCTTCAACCTGCCAATAGCAGGTGAGACCAGGTTTCACGTCCAGACGTCGGCGGTCAGCGAGCTTGTATTTCAGGACTTCTTCGGGAATGGGCGGTCTGGGACCCACCAGTGACATATCCCCCTTCAGAACGGACCACAACTGAGGCAATTCGTCGATGCTTGTTTTTCGCAACCAGCGCCCGATCGGGGTGACGCGTGGATCACCATTGATTTTGAAAGTGACACCATCCTTGTGGTGGTTTTGTGAACGTAATTGCTCTTTCAGCGCTTCTGCGTTGCAGACCATGGATCGGAACTTGGGAAAGTCAAATTCTCGACCCCATTGGCCCACGCGTTTTTGGATAAAAAAAATGGGACCGCGATCATGAAATCCAATGGCGCATGCCACCATTAATAAAACAGGCAACAAAACCAAGAGGCCAGCAGACGCTCCTAAAATATCAATAGAACGCTTAAGTATTCTCGCCAGAGCCATCGTGCCGTACCAAGCATTTCGTTTCCACAGGCCACGCCAATGAGGCCAACTCCAAGGACCTGCGGCAGAGTAACGGTCTTCAAGGGCCTTGAGTAAATGCTGTCTGTTGGGTGCAACGGTTGATTTCATCGAGCGATGCATTGAAATTTTGGTATTAGTGTCCTTTTAATAATACTACAAAAGAGAGTTTTTTTGAAAATTTCGAAACCCGGATGCAGGAGATGTTCAATCTGAGCAAATTACCCGTGACCGGTGATTCAAGGCCGCTAGATAAAACAGGTGCGTGTTGACGTTCTCAGCTCGTCGGGTCTTTCAGATGGTTTTCAATGTGGCGGGCCAAAATTTCAGGTTGGTCGTGATGGAGCATGTGGCCTGCATCTTCAATGACAGCCATTTGAAGCTGTGGCACGGACTGCAATCGGGCGTGGTACTCGGCCAATGTGTATTGACCTTTCCACCATTGTTCAAGCGAGTTGTCGCTGGCTTCAACAGCGAGCAGCGGGGCTGAAATTTTTTTGTAAAGTTCCAGTGATTCTTGCTTTTGAAAAAGATAAGGATTTACCACTTTGTGGGCTGCATCGCCCAGAATGTGCCATTGACCATCCTGGTCGGGTCGAGCCCAGTGATGGGCCAACCAGAGTGCTTTGTCCATTGGCAAACGCCGATTGGTTTTGACCAAGCGTGCGGCGACACCTTGGGCGTTGGGGTAGGGCTTGAGCTTTTTTTCATTCATTCTGGCGGGTTGAATGTCGTCCAACCACTGCGCCAGACGTCCGGGGGCTTGAGAGGGCTGGGTCTGGGCCATGCCAAAACCCTCAAGGTTGACCAATTTTCGGATGCGATGCGGTCGTGCGCCTGCGTACATCATCACCACATTGCCACCCATGCTGTGCCCCACCAGATCCACCTGCTGTCCCGGGTAGATGGCATCGAGAAGGGCATCGAGGTCGGCCAGGTAGTCGGGAAACCAATAGCTGTCGGTGAGTGGCGATTCGGTCAGGCCATAGCCGCGCCAGTCCATGGCCATGATGGGACGTTGGCTGACAAAATCCTCGCTGAATGCGTCGACCATGAATTGGTAGGAAGCGGCCACGTCCATCCACCCGTGGGCCAATACCAGCGGGGTGGCTTGGGGCGTCAAAGTGCCCCAATGACGGACGTGGTAGCGGCAGCCGCGCAGCGGCACCCACTGACTTTGTGATGGGCGTTGAACTTGGTACATACTTTGAATAATAAGGAGACACACGATGAGCGTCAGTCGCAGCCAAGACCGTCCACTGCCAACAGCTGGCCTGAAGGCACACACCAAGGCCCGCTATCCAGCAAACCCCCAGGCGGATGTCAAGCCGAAGGCCCATCCCGAGCCCACGGACCGTTATCAAAGCATTCACCAAGGTTTTGGCTGGAAAGTGCCCAAGCGTTTCAATATGGCCCATGCTTGCTGCGGTCAATGGGCCGCCCAAGCCACTTCGGCCCGGCGCGTGGCCATTCGCGAGCATGTCGCGGGGGCGGGTTTGGGTCAAAGCTGGACGTTCAAGCAACTTCAAACGGCGGCCAATCGTTTGAGTGGGGTACTTCAGCGTCAAGGCGTCAAGCGGGGCGACCGGGTTGCGATCGTCTTGCCCCAGCGCTATGAGACAGCCGTGGCTTACATCGCGGTGCTGCAAATGGGCGCGGTGGCCATGCCATTGTCCATGTTGTTTGGCCCCGAGGCGCTGTCTTTTCGCATCAACGACAGTCAGGCGAAGGTGGCGGTTTGTGATGAGTCCACCGTGCAAGCGCTACTGCAGGCCAGGTCAGATTGCCCTGGGCTGCAAACCTTGATGGGCATGGGGCCTGCGGGCCCTTTGTCAGACCTCGATTTTGCGCAGGCCATGGCCACTGAGTCCGTTTCATTCAAACCTGTGAATACGCTGGCCGAAGACCCGGCTGTGTTGATCTACACCAGCGGCACCACCGGCAACCCCAAGGGCGCCTTGATCCCGCATCGCGCCTTGATCGGCAACCTCACGGGCTTTGTTTGCAGCCAGAACTGGTTTGGCTTTGACCCTTTCAAAGCGGATCGCCCCTCCAAAGCGGTGTTTTGGTCGCCCGCCGACTGGGCCTGGACCGGGGGTCTGATGGATGCCTTGCTGCCCAGCTTGTACTTTGGGCGGCCCATCGTGGCGTTCAATGGGCGGTTTTCGCCCGAGGTGGCGTTCGAGATTTTGCACAGCCACGGGGTGACGCACACCTTTTTGTTCCCCACTGCGCTCAAGGCCATGATGAAGGCTGTGCCCGACGCTAAATCGCGTTACCGCCTCAAGTTGCAAGCCATCATGAGCGCGGGAGAGGCCGTGGGCGATGCGGTGTTTGCCTACTGCCAGGAGCAGATGGGCGTGACGGTGAACGAGATGTTTGGCCAGACCGAAATCAACTACGTGGTGGGCAACTGCGCACGCCTGTGGCCCGCCAAACCCGGCAGCATGGGCAAGGGCTACCCCGGTCACCGCGTGGCGGTGATCGACGAGGCGGGCCAGCTGTGCCCCGCAGGCACCCCAGGTGAGGTGGCGGTCAATCGCCTGGATGTGCACGACCACCCCGACCCGGTGTTCTTTCTGGGTTACTGGAACAACGACAAATCCACCACCGCCAAATACACAGGCGACTGGTGCCGCACTGGCGACATGGCCGTGGCCGATGAGGACGGCTACCTCTGGTACCAAGGCCGCACCGACGACATGTTCAAGGCGGCGGGTTACCGCATCGGTCCGGGCGAGATTGAAAACTGCTTGGTCAAGCACCCGGCCGTGGCCAACGCCGCCGTTGTGCCCAAGCCCGACAAAGACCGGGGGGCGTTGGTCAAGGCCTATGTGGTGCTGTCGCCCGACGCGCTGGCGCAGCGGGCCAACGCGGCCAGCAGCGCAGAGTTTGAGGACGCAGTTCGCCAGGCGCTTCAGGCCCATGTGCGCGGTCTGTTGGCGCCTTACGAGTACCCCAAAGAGATCGAGTTCATTGAACAGCTGCCCATGACCACCACCGGCAAGGTGCAGCGTCGCGTGCTGCGTCTGCAGGAAGAAGCAAGGGCAAGAGGTGAAGTGGATTCAAGCTCGTGATGTATAAAAGCCCTTGTCGTATAGGAGCGACGCCCTCATCGCGATTGACACTGGCAGACCACCAGCGTTTGTCTCTATGCCATGGTCTGGCGTCGGGCGTGACAAAATACAGTCCGCCGTATCGGTACCCATCAGATGCGCCTGGCCACCAGACGGCTTGACCGGTCAAACCATGTGCCCGCATTAACCGCCCCCAACTTCACAGGAAACACCATGAAACTGGTCCAACTTGGCCAAACCGATCTGCAGGTAACCCCTATTTGCTTGGGCACCATGACCTTTGGCCAGCAAGTGAGCGAAGAAGGGGCACATGCCATCCTTGACCGTTCTTTGGCTGCGGGCATCAATTTCATTGACACCGCCGAGATGTACGCCGTGCCCGCCTCAGCCGACACTTGTGGGTTGACCGAAAGTTACATCGGCAACTGGTTTGCGAAAACCCCCGGTGCCCGCCAGAAGTTGGTGCTGGCCACCAAGGTGGCGGGCCCCTCGCGTGGCATGCCCTGGATCCGCGAGGGTTCAGGCATGACCGGGCAAGACATCCTCAACGCCTGCGACGCCAGCCTGCGCCGCCTGCAAACCGACGTGATTGACCTGTACCAAATCCACTGGCCCGAGCGCCATGCGCCGGTGTTTGGCATGAAGTACTTTGACCCGGCCAAGGACAAGTCAGTCACCTCCATCCATGAGCAGCTTGAAGCCTTGTCCAAGCTGGTGCAGGCGGGCAAGGTGCGTTACATCGGCCTGTCCAATGAAACGCCGTATGGTGTGCACGAATTTGTGCGCCTGGCCGAGCAGCACGGCTTGCCCCGCGTGGCCACCGTGCAAAACCCCTATGCGCTGGTGAGCCGCACCTATGACAATGGGCTGGACGAAACCTGTTACCGCCTGAACGTGTCGATGCTGGCCTATTCGCCACTGGCCTTTGGCTTGCTGACAGGCAAATACGACCACGACGATTTGAAGGGCCCACTGGTGCCTGATGGTGGCCGCATTGCCCGTTACGACTCGATGCGCAAGCAACGCTGGGGTCGCCCCGAAGCGCTGGCCGCCGCCCGCCGCTACAACCAGTTGGCACGCGACAACGGCATGACGCCGACCCAGATGGCGCTGGCGTTTTGCTACCACCGCTGGAGCGTGGCCAGCACCATCATCGGTGTCACCTCTTTGGCGCAGCTGAACGAAGACTTGGCAGCTTGGAGCACCGAGCTGACGCCCGAAGTGCTCAAGGCGATTGACGAGATCCGTTGGGAAATGCGCGACCCGGCTTTGTGATCTGAGGCGATGGCCAAGAAAGACAAGGTCAGTGAAACCCCGGCCACGGCGCTCTTGCGCCAGCAGGGGGTGAGTTTCACCGAACACCCCTACGAGTATGTGGAGCACGGCGGGGCCCAGCACAGCGCCCAGGTGTTGGGCATGGACCCGTTCAGCGTGGTCAAGACCCTCATCATGCAGGACCAGGACGCCAAGCCGCTGGTGGTGCTGATGCACGGCAACCGCAAGGTCTCGACCAAGAACTTGGCGCGGCAAGCGGGCCTCAAATCCATTGAGCCGTGTGCCCCCGAGGTGGCCAATCGGCACAGCGGTTATTTGGTGGGCGGTACCTCGCCCTTTGCCACGCGCAGGCAGATGCCGGTGTTCATCGAGGAAGCCATCCTGGCTTTGCCGCGCATCTGCATCAATGGCGGCAGGCGCGGTTATCTGGTGGGCATCGACCCACAGGTGTGTGTGCGGTTGCTCGGTGCCCAGCCGGTGAACTGCGCACTGGCAGAGTGATGTCCGAGCAAAAAAAGGGAGATGTTGATGGATGTTTTGATTTTGATGGCGGTGGTGATGGCCAGTTATGTGTTGGGCTCGCTCAGCTTCGCGGTCATTGTGAGCCGCCTCATGGGTCTGAATGACCCGCGCAGTTACGGCAGCAAAAACCCGGGTGCCACCAATGTGCTGCGTTCGGGCAGCAAGAAAGCCGCCATTTTGACCCTGTTGCTGGACGCGCTGAAGGGCTGGCTGCCCGTGGCCGTGGTGCTGGCGTATGGCCCCGAATTCGGTTTGGGTCCGCAGGTAGCGGCTTTGGCGGGGCTGGCAGCTTTTCTGGGGCACCTGTACCCGGTCTTTTTCGGTTTTGCAGGCGGCAAAGGTGTGGCCACCGCCGTGGGCGTGGTCATTGGTGTACATGGCCTGCTGGCACTGGCCACGGTGCTGACTTTTGTCATCGTGGTCTTTTTCAGCCGCTACGTGTCTCTGGCCTCGATGGTCGCCGCCGTGTTCGCGCCCGTGTTTTATCTTTTTGGCGATGGTGTGGCATGGCAGGCCTCTGCAACCGAGGTTTTGAGTTTGGCCATCATGGCCTTGCTCTTGGTCTGGCGTCATCGCGAGAACATCAACCGCCTGTTGGCTGGGACCGAGTCCCAACTGGGAAAGAAAAAAGCATGAGCCAGGACATTCAACGACTGCATGTGGCAACCCGATACAGCGAGGCCGCCGTATTCAATGGTGTGATTTATTTGGCGGGCATGGTGCCCGAATGCGAAGCCAAAGACATACGCAGCCAGACGGCCGATGTTCTGGCTCAGATCGACCTGCGCCTGATGGAGGCGGGCAGTGACAAAACCCGCATCCTTCGCACCCAAATTTACCTTCAGGACATCGGTGACATTGCGGCCATGAACGAGGTTTGGGACGCCTGGGTGACGGCGGGCAGTGCACCACCCCGTGCCACGGTGCAGGCCGCTTTGGCCAACCCGGATTACAAGATTGAAGTGGTGGTGACGGCGGCCGTCAGAGGGTAAGGCGCGAGGGCAGGCCCTCGATGCCCGTCAATCGCGGAAATTGTCGAACGACAGCGGCAACTCGGTCATGTCTTTGCGCAAAAGCGCCATCGCTTCTTGCAGGTCATCACGCTTGGCACCGGTCACACGCACCGCGTCGCCTTGGATGGACGCTTGCACCTTGATCTTGCTGTCCTTGATGAGGCGGGTGATCTTCTTGGCATCTTCGGTCTCGATGCCGTTTTTCACCTTGATCACTTGCTTGACCTTGTCGCCGCCGATTTTTTCGACTTTGCCAATGTCCAAAAAGCGCACGTCCACACTGCGCTTGGTGAGCTTGTTGCGCAAGATGTCTTCGACTTGTGTGAGTTGAAACTCGGCATCGCCGAACATCGTGATCTCTTTGTCTTTGAGCTCGATCTTGGCCGATGTGCCTTTGAAGTCAAAGCGGGTGCCGATTTCTTTGGCGGAAGTGTCAACGGCGTTGCGCACTTCGGCCATATTGGGTTCGCAAACGGTATCAAACGAGGGCATGGCGGTAAAAGTCCGAGGGTGAGAATGCGACAATTCTCCCATGTTCCTAGAGAAAAATGTCCCCCTGCAGCCCTACAACACCTTCGGCATCGCCGCCAAAGCCCAGGCTTTGGTGCGAGTGCGCACCGAAGCCGACCTTTTGGCGGTGCTGGCCGACCCCCAATTGACCACTTTGCCCCGACAAGTGCTGGGCGGTGGTAGCAACATCGTTTTGACGGGCGACGTCAAGGCCCTGGTGCTCAAAATCGAGGTGCCAGGCTTGCGTCTGTCGGCAGAGACGGACAAACACTGGGTGATTGAGGCGGGGGCAGGGGTGGATTGGCACGCCTTGGTCGCGTGGACGCTGGACAAGGGCTACCCGGGTCTAGAAAACTTGGCCCTGATCCCCGGCACCGTGGGCGCATCGCCCGTGCAAAACATCGGCGCCTATGGCGTGGAGCTGCAAGACCGCTTTGACTCGCTGGACGCCATAGACCTTTTCACGGGCGAGGTATTCAGCCTGAATGCGGCTCAGTGCGGCTTCAGCTACCGTGACTCGGTGTTCAAGCACGCATCCGTCGGCTCTAGAGGCCCGGATGGCTTGGGCCTGGCGGGCAGGGCGGTGATTTTGCGGGTGCGCTTTGCGCTGCCCAAGCGCTGGAAGCCCGAGTTGGGCTATCTGGACCTGGAGCGCAAGATGGTCGAGACCGGCATCCACAGCCCAGATGCCCGGCAGATTTTTGACTGGGTTGTGGCGATTCGCCGTGCCAAATTGCCTGACCCGGCAGTGATTGGCAATGCGGGCAGCTTCTTCAAGAACCCCACGGTCACTCCCGAGCAATGCGCCGACATCATCGCCCGTGACCCCAAGGTGGTGCACTACCCCATGCCCGACGGCACCATCAAGCTGGCTGCAGGCTGGTTGATCGACGCCTGCGGCTGGAAAGGCAAAAGCGTGGGCCACGCTGGGGTCTATGAAAAGCAGGCGCTGGTGTTGGTGAACCGGGGTGGGCGTGAGAACCCCTGCACGGGTGGCGAGGTGATGACCTTAGCCAAGGCCATTCAGACCAGCGTGTACGAGCGGTTTGGGATTCGGTTGGAGCCCGAGCCTGTTGTGATTTGAAGTTCTGGGTTAGTGGTTTTGTTCCGCACCGGGTTGTGGCATGAGCGGTCCGCCTCATAACTCCCTTCGCTCGCCAAATCGGCCGATCCGCTCAGGCCCCAACCCGGCGCTTTGTCATGGGCTCTTCTGGGATTCCCTGATGCGCAAACACATTTCTGACGGTTACAGTTTTCGGGTTTCACAGGAGAGCTCCCAATGACACCAGAACAACTTGTCCGCAAAGTCACGGCCATCACCGGTTACACCCACGCCGCAGGTGTAGAGGTGGTGTCCGCAGAGCCTGGCCATGTGACGTTGTCATTGGCCAAAAAGCCTGAACTCTTGCAGTTCAATGGCTTTTTCCATGGGGGCGTAGTGTCAGGCTTGGCCGACCATGCAGCGGGTGCAGCGGCCACCACCGCATTGCCGGCAGGCAAAATCGCGGTCACGGTAGATTTGCATGTGAACTTCTTGGCCCCGGCCAAAGGGCAAACCTTGTATGCCAAGGCGCGAACCCTGCAGGTGGGGGGCACCATTTGTGTGGTGGCCGTTGAGTTGGAAACCAACCCAGCCGAAGGCCAAGGGCCCTGTGCGGTGGCCCATGTCACCCTGCGGGTGGTGGACATGCCACCGCTGAAATAAAAAAACGGCCTACAGGCCGTTTTTAATTGGTGCAAAGCGCACGACATTCTTTCGCGTTCAATGACGTTCCAGGTTAGGCGGCCACCGATCTTGCGTATAAGGTTTCAGGTGAAATGTCGATGTTGCCGGGCCAGTTCACCGTGCCGGCAAACACATAAGCTTGCTCAAAGACATGCTGTTGCTTTAATGGCTCAAATGGTTTTTTGCTTAACAGTGGTTTGACATCAAACAGACGTTTTTCGCCATTTTCAAAAGACAAAGCCAGCCAATGGTTTTGCATGGGCTTGACCAAGATCACGTCCAACAAGTCTTGCATGGTCATGCTCCTCAACGCAAAGGGTCAATCGGATAGAGCTGCTCACCAGCCTTGGCAAGTTCCCAGTCGGCCAGCAGTTCATCTTTGTGGATTTCAATCCAAGCTTGAACCATTTTCAATTGCTTGGGTGGAAAACCTCCAGCCAACACGTGTCCGTCGTCAATGGCAATGGCCGCTTTATCGCCTGCGTAGCGCACATGGATGTGGGCAAGGTGATGCCTGTCCGTGTCCTCAAAGAACATGGAAACCAAAATTCCGTAAAACATGCTGATGGTGGGTATGGGCGGATTGTATGGGGTAAATCAAAGATGGTCACGGTGATTGAGTTAGCCAGGTAGCCTTGGTGCGGGCGCCTGCCGGACCCGCCGATTTGGCGAGCGAAGCGAGTTATGAGGCGGGCCGGTAGGCACCCGCACCAAGGCGGAAAACAACAGAATTGCAAGCAGACAAGAAAAAACGGCCCGAAGGCCGTTTTTTATAGAGGCGACAGAGGCATCACTTCTTGCCGCTGCCATCCAGCTTGTAGATGTGCGGGCCTTCGCCCACCGACAACAAACCAGCGTGCGCGTAGATGCCCAGCTTGGCGCGGGTGTCGACGATGTCGAGGTTGCGCATGGTCAGCTGGCCGATGCGGTCCAGCGGGCTGAACGGCGCGTCTTCCACTTTTTCCATGCTCAAACGCTCTGGGGCGTAAGTCAGGTTGGGCGATTCGGTGTTGAGGATGCTGTAGTCGTTGCCACGGCGCAGCTCCAGCGTCACGGTGCCGGTCACGGCGCGGGCCACCCAGCGCTGGGCGGTTTCGCGCAGCATGATGGCTTGCGGGTCGAACCAGCGGCCTTGGTACAACAAGCGGCCCAGGCGCAGGCCGTTGATGCGGTACTGCTCGATGGTGTCTTCGTTGTGGATGCCGGTGACCAAGCGCTCGTAAGCGATGTGCAGCAGCGCCATGCCGGGGGCTTCGTAGATCCCGCGGCTCTTGGCTTCGATGATGCGGTTTTCGAGCTGGTCGCTCATGCCCAAACCGTGGCGGCCGCCGATTTCGTTGGCCTTGAGGAACAGCTCAACCGGGTCGGCGTATTCCACGCCATTCAGCGCCACGGGCATGCCTTCTTCAAAGCGCACGCTCACTTCTTCGGCCTTGACCTCGACTTCGGGCTTCCAGAACGCCACACCCATGATGGGGTTGACGATCTTCATGCCACTTTGCAGGCTTTCCAGGTCCTTGGCTTCGTGGGTCGCGCCCAGCATGTTGCTGTCGGTGGAGTAGGCCTTTTCGGCGCTCATCTTGTAGCCAAAGCCGTTGGCGGTCATGAAGGCGCTCATCTCGGCGCGGCCCCCCAGCTCGTCGATGAACAGCTGGTCCAGCCAGGGCTTGTAGATCTTGAGGCTCGGGTTGGTCAGCAAACCGTAGCGGTAAAAACGCTCGATGTCGTTGCCCTTGAATGTGCTGCCGTCGCCCCAGATGTTGACGTCGTCTTCCTTCATCGCGGCCACCAGCATGGTGCCCGTGACGGCGCGGCCCAGTGGGGTGGTGTTGAAGTAGGTAATACCACCGGTGGAGATGTGGAAAGCGCCGCTTTGGATGGCGGCGATGCCTTCGTGGGCCAGCTGGGTGCGGCAGTCGACCAGGCGGGCTTTTTCAGCGCCGTATTCCATCGCTTTGCGGGGAATCTCGTTGTAGTCGGATTCGTCAGGCTGGCCCAGGTTGGCGGTGTAGGCGTAGGGCAGGGCGCCCTTTTGCTTCATCCACAGCAAGGCGGCAGAGGTGTCCAGGCCGCCCGAAAAGGCGATGCCGACTTTTTGCCCTTTGGGCAGGTTTTGCAGGATGGTGCTCATGGCGTCTCGATCAATCGCTTTAACCAAAATGGCAGATGTAGTGGTAGGCCTCGGTCACACGGATCTCGAACTTGGAGTTGCCGGGCACGCTGAACTCTTCGCCTGCGCTGGACTTGACCCATTCGGTGCTGCCGTCGAGCTTGTATTCGCAAGAGCCACCCACGCATTCCATGATCTCTGGTGCGCCGGTGTTGAAGGTCAAGGTGGCGGGCAAGATCACGCCCACCGACAGTTTGGTGCCGTCGGCCAGGGTCAGGCCGTGGCTGACGCATTTGCCGTCAAAGTAAACATTGGCTTGGGTGTTGACGGAAACGCCGTCGATGGTTTGGGTGGTCATGGTGGGTGCTTCAAGGGGGCGGGGTGGTCCCGCATCAATGGAAAAGGGCGTCTTTGGACGCCCTTGACGGTCAATCAACGCCACATTTTAGGCGCTTTGGTGTGCGGCCCGATCATGTTTGTCCAGGTCTTTCAACGCCAGCGGCCGTCTCTTCGGCTGTAGCCGTGGCCATGACCATGCCGCCAACCCCAGCCCAGATCAACATGGGTATAAATGGGAGCATAGCTTCTGTAAACCGGAGTCGGAACATACACCACGCGTGACTCCTGGATCACGGTCGGTGTCGTGTGGGTCACCATGGGCACTGTGGTCAAGGCTGTCGGGTTCAATTCAGCGTTGCTGGGCACTTCTGAACGAGGGGCCATCAAGGGCGTGACCTGCAGTTGCAGCGTTGGCCCGGGGTCCTGGGGTAAGACCACGTTGTATTGTTTGCCGGCAAATTCATAGACAACGTTGTAACCCGTCAGCCGGTTTTCATAAATGTTTTGGGTGGTGCAAGTGGTCTGATTTTGTATTTGGGAACCGGGGTTTTCAACTCTGTCCCCCATCATGGCACCGCCCATCACGCCTGCGATGGTGGCCAAGGCGCGTCCTGAACCGCCGCCTATTTGGTTGCCAACCACTCCCCCTGCAATGGCCCCCAGCACCGCGCCAGCGCCCGAGCTGGGGTTGGAGACGGCCACAGGGGTCTGGCTGCAGGTTTGACGGGGCACAAGCACTTGTTGGTAAACCGCTGTGCGTGAAATCACTTGGCCTACTTCTTGTGCATGCGCTGCACATGTGGCCGACATCAAGAGGGCAATTGCCAAATTTTTCATGTGGTTTTCCCTTTTCAGTTGAATTTATCAAGTGTAGCGCGGGCAAACCCCGCTGCCTATGAAGGGCAGGTAAAGTTGCGTTCAACTTGGCGCTGCGGGGGCTTCAAGCGGGCCAACCGTCTGGTGTGAAGCCGACCGTCCACCGTCCAGAAGGCCAGGCGATCACGGGGCGTTTGATCGTGCTGGCGTGCTCCAGCATGACGGCCTTGGCACCGGCACGGTCGATCACGCCCGCTTGTATGTCGGGATCAAGCTTTCGCCAGGTGCTGCCTTTGCGGTTGAGCAGTGTTTCCCAGCCCAATGCATCGATCCATTTGTCGATTTCTGCAACGGGCACACCTTGTTTTTTGAAGTCGTGAAATGTGGCGCTCATGTTTTGGGCGACCAACCAGGCGCGTGCTTTTTTCACGCTGTCGCAGTTGGGAATGCCGTAAACGATCAGGTCCATGTTGTTTTTCTCTCATGAAATCGGGTGGGAGTCGGCGACAATCGCGCCCTATGAAGACTCTACAACAATGGCTCGACTGGTGCGAGCAGTTACACCCCGTGGCCATTGACATGGGGCTCGAACGTGTCAAAACCGTTGCCGACCGCATGACACTGCATTTTGACTGTCCGGTGATCACGGTGGCCGGCACCAATGGCAAGGGTTCAACCTGCGCCATGCTAGAGGCTGTTTTGTTGCAAGCGGGTTACAAAACCGGGGTTTATACCTCGCCCCATTTGGTTCATTTTGAAGAGCGTTGCCGTTTGCATGGCGAGTCCGCTTCGTCTGCAGCCTTTGCGCAAGCTTTTGCTTTTGTCGAGTCTGTTCGCGGTGATGTCAGCCTCACCTACTTTGAATTCAGCACACTCGCCATTCTTCACCTGATGTCCAAAGCCGATCTGGAGGTGGCTATTTTGGAGGTGGGTTTGGGGGGCCGTTTGGATGCGGTCAACATCATCGACACCGATTGTGCGGTGATCACCAGCATCGACATCGACCATACGGCCATTTTGGGCTTGGACCGTGAAAGCATTGGTTTTGAAAAGGCCGGCATCATGCGCGCGGGGCGGCCGGTGATCGTGAGCGATCCGGTGCCGCCGCAAAGCGTGATCGACCATGCGCATGCCTTGGGTGCTCAGCTGTGGCAATTTGGGCGGGATTTCAATTTTTCGGGTGATCCCCAGCAGTGGGCTTGGGCCGGGCGTGATCGACGTTACAGTGGAATGGCCTACCCCGCGCTGCGCGGGGCCAATCAATTGATCAACGCATCGGGGGTGTTGGCTGCCTTGGAGGCTTTGCGTCAACGAATACCCGTGACGGCTCAAGCTATCCGCAATGGCTTGGCCATGGTGGAGTTGCCCGGACGGTTCCAGATCGTGCCGGGTCAACCCGTGCTGGTGTTGGATGTGGCGCACAACCCCCATTCTGTGGCCGCCCTGGCGGTCAATCTCGATGCCATGGGTTTTTACCCGACCACCCATGCGGTGTTGGGTGCCATGGCTGACAAGGACCTTTTGCCCATGTTCAAGCATGTCAATCCGATGGTTGACAAGTGGTATTTCACGGATTTGCCCCTGAGCCGGGCCGCGACTGCCGAACAACTTCAATCGCTTTGGCAGTCGCAAAACACCCGCAAAGATGTGACCAGCAGTGTTCATGCCAGCCCCATGGAGGCTTTCCATGCGGCCATCCAGAGCGCAGACCCGGCTGATAGAATCGTCGTCTTTGGTTCCTTCCATACAGTGGGGGGTGTTTTGCAAGATGGCATCCCTCGTCTTCAGGCCAAACACCTCAGCCCCTGAACATCGCCATGGCGTTTTTCAAGTTCCGTGTTCCCGGTCAGGCTGACCCCGATGCCCCCGTTTCAGAAGTGGCCGTGCTGAGTGCGAGTGAAAACATCGACGTCGTCAGAAGGCGTGCCAGGCACCGCTTAATTGGCGCTGTGGTGTTGGTTCTGCTGGCCGTACTCGGTTTTCCTTTGTTGTTTGACACCCAGCCTCGTCCTGTCGCGGTGGATACGCCGATCGTTATTCCTGACAGACATGTGACCCCTGCACTGGTTGCAGCGGCTCCTGCACCAACGGTTTCGGTGCCAGCCAAACCCTTGGTCAATCAGGCTAAACCTCTGCCTGTTCAAAGCGGACTCGATGAGGGCGAAGAAGTGGTGGTGAGATCAGCGCCTGTGCTGAGTCCCAAACCGAATCCAGCGCCTGTCCCTGCGCAAGCCAAGCCTGTAGAGCCCAAGTCAACACCCGACAAAGCCGAACTTGCCCCACCCATCAAGCCCAAGCCAAAAGACGATGGAAGCAAAGCCAAGTCCCTGCTCGACGGCAGGGACAACACTGCAGTTGTGGAGCGCCATGTCATCCAAGTGGGCGCATTTTCTGACGCAAACAGGGTTCGAGAAGTTCGTAAAAAACTGGAACAAGGGGGGCTGTCCACGTACACCCAGTCGGTGGACGACAAAGAGGGCAAAACCTCCACCCGTGTGCGAGTGGGGCCGTTTGGATCGCGAGAGGAGGCAGACCAAGTTGCCGCACGGATCCGGGCCCTGGGTTTTTCGCCTGCTGTGTTGAGGTTATGACGTGGACGTGTCACTGACAGACTGGATTTTGCTGCTTGTCCTGTTCGTTTCCATGGTGGTCGGTTTTTGGCGGGGACTTGTCTATGAAGTGCTGTCTTTGGCCGGTTGGGTGGCTGCATTCATCTTGGCCCAATGGTTCGCTTCCGATGTCATCGTTTGGCTCCCATTTCTGAAAAGTGCCGCTGAGCCCTTGCAGTACGCCATCGCTTTTGTTGTGGTGTTTATCGCCTCGTTGTTTGCAGCGGGCATGGTTTCTTGGCTGATCAAAATGCTGGTGGAAACCGTGGGATTGCGTCCCGTTGACCGCAGCTTGGGGGCTTTGTTTGGCTTGGCCCGTGGCATGGTGTTGTTGCTCGCCCTCACGGTGGTCGTCCAGTTGACTGGGTTTTCGACCGAGGTCTGGTGGAAAAACGCCCATGGACCCATCTGGTTGAATGCAAGTTTGGACCGGTTGAAGCCCTTGTTGCCAGAGAGTTTTGCAGAGGTATTGCCCTGATATTTTGGTGCGTATCGCTTTTTGAACGGATTAAAAGTATGTGTGGAATTGTTGGCGTTGTCAGTAACGCGCCGGTCAACCAATTGATTTATGACGCCTTGTTGCTGTTGCAACACCGGGGCCAAGACGCGGCGGGCATCGTCACGCAGCTGGACCGAAAATTTTTCATGCACAAGGCCAAAGGCATGGTGCGTGATGTGTTTCGCACCCGCAACATGCGCAGTTTGCCGGGCAACTGCGGATTGGGACAAGTGCGTTACCCCACGGCGGGTAACGCATTCAGTGAAGAAGAGGCCCAGCCTTTTTATGTGAACGCACCTTTTGGCTTGGTGCTGGTGCACAACGGCAACCTGACCAATGCCCATGCGTTGAAATCGGAGTTGTTTTCAGTGGACCACCGCCACATCAACACCGACAGTGATTCCGAGGTCTTGCTCAATGTGTTGGCCCATGAGTTGGAGAAAACCACGCGCGGCTTGCCACTCAAACCCCTGGACGTGTTTGAGGCTGTGCGCGGTGTGAACCGCCGTGTCAAAGGTTCTTACGCGGTGATTGCCTTGATCGCAGGGCATGGCCTGGTCGCCTTTCGTGACCCGCATGGCATTCGGCCTTTGTGCATGGGCCGCAGCAAAGACGGCTCCATCATGTTGGCCAGCGAGTCGGTGGCTTTGGATGGCACCTCACACCAATTTGAGCGAGACGTGGCTCCGGGGGAAGCCGTCTTTGTTGACCTTGAGGGAAAGATGCATACCCAAGCATGCGCTGACAAAACGCAATTGAGTCCGTGCATCTTTGAATACGTGTATTTGGCCCGCCCCGACTCGACCATGGACGGCATTTCGGTGTACCAAGCCCGTTTGAATTTGGGCGAGACATTGGCCAAGCGGGTTATTTCAACCGTGCCCCCCAGCGACATCGATGTGGTGATCCCGATCCCCGAGTCCAGCCGTCCCAGCGCCACCCAATTGGCCCATTTGCTGGGCATTCCCTATCGAGAAGGTTTTGTCAAAAACCGTTATGTCGGCCGCACGTTCATCATGCCCGGACAAGCGGTGCGCAAAAAGTCGGTGCGCCAAAAACTCAACACCATCGTCAGCGAGTTCAAGGGCCGCAATGTGCTGCTGGTCGATGATTCCATCGTGCGCGGCACCACCAGCCGCGAGATCGTGCAAATGGCGCGGGACGCCGGGGCCCGCAAGGTGTACATGGCCAGCGCTGCGCCGCCGGTGCGCTTTCCCAATGTGTACGGCATCGACATGCCGACCAAAGAAGAGCTGGTGGCCCATGGCCGCAGCATCGAAGAAATCCGCCAAATCATTGGCTGTGATGCGCTCATTTACCAAGACGTGGATGCCATGAAAACCGCTGTCGCCCAAGCGCGGGTCAATGCAGCAGGTGCGCTGTCTGACTTTGATGCGTCTTGCTTTGATGGTGTGTACGTGACGGGCGATATCTCGGCTGACGACATCCACCGTTTGAACCAAACCCGCCCTCAAACCGAAGAGGGCGATGACGACAATTCGCGTTTGGCATTGCCCAACGCCAGCGAGTGAGCCCACAACATGACAGCATCTTCACGATTTGACGATTTGCACATTGAAACCCTGGCCGTGCGTGCCGCAGTGGAGCGCAGCCAATACGGCGAAAACTCCGAAGCCTTGTACCTGACCAGCGGCTACGTGCAGCCCACAGCCGAATCCGCCGCGCGCCGCTTTGCGGGTGACGAAGAAGGCTTTACCTACGGCCGCTATGGCAACCCCACGGTCAGCAGCATGGAAATGCGCTTGGCGGCTTTGGAGGGCACTGAAGCCGCCATGGGCACCGCATCGGGCATGTCCGCCATTTTGATGATGTGCATGGGCCTGCTCAAAGCGGGCGATCATGTGGTGTGCTCGCGCTCCATGTTTGGCTCCACCATCAAGCTGATCGGTTCTGACTTGGCCAAGTTTGGCGTTGAATCGAGCTTTGTCTCGCAAACCGATTTGAAGGAATGGCAATCCGCGGTCCGGCCCAACACACGTTTGCTGTTTGCCGAAACGCCCACCAACCCCCTGACCGAGGTGTGCGACATCCAGGCGCTGGCCGACATTGCGCACAACGCCGATGCCTTGTTTGCGGTGGACAACTGCTTTGCCACACCCGCCTTGCAACGCCCTGTGGCCATGGGGGCCGACATCATCATGCATTCAGGCACCAAATACCTCGACGGCCAAGGCCGCGTGATGGCAGGCGCGCTGTGTGCATCACAGCAAATGATCACTGAGAAATTTTTGCCTGTGCTCAAAAGTGGCGGCATGACATTGGCCCCTTTTAATGCTTGGGTGGTGCTCAAGGGCCTTGAAACACTGGACTTGCGCATGCGAGCCCAAACGGCCCGTGCGCAAATGTTGGCCGAATGGCTCGAAAAACACCCCGCCGTGGCGCGTGTGCACTACCCTGGCTTGGCCAGCCACCCTCAACATGATTTGGCCATGCGCCAGATGTCGGGTCTGGGCGGTGCGGTTTTGTCTTTTGATGTCAAAGCCGATGGTCCCGAGCAATCGCGTCAACGCGCATTCCATGTGATGGACCAAATGCAAATGCTGTCCTTGGCCACCAATTTGGGCGACACCAAAACCATGGTGGCGCACCCCGCCAGCACCTCGCACGGTCGACTGACCGAGGCGCAGCGCCAAGCCGCAGGCATTGGTCAAGGCCTGATTCGAGTCGCTGTTGGCCTCGAATACCCCCAAGATGTTCAAAAAGACCTGTGCCGTGGTCTCGATACCTTCTGATATGACCAAAACACGCACCCGCTTTGCCCCATCGCCCACAGGTTTCATCCATCTGGGCAACATCCGTTCGGCTTTGTACCCTTGGGCGTTTGCCCGTGCGACAGGTGGTGATTTCATCTTGCGCATCGAAGATACAGACCTTGATCGTTCTACCCAAGCTTCTGTCGATGTGATCATTGAAGGCATGGCTTGGTTAGAGCTCAACCATGACGAGGGTCCTTTCTACCAAATGCAGCGCATGGAGCGTTACAAGGCTGTGCTGGCCGAGTTGATCGCTGCAGGGCATGTTTACCCCTGTTATATGAGCATGCAAGATTTGGATGCTCTGCGTGAGCGACAAATGGCCAACAAGGAAAAACCCCGTTACGACGGCACTTGGCGTCCCGCAGAAGGCAAAAGCCTCCCTGACATCCCGGAGGGTGTGAAACCTGTGCTGCGATTCAAGAATCCTATAGGAGGTGTGGTCGCCTGGGACGACAAGGTCAAAGGCCTGATTGAAATCAGCAATGACGAGCTGGACGACCTGGTCATTGCGCGCCCTGATGGCACGCCCACTTACAACTTTTGCGTTGTGGTGGATGACATCGACATGCAGATCACCCACGTGATCCGTGGCGATGACCATGTGAACAACACGCCACGCCAGATCAACATCTTCAAAGCCCTTGGCAAAGAGCCACCGGTTTACGCCCACCTGCCCACTGTGCTCAACGAACAGGGTGAGAAGATGAGCAAACGCAATGGTGCCAAAGCCGTGACGGCCTACCGCGATGAAGGCTATCTGCCCGATGCCATGGTCAATTATTTGGCACGATTGGGCTGGAGTCATGGCGATGACGAAATTTTCAGCCGAGCGCAGTTCTTGGCGTGGTTCAATTTGGATCACTTGGGTCGAAGCGCTGCGCAATTCGACGAAGCCAAGCTCAAGTGGGTCAACGCGCAGCACCTCAAGGCCATGAGCGATGACGCCCTGTCTGAGTGCGTGAAACCCTTCTTGGCCAAACTGGGTGTGGCGACTGACGAGCGCTTGGCCAGCATTTGCGGCTTGTTCAAAGACCGATGCGACACCTTGGTTGTTTTAGCGCAATGGATTTCAGCTTTTTATCTGGATGTGGTGCCCAATCCGCAAGAGAAAGCCTTGCATGTGACCGATGCCGTTAAGCCAGCGCTGCGCGTTTTGGCTGACAAGTTGGCAATATGTGCCTGGGACAAGGTGTCGATTGCTGCGGCCATCAAAGAAACCTTGGGTGAAGTTGGGATGAAAATGCCTCAGCTGGCCATGCCCGTGCGTGTATTGGTCATGGGCACTGCGCAGACGCCATCACTGGATGCCGTTCTTTTTTTGAGTAAAAGAGAAAAAATTGTTGGCACCTTAAAAAACGCCTAGAAACCTGTCTATAATTCAAGTCTCGACACCATCGAGGCATAACAAGAAAGCTAACAGCGGCAACAATGTTTGTATCAGAAGATGCCAAAGGGGGTATAGCTCAGCTGGGAGAGCGCTTGCATGGCATGCAAGAGGTCAGCGGTTCGATCCCGCTTACCTCCACCAAAGTGTTGAGATGATTCGAAAGAATCCGTCCAGGTTATGACCCTATCGTCTAGAGGCCTAGGACATCACCCTTTCACGGTGAGTACCGGGGTTCGAATCCCCGTAGGGTCGCCAAGTTTTGTAGCACTTGTTCAGTTGCCAAGTCAACTCGTTAAAAGCTACAGCTATCAGGAGTGGTAGTTCAGTTGGTTAGAATACCGGCCTGTCACGCCGGGGGTCGCGGGTTCGAGTCCCGTCCACTCCGCCAGATCAAAGCCTAAGTAGTCATCTACTTGGGCTTTTTTCATGGATGGATCAAATCCTCAATTGATTGGGTTGCGGTGTCCGCCACGCCGGACACCATACAGTCTCAAACGCCACGGTGATCAATTTGCCTAATTCATCGGGTTTTGTTGGGCTTTTGCAGCGAAACCACTGCTCAGCGTTGCTGGACGAAGACAGCACTGTTGCAGTAAGCTACTAGGTTTTCTAGGTAACTCGTTGTCAAACATGGACAGTTTGCTCCCACCCATTCCGGCTAAGCGCTACTTCACCATTGGTGAAGTCGGTGAGCTGTGCGGTGTCAAACCCCATGTTCTTCGTTACTGGGAGCAAGAATTCACCCAACTTCGCCCGGTCAAGCGCAGAGGCAATAGACGCTACTACCAGCGTCACGAAGTGATGATGATCCGGTGCATCCGTGGTCTTCTGTACGACCAAGGGTTCACGATCAGCGGCGCTCGCAACAAGTTGCAAGAGCTGGTCCAAACTGAACGCCAACTTTCTCGTTTGTCGCAAAACGAAGTCGACACCGCTGAAGAAGATTTTTTGGTGGACCTGCAAGAGGACATGAACGCAGACATGGGCGCATGGCCGACTCCATCGACCTCAGCTTTGCCTCTGCCCTTGATGGCCCCTGTCTCGATTCATGAAGAGCTTTTGCAAATCAGAGCCCTTTTGACAATTTAAGGCCATGGAACAGGCTATAATTTAAAGCTTGTCGGCGTGTAGCGCAGCCTGGTAGCGCACTTGCATGGGGTGCAAGGGGTCGCGAGTTCGAATCCCGCCACGCCGACCATTTATTCCTAATGAAATCAACGGGTTACAGCTCACAAGGCTGTGACCTGTTTTTCTTTCCGGGTCGGGTCTCTCTAATGGCTCCCCCACCCGTCAAAGCTTGAGGGTTTTCACCCGTTACAGACGGTGTTTTGCAGACAAAAATCAGGGTATTCAACCACTCGGAACATCACATGTGCAAAACCATCGCCATGGCTCTGGCCTTCAGTTTTTCAATTTTGGGCAGCGTTTTGGCCCAAGACAAATACCCCAACAAACCGGTGACCATCATCGTCCCCCAAGCTGCAGGTGGAGCCAATGATGCCATTGCGCGCGTGGTGGCCCAAAAACTGACCGAGCAAACAGGACAATCTTTTGTGGTCGAAAACAGGGCGGGCGCAGGCGGCAATGTGGGCACTGCGGCGGCGGCCAAGGCCAAGCCCGATGGCTACACGCTCATGATCACGGCCGACAGTGCGCAGGTCATCAACCCATTTTTGTACCAGCGCACAGGGTTCGACCCGGTCAAGGACTTTGAACCTGTGGCCCCTTTGGCCCGTGCGGGCTATGTGCTGGTGGCCAACCCGGCATTCCCGGCCAACAACATGTCTGAGTTCATTGCGCAGGCCAAAGCCAATCCCGGCAAATTTGCCATTGCCTCTGCGGGCAACGGCACGCTCAACCACCTGATTGGTGAAATGCTGCAAAAGGCCACCGACATCAAACTTCAGCATATTCCCTACAAAGGCGCTGCTGCGGCGGCGACCGATGTGGTCAGTGGGCAAGTGCCTTTGTCCGTTCAAAGCATGCCATCGTCCATCGCTTTTGTGCGTGCAGGCAAACTCAAGGTCTTGGGTGTGGTGAACGAAAAACGGGTCGCTGCTTTGCCCGATGCGCCCACCATTGGCGAAACGGTCAAAGGCTTCGGTGCCACACCTTGGTATGGCATGTTTGCGCCTGCTGGCACACCCAAAGAGCTCTTGCAGTTTGTGCAAAACGAAGTTTCCAAAGCTTTGGACAGTGCCGATGCCCGTGAGCGCCTGGCCACCTTGGGTTGTGAGCCCTTCAAGGGCACTTCTGAGCAACTGGCTGCGATCGTGCGCGATGATTTGGTGCGGTGGTCACGCATCGTCAAGGAATCGGGCGCCAAGGTGGATTGACCCGCAGTCTGCTTCGACAAAAAGAAGACTTGACCACGGCAGTTGTGGCTCGGAGTGACTATGATGGCAATCCACCAAGGACCATCATGACCCGACCTCTCCTCGATGAATCGGCCATTCATCCGGCCATTCGCCAACACGTTTCAGAACTGAACCTGCCCGTCATTCAGCGAGTTCAAACCGCCATTGCTCTGCACCCTGTGGTGGTGGTTGGCTTGTCAGGCAACCCCTTTGTGCGCAAAGCCCGCAAGGCCTTACAAGCCGCGGAACTGGCCCATGAGTACATCGAGTTCGGCAGCTATTTTTCGCAGTGGCGCTTGCGCAATGCCCTCAAGATGTGGACCGGTTGGCCCACTTTCCCAATGGTTTTTGTGCGCGGAACCTTGGTTGGCGGGGCCGATGACCTTCGCCGCCTGATCGACAGTGGCGAACTTCAAACTTGGCTCAAAGCCTGAAACCCATGGCGTCCTCCGCTCAACCCGAGTTGTGGCGTACCGAGGTGGGCGATGCGGTGGCCGTGCTCCACATTCCCGGTGCACTCCAACGTGCGCGTACTTTTGACATCGATGTGAGCCTGATGGTGCGTGTGCCTGAGAACAACGCAGAGGCTTGGCATGCTTTGACGCTGGACATCGATGGCAAGCAACAATGGAGTCGGCGCATTGCCAGCAGTTGCCCGGGCCAGACCGATGGTCTAGATTACCACTGCCGCGTGGCGCTCGAAGCCGGTCCGGCGCTGCGAATTCGCGCAGTGGCAGGCACGCGTGGTGCCGTGGTCCAGCGCTTGCAAATCGAGGCCCGTGAAGACAAGCCTTGATGCAGCCTCAAAGCCTGTGCATGGACGCGCCTTGTTGGGGCTGCGCCCTCGCTGCGATGTAAGGTCGTTGACCCCCACCACCCCGGGGCGGGTCTGCCACAAATACCGCAGCAGGCCTGCTTAACCAATCACCTGCAACTCGCGCAGCGGTTTGTTGTGAAGCAGGCGCTCAAAACCCAGTTCATCCACCGCGATGGTTCGCGCTTGTCCGTGCAGCATCCACTCGGCCAGCGCCAGACCCGCACCGGCGGCGTGTTGCATGCCGTGACCAGAAAAACCGTTGATGAAATACAGGTTGTGCAACTCAGGGTGAGGGCCGATCACGGCGTTGTGATCGAAGGTGTTCATCTCGTAATAACCCGCCCAGGCCCGCTTGACCCGCAGCGCAGCCAGCGCCGGAATGCGGTGGGCCAGCGAAGCCCATTGCGCGTCGTTCCACTCGGACCAGTCGGGCTCGAGCGGCAGGTTGGGTTCGGTGTGCAGGGGCTCTGAGCCGCTGATCAAAAACCGACCCTCCGGGCGCAGCCACCAACCGGTGGGGTCGATCAGCAAAGGGCACAGGGGCAAGGGCTCGGGGCAAGACAGCACAAACACCGTGCGCCTGGCCCCCACCACCGGCAGATGCACCCCGGCCATGGCCGCCACTTCGCCGCCCCAGGCCCCTGCAGCGTTGACCACCTGAGCGCAGCCCAAAGTGCCGCCACTGGCCAGGCGTACCCCCGTGATTTGGGTGGCTGTGTGGTCCATGCCTACCACCCGGTCGTGCAGGCGCTGCACGCCCTGCGCCATGGCTTTTTTCAAGAATGCTTGGTGAAGGGCAGGGCCGTCAAACCAACCCTCGCCGCTCAGGCCCAAGCTGCCCAGCGCCACATCGTCCACATTCAGCCAGGGGTAGCGTTGGCGCAGGGCGTCTGGTGTCAGCAAAGCCACGTCGGCACCGGCCTGCTTTTGAATTTGATGCGCGGTTTGCAGTGCGGCCACTTGTTCGGTCTGGGCCAGGTACAGGTAACCGGGTTCCTGCAAACCCAGCGCCACCGGGTGATCGGGCACGCCCAGGTGCTGCTCGGCATCGCGTAAAAACGCGATGCCGTATTGGCTCAGGCGGATGTTCACGGGGCAGGTGAACTGTTGGCGGATGGAGCTGGCCGACAGCGATGACGAGGCTTTTTCGTAGCGGGTGTCCGACTCGACCAGCGTCACGCGCAAGCCCGGTTGCAATCGGGTCAACCAATAGGCCGTGGCAGCACCCATCACGCCACTGCCCACCATCACTACGTCGGTGGTTTTCATGTTCGAGCACCTTCAGCCAAAGCTGCGCGGTACACCAGCCGTGCCGCCACCGTGTCCTCGACCGCCTGGCCCAGCGATTTGAAAATCACCGTGGTGCCTGCAGGCGGCGCGGCCACACGCCCGCACAAAATTTCGCCAATTTCCGCCGCCACTTTTGCGCCTGACAGCAACACATCGCCCGATTCTTTTTCGGCGGCTTCGCGTTGATCGGCCACCACCCAATGCTGCATGGCCGCGTCGTCCAGCTCACGCCAGGTGGGGCGGGGCGCACCGACTGCCGCCACAAAGGCACCCGATTTGAGCCAGGCACCTTGAAGCACCGGTTCGCTCGAATTGGTCACGGTGCACACGATGTCGGCCCCGCGTACCGCTTCTTCGGCGCTGTCGCAGGCCACGCCGCCAATGTCGCGTGCACATTGCTGCGCGTTGGCGGCCGTGGGGCTCCACACACGGATTTCAGACACTTCGCGCACGGCCCGCAGCATTTGCGCGTGGCTGCGGGCCAGCACGCCGCTGCCCAACATGGCCACCACCTGGGGCGTGCGCGGCACCAGCGCGTCGGCCGCCACGGCAGACGCCGCCGCCGTGCGCATGGCGGTGATGGTGTTGCCCTCCATCACCGCCAAGGTCTGGCCTGTGGCTGGGTCCATCAGCACAATGGTGCTCAGCAGTGTGGGCAAACCTTTTTGCGCATTGCCTGGCACCAGGGTGATGAGCTTGGTGCTCAGCGCATCACCCAGCTGCGCGGGCTTCAAAAACAGCAGGCCATCTGCCGATGCCTCGCCAATGGGCATGACCATGCGCAGCGGCTGCACCACCTGGCCCAGCGTCAGCGCCACCAAGGCTTCACGCACACCTTGCAGCAAATCGGGCACGCTCAGCAGTTGCTGAACACGGGCTTCGTCAAAGTAGTGGACCATGTCAATTCTCTTGTGGAGGTTTTTGCATTGGGGGCATTTCCTGAGGTGGCAGCACCCAAGGGTTGGCCTGTAAATACCGGGCTTCAAAGGCGTGGATGTCCGGCGCATGGGTCAGGCTCATGCCCACCGCATCCAGGCCGCGCAGCAGCATCCCTTGGTGCAGTGGGTCGATGTCAAAGCGCAAGGTCTGCCCATCGGCCGGGGTGTGCAGCGTTTGGGCTGCCAAGTCCAAGGCCATTTGGCAGCGCTGCGGGTCTTGGGCCAGGGCCATCAGTCGGTCCACATCGACTGCGGGCAACACCAGTGCAGGCACGCCGTTGCGCATGCAGTTGTCGCTGAAAATGCCGCCAAAGCTGGTGCCCAGCACGCATCGTATGCCCAACTCGCGCATGCCCCACACCGCGTGTTCGCGGCTGGAGCCACAACCAAAATTGGCACCCGTGACCAAAAACTTCGCCTCAGTCCACGGGGCCTGGTTCAGCACAAAATCGCGGCGGGCTAGGCCCGATGCGTCAAAACGCATGTCGTGCAAAAAACCTTGCGCCAGGCCTTGCCGATCAATCCCTTTGAGGAACTGCTTGGGCATGATCTGGTCGGTGTCCACATGTGGCAAGGGCAGGGCACAGGCGGTGCCTGAGAGAGTAGTGATGGCTTGGAATGCGGAAGTCATCACATCGCTTTCAATGACAGGGCAGGTTGCGCAAGTCGGTCAGCGCGCCTGTGACCGCCGCCGCCGCCACCATGGCGGGGCTCATCAGGTGGGTGCGTGCACCCAGGCCCTGGCGACCTTCAAAGTTGCGGTTGGTGCTGGAGGCGCAGCGGTCCCCGGCGTTCAAGTGATCTTCGTTCATGGCCACACACATCGAGCAACCCGCCTGCCGCCACTCAAAACCCGCTTCTTCAAAAATGCGTCCCAGGCCTTCCGCCTCGGCCTGCGCACGCACCATCGACGAGCCGGGCACCACCAAGGCGCGCACGCCGGGTGCGACACGTCGGCCTTTCAAAAAACGCGCCGCATCGCGAAGGTCGTCAATGCGGCTGTTGGTGCACGAGCCAATGAAGGCGTGGCTGATGGGCAAGCTTTGCAGGCGCTGGCCGGGCTGCAAATCCATGTAAGCCAAGGCGCGTTGCATGCCTTGTCGGCGTTGCGGGTCGGCTTCCAGCGCCGGGTCGGGCACCACACCGTCGATGGGCACGCCCTGGTCCGGGCTGGTGCCCCAGGTCACGCGCGGGGCCAAGCTTCGGGCGTCCAGAATGACTTCTTGGTCAAACACCGCGTCGTCGTCGCTGCGCAGTGCACGCCACTGCGCCACGGCCGCGTCCCACTGTGCGCCTAGCGGCACACGCGGGCGACCGTGCAGATAATCAAACAGGGCATCGTCCGGGGCCACGATGGCCCCCCGAGCGGCAGCTTCCACGCTCATATTGCACAGCGTCAAGCGGCCTTCCACGCCCATGGCGCGAATGGCCTCTCCCGCGTACTCGATCACATGGCCCGACGCCCCGTCGGCCCCGATCTGCGCGATCAGGCTCAGTACCAGGTCTTTGGCCGTCACGCCGGCAGGCATCTGGCCGTGCACCGTGACGCGCATGTTTTTTTGAGGGCGGTAAATGAGCGTTTGGGTGGCCAGCAGGTGTTCGATCTCGCTGCTGCCAATGCCAAAACCCAAAGCGCCCATGGCCCCGTGGGTGGTGGTGTGGCTGTCCCCGGCCGCCATCACCATGCCGGGCAGCACCCAGCCTTGCTCGCTGGCCACCACATGTTCAATGCCTTGGCGAGCGTCGAGCATGTCAAACAGCTCAATGCCGTGCCGTGCGCAGTTTTGTGCGAGCGTGCTGACTTGACGGGCGCGGTCGGCATCGTGCAGCACCATGGTGCGTGCGTTGCGCACCGGCGTGGTGGCGTTCACATGGTCCACCACCGCCAGGGTGGACGCGGGGCGCCACACGTTACGCCCTTGCGCGTGCAAGGCGGCAAAGGCCTGTGGGCTGGTGTATTCGTTCAGAACCTGGCGGTCCACGTACAACAAAATTTGCCCGCTGTTGCCCAGCGGCCGCACCGTGTGCGCATCCACGATGCGCTGGTACAGGGTGCGCGGATTCATGGCTGGTGTGTTGCCGCCGGGCCCGCCGCATAAGCGGCCGTGGCCGCGACCACATCGTCCACGGCAATGGTGGCCGCCGTCAGGCCCGTGGGCAGCACGATCACACCATCGGCATCGACCACCACATGGTCACCGGGTGTGAAGGTCACACCGCCAAAATGCACCGGCACATCGCG
Source organism: uncultured Burkholderiales bacterium (assembly GCA_903894995.1). Taxonomy (GTDB): domain Bacteria; phylum Pseudomonadota; class Gammaproteobacteria; order Burkholderiales; family Burkholderiaceae_C; genus Limnohabitans_A. The sequence goes on from CAITSG010000545.1 coordinate 46,889, forward strand.
TTCGCCCGCACCGGTGCGGCTGCCGCGCTTGGGCACCGTGCCCAAGGCTTTCACGCCAATGTCGATGGTATTGAGCTCATCAGCATCGCGCACCACACCATGAATGACCAGCCCTGCCCAGCCATTGCGCGAAGCCAGCTCGGCCATCACGTCGCCAAACAAGGCCCGCGCGACGGAGCCGCCGCCATCGATCACCAGCACTTGGCCTTGGCCTGGCTGGCTCACGGTGTCGCGCATCAGGCCAATGTCTTCGTGGATGCGCAGGGTGCGAATCGGCCCGGTGAAGGCCCGACGCAGGCCATAGCTTTGAAACAGCACGGCGCAGGCCTGTGCCTCATCGCATGCATCACACAGGTCGGTGGTTTTGGGAATGGGTTTCACACATCAGTCCATGCGCACATTGGCGTCTTTGACCAGCTTGGCCCAAGACGCGCTGTCTTCGGGAATGAACGCCGCAAAAGACTCGGGCGTGCCGCCAATGATTTCACCGCCTTGCGAAGCGATTTTTTCGGCCACATCGGGCAGCTTCAAAATCGCGGCAATCTCGGTGTTCAAGCGTCGGGTGATGTCGGCAGGCAATTTGGCCGGGCCCAGCACGGCAAACCACTGCAGCATCTCGGCGTTGGGCACGCCGGCTTCGGCCAGGGTGGGCACATTGGGCATCAGGGGCGAGCGCTTTTCGCTGGTGATGGCCAACACCCGCAGCTTGCCCGCTTGGTAGTGCGGCAGCACATTGGGTGGGCTTTCAAAGTTCAGGTTCACCTGGCCCGACAGCAAATCCACAATCGCCTGGCCGCTGCCTTTGTAGGGAATGTGGTTCATCTGCGTCTGCGTGGCCAACATGAAGCGGGCTGCAGCCAGGTGTTGCGCGCTGCCGCTGCCCGACGACGCAAAGCTCAGGCCCATGGGCTTTTGTTTGGCCAGCGCCACAAACGAGCGCACATCGGTGGCCGGCACGCCAGGGTTCACCGTCAACAGCAAAGGCGTAGAGGCCACACGGATGATGGGTGTGAAATCTTTCACCACGTCGTAAGGCAGCTTGGGGTAAAGCGCAGGGGCCACCGAGTTGGAATTGCTATGGCCCAGCAGCAGCGTGTAGCCATCGGGCCGGGCCTTGGCCACGATGTCGGCGCCCACGGTGCCCGCTGCACCGGCCTTGTTGTCCACCACCACCGACTGCCCCAAGCGCTCTTGCAGCTTTTGGCCAATGGTGCGGGCCAGCACATCGGTGAAACCACCGGGCGCAAAACCCACCACGATGCGGATGGGTTTGTCAGGCCAGTTCTGTGCAAAAGCGCCGGTGCTCAGGCTCAGCGCCAAGGCCACAGCGGTGCGGCGAGAAATTTTGTTCAAGTTCATGAGTTATCTCAGTTGGGGTCAGTCAATCTGTGCGCCAGAGGCCTTGACCACCACGGCCCACTTGGCCAGGTCTTTTTTCAGCATGCCGGCAAACTCAGCAGGTTGGGTGATCAGCACATCGGCGCCTTGCGCATTGAAGCGCTCGATCACGTCCTTGTTTTTCAGCACTTCTTGCACATCCTGGTTGATGCGGCGAATCACGGCAGCCGGGGTTTTGGCTGGGGCAAACAATCCAAACCAGGGCGACACATCAAACTCTTTGAAGCCCCCCTCGGCGATGGTGGGAATGTTCGGGAAGTTGCCCGAACGCGCCCCGCTGGTCACCGCCACCGGACGCAAGGTGCCGCTCTTGATGGCCCCCGACACCGACGGCAAACTGGTGAACACCATGTTGATCTGCCCGCCCATCAGGTCTTGCATGGCCGGTGCTGCGCCCCGGTAAGGAATGTGTTCGAGCTTGGTGTTGGCGGCGGCATTGAACATGACGCCCAGCAAATGGTTCACCGAACCGTTGCCTGCAGAGCCAAAAGTCAAAGGCGAACGCTGGCCTTGGTCCACCAGATCCTTGATGCTTTTGACCGGCGAGTCGGGGCGCACCACCAGCACAAAGGGCAGGGTGGCCAGTGTGGCGACAGGCTCAAAATCTTTTTCGGGATCAAAGGGCAGTTTTTTGTACAAAGCCGCGTTGATGGCGTGTGAACCGGCGTAGCTCATCAGCAGCGTGTGGCCATCGGCCGTGGCCTGCGCCACATGCTCCATGCCCACGTTGCCACCCGCGCCTGCACGGTTTTCGATCACCACCGCCTGGCCCCATTTTTCGCTCAACTTTTGACCCACGATGCGGGCCAAGGCATCTGATGCACCGCCCGGTGTTTGTGGCACCACAATGCGCACAGGCTTGGACAAAAATTCTTGCGCCAACACGGCGCTTTGGCCCACGCACAGACCCAAAGCCAAGGCCAGTAAATTCAATCGACGGTTCAGCATGTCTGCTCCAGAAAATAATCGCTCAAGAATGACACGAAGCCCCGCCAGCACTTGTCTCGCTGTGGACAAAATCGATGGGGGTTTACCCAAGGCCCGTGACACAATCAAAAAATGATGATTCGCCAAATTGCAGGTGCCCTGGGCGCCGAGCTGCACGGGGTCGATCTGACCCACCCCCTGTCTGCCGATCTGCAAAGTGAGATCCGCGCCGCCTTGCTGCAGCACCAGGTCATTTTTTTCCGAGACCAGGACCTCTCGCCCGATCAATTCATGCGCTTTGCGCACACCCTGGGCCAGCCGGTTGAATATCCTTTTGTCAAAGGCTTGGACAGCTTTCCTTGTGTCATCGAAGTCAAGAAGCTGGAGCACGAAAAAGTCAACTTTGGTGGCATCTGGCACTCCGACACCACTTACCTCGAACAGCCCCCCATGGGCTCGATGCTGCTGGCCAAAGAAATTCCGCCCTACGGCGGCGACACCCTGTTTGCCAACCAATACATGGCCTGGGACAGTTTGTCGGACACCATGAAATCCTTGCTCGATGGCCTGGTGGGCATCAGCAGTTCGGCCAAAGCCGATGTGTCCAAAACCCGTGAAGACCGCATCAAAAGCGACGGCAAGGACAGCGCGCCCAAAAACTACCTGGCACACCACCCCTTGGTGCGCACGCACCCCGAAACTGGACGCAAAGCTTTGTATGTGAACGTCGCTCACACCTCGGGCATTGTGGGCATGACCGACGCCGAAAGTGCGCCCATCCTGAACTTCCTGTTTCAGCACCAGGTCAAGCCCGAATTCACCTGCCGCTTTGTGTGGCAAGCCCACTCACTGGCCGTGTGGGACAACCGCTGCACCCAGCACAACCCCATCAACGATTACCACGGGTTTCGCCGGGTGATGCACCGCATCACCTTGGCGGGCGACACACCCGTTTGATAATGTGCCGTGCGGCCATGCAGGCCGCTTTTCTGATCGTCAGGGAGCGCGTGTGAAATTCAAGATGCCCGAGAAATCGTTGTTTGCGGTGCTGTTGCGCTCGCCATGGTGGATCAGCTTTGTGTTGGTGGCTGTGATCGCCCTGGCGGCCGGGGCCTTGTTGCCTGCGCAGTACGCAGGTGTGGGCATGTTGGGCGGATTTCCATTCTTTGTGATCGGCTGCATGGCCCTTTGGCGTCAGCGCAATTTGCCCAGCGCAGCCGAGACCGAGCAGGTCTTGCAAACCCTGGCGACCATGAATTGGCGCGACTTTTCTGCCCTGCTGGAGACCGCATTCACCCGCCAGGGCTACGGCGTGTCGCCACTGAAAGGCTCGGCCGACATGCAGCTCGAAAAAAAGGGCGTGCTCACGGTGGTCAGCGCCAAACGTTGGAAGGCCGCAGCCTTGGGCATCGAGCCCTTGCGCGAACTGGTGGCTGAGCGCGACCGCCTGCAAGCGGCCAACGGCGTGTGCATCACCCTCGGGCAAGTCAGTGCCAAGGCCCATGACTATGCGGCCCAAAACCGCATCACGCTCATCTCGGATGCCGATCTGGTGGTCTTGACCGCTGGCGCCTTCAAAACCTTGTGAACCCATGACCGCTGAACGTCAAATCCTCGATGCCCAAGCCCTCAAGGCTTTGGGCGAAGCCTCTGCGCCCAAGGCCTGCACCTGCGCCGTAGGGGCCTGCCCTGGATGGGAAAGCATCACCGAAGACCGCTGGCCTGCAGCACAAATGAACCGCCTGGGCTCTTTGCGTTCAGCGCCCGCCGATCCCTATGCAGGGGCAGACGCTGAGCCCACGTTTGAAGAGTTTCACCCGAATGGCACGCGTTACGAATCACCCAACGCCCCGATCGCGCCACGGTTTTTTCCGTACAACCGCTGCGAGGTACTGGCCTGCAGCCGATGCCAACAGGTGTTGCTCAAATACACCGAATTTGGCGGCTACTACGTGGACCACCGCGTGCGTGCGCTGCAGCCCAAGCTGGTGGTCGAGACCCCCAAGTTGTAGGCGCAGCTTTGAGCCCCGACATGGTGAATGGGCACCTGTCGGGTCAGAACTCAATCGGCCTTGATGCCGTTCTCGCGCACCACCTTGGCCCAGGTGTCGATCTGGCCGTCGATGAAAGTTTTGGCTTTTTCCACGCTGCCGCCTGAAATCTCGATGCCCTGAGCCACCAAGCGTTTGGACACATCCGGGTTGGCCAAGGCCTTGTTCAGCTCTTCGTTCATGCGCTTGACAATCTCGGGCGGTGTTTTGGCCGAGGCCAGCAAAGCCCACCAGGCAGGGGCTTCAAAACCTGGAAAGCCCATTTCAGCAATGGTGGGGACATCCGGAAACTCGGCCACCCGTTTGGCAGACGTCACGGCCAAAGGCCGCAGGCGTTTGCTGTCGATGTGTGGCTTGGTCAAAAACACCGTGCCCACGCTCAAGGGAATGTGCCCGGCAATCGCGTCGTTCATCAGGGGACCGCCGCCTTTGAAAGGCACATGGTTGAATTCCATGCCTCCGTTTTTGGCCAGCAACGTCATGGCCAGATGGGCCAAGCTGCCGTTGCCAATGGTGCCAAAGGACACGTTCTTTTTGGCTTTTGCTGCTGCTGTGACGTCGGTGAAAGTTTTGTACTCGGTGCTGGCGTGTGTGGTCATCATCATGGCCGAAGTGCCCACCAGCACCAGCGGCACCAAGTCTTTTTTGCTGTCATAAGGCATGTTGGGCATCAAACTTTGGTTGACACCATGTGTGTCAAACACCACGGCAAAGGTGTAGCCATCGGCCGGTGCACTGAGCACGCCGGCCGTGCCAATCACGCCCGAGGCACCGCCCTTGTTTTCCACCACCACGCTTTGGCCCAATTGCTGGGAAAGCGGACCCGACAAAATGCGCGCCACCTGGTCCACCGAGCCACCGGGTGGAAACACCGCCACCAGTTTGATCGGCTGTTTGCTGGGCCAAGCTTGGGCCCAGGACGCCAGTGGCAAGCTGGCCAATATGGCAGCGTAGGCCCAACGAGAAATCTTTGTTTTCATGAGCAACACCTTCAAAAATTCAACAACAAGCAGTATCGACTCTGAAGCTGTTTTGGCGTTGAGCGTATTCCCTTAGGGATCCTGCTCTGTGAAGTTTGAAGTGAAAGGCTTGTCTTGGGCACAACGAGTGTGGGAGCCCCGCCGCCTGGGCGATGGGTGGTGGTTTGCGAGGGTGATCGCGACGAGGGCGTCGCTCCTACAGGGGGATGCCCTGCATTTTGTGGGAGCCCCGCCTCGGGGCGATGGGTGGTGGTTTGCGAGGGCGATCGCGACGAGGGCGTCGCTCCTACAGGGGGGAATGCCCTGCATTTTGTGGGAGCCCCGC
>CAITSG010000546.1 GCA_903894995.1 uncultured Burkholderiales bacterium
CACGACTGCCCCGATACCTGTGCTTTGCTGACCACGGTGGAAAACGGCCGTGCCACCAAAGTGCAGGGCAACCCGGCGCACGCGCCCACCGATGGCGTGCTGTGCACCAAGGTCTCGCGTTACACCGAGCGCACTTACCACCCGGATCGCCTGTTGACACCGATGAAGCGCGTCGGACCCAAGGGCTCTGGCCAATTCGAGCCTGTCAGCTGGGACGAGGCACTGGACGCGATTGCCGCCCGGCTAAAAACCATCGCCGTACGCGACCCGCAGGCGGTGCTGCCCTACAGTTACGCTGGCACCATGGGCCTGGTGCAAAGCGAATCGATTGCAGCGCGGTTTTTCCACCAGCTGGGCGCATCGCTTTTGGACCGCACGATTTGCGCCTCGGCCGGGGCCGAAGCCCTGACGCAGACCTTGGGCAACAAGGTCGGCATGAAGGTCGAGTTTTATGCCGAATCCAAACTCATTGTCATTTGGGGCAGCAATTCGATTGGCAGCAATCTGCATTTTTGGCGCATTGCGCAAGAGGCCAAGCGTCAGGGGGCCAAGCTGGTGTGCATTGACCCCCGGCGCAGCGAAACGGCCGAGAAATGCCACGAACACATCGCCCTGCGCCCCGGCACCGACGCGGCGCTGGCGCTGGCTGTCATGCACGAGCTGATCGTCCATGGCAGGCTCGACCAAGACTACATCGACCGCTACACCCTGGGCTGGGACGCCCTGAAGGCCCGCGCCTTGCAGTGGTCCCCAGAGCGCGCCGCCGAAATCTGCGGCGTGCCGGTTGAACAAATTCGCCAACTGGCCCGCGACTGGGGCACCACCCAGCCCGCCGCCATTCGCCTGAACTACGGCATGCAGCGCGTGCGCGGTGGCGGCAACGCGGTGCGGGCGATTGCCTGCCTGCCTGCGCTGACCGGGGCTTGGCGGCACCGAGCTGGCGGGGTGTTGCTCAGCAGTTCGGGGCATTACCCGGTGCGGCGCGCAGCCCTGCAGCGGCCTGACTTGTTGGGCGACAGACGTCCGCGCACGGTCAACATGAGCACGATTGGCGACGACTTGCTGCGCCCGGCATCGCTCACGTTTGGCCCACAGATCGAGGCGCTGATTGTTTACAACAGCAACCCGGTGGCCGTGGCCCCCGAGTCGGGCAAGGTGGTACTAGGTTTTGCCCGCGAAGACCTGTTCACCGTGGTGCTGGAGCATTTCCAGACCGACACGGCCGACTACGCCGATTTCATCTTGCCCGCCACCACGCAGCTGGAGCACTGGGACATCCACACCAGCTACGGCCACACCGATGTGCTGCTGAACCGCCCAGCGATTGCGCCCGTGGGCGAGGCGCGCACCAACACCGACATCTTTCGTGCGCTGGCCCAGCGCATGGGGTTTGACGATCCGTGTTTTGCCGAGAGCGACGAAAGCCTGTGCCGCAGCGCCATCGGCGACGAGAAAGACTTTGAGCAGCTGCTTGAGCATGGCTTTGCCTCTTTGCCCGTGCCCGATGCGCCTTTTGCGCAAGGCGGCTTTCCATCGCCCTCGGGCAAGTGCGAGTTTTTCAGCCAGCGCTTGGCCGATCAGGGCCTGGATGGCCTGCCCGACCACCTGCCCAATTACGAATTGGCCGCACCGGGTGGTCGCTACCCGCTGGCCATGATCTCGCCTCCTGCGCGCAACTTTTTGAACTCCACCTTTGTCAACGTGCAAAGCCTGCGCGACATCGAAGCCGAACCGGTGCTGGAGATGCACCCAGACGATGCTGCCCAGCGCGGCATTGCCGACGGCGCGGTGGTGCGCGTGTACAACGACCGGGGCACTTACCACTGCAAAGCTCGGGTGAATCAGCGGGCGCGACCCGGCGTAGTCAACGGCCTGGGCATCTGGTGGCGCAAGCTGGGGCTGAACGGTACCAATGTGAATGAGTTGACCAGCCAGCACCTGACCGATTTGGGCCGAGCGCCCGTGTTCTACGACTGCCTGGTGGAGGTGGCCGTCGACCCGGCTTTCAAGCCGACGGCCCATGCAGCTGAGCATTCAGCGGCCACAGCCAAAGCCTGATCTTTCAAGAAAACCATTCAAACACCATGCCCGAACTGAACATCGAACGAACACACACTCTGGGACTGGCCGGGGCACGCGCCGTGGCCGAACGCTGGCGCGAACAGGCCGAGCAGGAGTGGGGCATGGCCTGCGAGTCGGCACCCGGCGAATCCGAAGACCGCATGCGCTTTGCGCGCAGTGGTGTCAGCGGTGAGTTGGTCGTGACCGACACACGTTTTGACCTTCGGCTGAAACTGGGCTTTTTGCTGGGCGCTTACAGCGGCAAGATCGAAGAAAAAATCAAGGCCAATCTGGACGCATTGTTGGGGCCATTGCCGAAGGCCTGAGCAAGCAGGAGGCCTCTTAAGATTGATCCGGCTCTGTGAAGTTTAAAGTGAACAGTTTTTTTGAGCACAGCGATCCCTGTGGGAGCCCCGCCCTCGGGGCGATGGGCGGTGGTCTGCGAGGCTCTATCGTGGCGAGGGCGCCGCTCCCACAAAAAAGCGTTCATGCAAACATGATCGGGCTGGATCAAAATGCTCAGTGATCAGCGCCCCGATCCCTGTGGGAGCCCCGCCCTCGGGGCGATGGGCGGTGGTCTGCGAGGCTTATCGCGGCGAGGGCACCGCTCCCACAAAAAAGTGTTCATGCAAACATCATCGGGCTGGATCAAAAGGCTCGGCGGTCAGCGTACCGATCCCTGTGGGAGCCCCGCCCTCGGG
>CAITSG010000547.1 GCA_903894995.1 uncultured Burkholderiales bacterium
GCGATTTTGTGACCGCGCCGGGCATGTCGCCCTTGTTTGGCCAAACTATGGCGGTGCAGGTGCGTGAGGCTTTGGACGCCACAGGAACCAACGAAGTCTGGGAGTTTGGTGCGGGCACGGGGGCCTTGGCCTTGCAGCTGCTGGACAGCCTGGGCGATGCGGTGCGCCGCTACACCATCATCGACTTGTCGGGCACCTTGCGCGCCCGCCAGGCCGACACTTTGCTCAAACATGCCAACAAAGTGCGCTGGCTCGACGCCTGGCCCGACGCCATCGAGGGCGTGGTGGTGGGCAACGAGGTGCTGGACGCCATGCCGGTGCAGCTGCTGCAGCGCATGCAAGGCGTCTGGCACGAGCGCGGGGTGGTCAGCGCTGGTGAAGAATTCGCTTGGCAAGATCGCATCACCGACTTGCGCCCGCCCATTGAGATCGAAGGCGAGCACGATTACCTGACCGAAATCCACCCCCAGGCCGAGGCCTTCATCACCAGCCTGGCCGAGCGGCTGTTGGCCGGGCGGGGCGGGGCGGCGTTTTTTCTGGACTACGGCTTCCCGCAGGCCGAATACTTTCACCCGCAGCGCCACATGGGCACCGTCATGTGCCACCAGCTGCACCAAGCCGACGACAACCCCTTGGTGGCGGTGGGCCAAAAAGACATCACCGTCCATGTCAACTTCACCGGGGTGGCCTTGGCGGCGCAAAACGCCGGGCTGAATGTGTTGGGCTACACCAGCCAAGCCTGGTTTTTGCTGAACCTGGGTTTGGCCGAGCGCATGGCAAACGCCAGTTTGGCCGAGCGCAGCCAGGCCCAGCGCCTGATCAACGAGCACGAAATGGGCGAGTTGTTCAAGGTGATCGGTTTTTCCACCTCTGCCGATGTGTCCGCCCTGGGTTTTGCCCGTGGCGACCGCTCGCACCGCCTGTAAACGTCTTCGAAGGAACGGTATGTTGCGTTGGTTGATTGTGGTGTTGCTGGTGCTCATTGTGTTCAGCGGTTTGCAGCCTTGGCTGCAAAAGTTGGGCTTTGGCCGCCTGCCAGGCGACTTTCGTTTTCGTCTGTTCGGGCGTGAGTTTTTCCTTCCTATTGCCAGCACCTTGCTGCTGAGCATGGTGGCTGCAGGCATCGCACGTTGGGTTTGAGTTGGTCTTGACCCTGAACGTGTTACAGTGCGACACGCCAATGGCGACTTATGCCCATCTTGCTCTTACCGAGCCGATAGCGCATCCCGGCAGAGGGATGCCAGTCTTGTCCTCCACTGTGCTCATCGCCCGCCATGCTTTTCAATAGCTGGGCTCAGACGATTTTTATGCTTCCTTTTTGACGCACCTCTGCACGGTGTTGTTGCTTGTTAGGCCCTGTGGTCTGCAAATGGGGGCGCTTTTTTGGCAGCAGGACATGCCAAGACCCGTGCCGCTGCACAGCCCCCAAGAGGGCCGAAAAAGCGGTTCGACCCCCTTCGTTAAAATAAATGACACTTTCATATTGTTCACACCAACCCATCTCCATGGGAAAATTCCGAATTCAGCCGTGCGCCAGGGCTTTGCCCAATGGCGCATTTGGCGCGCAAGTGTCCGTGGCCAGTGGCCGTGGCAGCGCCAGCACCGACCGCGTGATGCGTTTTGTGCCCGAATTTGCAACCCCTGCCGCCGCCAGCCAATACGCCCTCGATGAAGGCAAGTTGTGGGTAGAGCGCCAGACAACGAAACCGATTCTGCTTTGAGAAAGACGTTATAAATGGCTAAAGAAGAACTGATTGAACTGATGGGCGTGGTCAACGAGGTGTTGCCCGACACCCGTTTCCGCGTGACCCTGGACAACGGTCACCAATTGATTGCTTATTCCGCGGGCAAGATGCGCAAAAACCACATCCGCATTTTGGCAGGCGACCGTGTGACGCTCGAGCTCTCGCCTTATGACCTGAGCAAAGGCCGCATCAGCTTCCGTCACTTGGCGGGTCGTGCCCCCATGGCACCGCGTCGTCCACCCGCACGCTGATTCTGTTCGGTTCTTTCTGTTGACCTGAGTCAAGGTGCCAGGCTCTTGAATCGCAGAACATGATCCCCAAGTGATTTTTAAACACAGGGGACCCCATGACTGTTTCAGCCGACGCCTTGCACATTGTTTGTCCGCACTGCCACACCACCAACCGGGTGCGTGCGGCGGACATGCTCAACGCACCTGATTGCGGACAATGCCACTGCGCTTTGTTTGACGGACACCCGCTGGAGCTGGATGCGGCCAGTTTTGACAAGCACATCGGCCGCAGCCATGTGCCGGTGTTGGTTGATTTTTGGGCACCTTGGTGCGGCCCCTGCCGCATGATGGCCCCGGCCTATGAGCAAGCTGCGGGCCTTTTGGAATCCCAAGTGCGTGTGGCCAAGCTCAACACCGAAGAAGCGCAAGCCATTGCTGCACGCTTCAACATCCGCAGCATCCCCACATTGGCCTTGTTTGTCGGTGGCAAGGAAGTCGCTCGGCAAGCGGGTGCTTTTCGCAACGCGCAAGACATCGCAGATTGGACGCGCTCGCATTTGTGATGCGTTGGGCTGGCATGCCTTTGCCAGTCATCCCGCACTGGATGCGGGATGCACAGTTGGAACACCATGGACCCCGGATCACGTCCGGGGTGACAGATGGATGGCTCTTTTGCACTTGTTGAAAAATCCAAGCGACCCATTGCATCAATTTGTCATCTCCTGAATCGCCCGGACTCGCCCCTGGGTGATTCGCTCGCCGATCTTGGGACCCGTCAAGCCAGCTTGGGCCGCTGCTTGCGCGATAGGGGCTGTCTCGACCGAGAGGGCAGCTTGTTGCGCTCGAAACAAGCGCGCGGCTTGCGGGTAAGCCGCCTCTTCAAACCCCAGCCGCCCTCGCGCATCGCACTCACACGCTTGCAGCACGAGCGCAAAACGCTCGGATTGGCGGATGGCGTCGCAGCGTTCCAGCAGGCGCATCAAGGCTTCTGGTCCAAGCTCAGTGCTGCGGTGGATGTTGCCGTGTTCACGCGCCACCACTTCAGCCAATTCTTTGCCCTCGGTCGGCACACGCAGGCGCTCGCACACCTTTTGCAAAAGCTTGACGCTGCGGCCTTCGTGGCCAATATGGCGGGGCAATACGTCGGCGGGTGTGGTGCCCTTGCCCAGGTCGTGCATCAGACAGGCCACGCGCACAGCCAGCGGTGTGTTCAGGCGGGCGGCCATGTCCATCACCAGCATCATGTGCACGCCCGTGTCCACCTCGGGGTGGTATTCGGCCCGTTGCGGCACACCCCAAAGGCGGTCCAACTCAGGCAGCAACACGCGCAGGGCACCACATGCGCGCAGCACCTCGAACATGCGCGAGGGCCGCTCGCTCATCATGCCTTTGGCCAGCTCTTGCCAGACGCGCTCTGGCACCAGGTGGTCCACTTCGCCGTCCTCCACCATTTGGCGCATCAACGCCGTGGTTTCATCGGCTACTGAGAAGTCAGCAAAACGCGCCGCAAAGCGCGCCACACGCAGGATGCGAACCGGGTCTTCGGCAAAGGCCTCGGTCACATGGCGCAGCACCTTGTTTTGCAGGTCGGGCTGGCCGCCATACGGGTCCACGATCTGGCCAGTCCACTCGCTGGGCGCGGCATGGGCCAACGCCTCGGGCAACGCCATGGCGTTGACGGTGAGGTCGCGTCGGGCCAGGTCTTCTTCAAGCGAGACATCGGGCGAAGCCTGCACCGCAAAACCTTTGTAGCCCCGGGCCGTTTTGCGCTCGGTGCGGGCGAGGGCGTATTCCTCGCGGGTCTGCGGATGCAAAAACACCGGAAAGTCTTTGCCTACGGGCATGAACCCCTCAGCGGTCATGGCCTCGGGCGTGCTGCCCACCACCACCCAGTCGCGGTCGTTGACGGGCAAGCCCATCAGGGCATCGCGCACCGCACCGCCGACGACAAAAACTGGCATAACGGCGTCTGCCTTCAGCGAGCCACCCGGAAGGGCTCTTCAAAGTCGATGAAGTCCTGCTCGGCCAGCGCATCGTCGATCCAGGCCTTCACACCCGGCAGAGCGCACACGCGTTCCATGTAGGCAGCCACATCGGCCGGCACGGGCAGGGCGTAGGTTTTGATGCGCATGACCACGGGCGCAAAGTAAGCGTCGACTATGGTGAATGGGCCAAACAGCATGGGGCCGCCATGCTCTGACAGCAAACCGCTCCACAGGCTGCAAATGCGGTCCAAGTCGGCGCGTACTGCGGGCTTGTCGCGCAGGGCCAAAGCACCGATCTCGGGCAGATGCGCATCAATGTTCATCGGGCAGGCGCTGCGCAGGCCCGCAAAGCCGCTGTGCATCTCGGCACAAACGCTGCGGGCCCGTGCCCGGGTGGCGCGCTCTTGTGGCCACAATTTTTTATCGGGGAACTGCTCGGCCATATATTCCGCAATCGCCAGTGTGTCCCAAATGGCCAGTCCGTCGTGCACCAGCACAGGCACCTTGCCCACCGGGTTCACGTCTTTCAGCGCGGTCTTGAACTGCGAGTCGGGGGCAAAGCTGTCAAAGCGGACAAAGACCTCTTCAAAGTCAATGCCTGCCTGGCGCAGCAGCACCCAGGGGCGCATGGACCAAGACGAATAGTTTTTGTTGGCGATGTAGAGCTGGATCATGGTTTTTCCCGAAAATCAGACCCTGCATGTTAACGGTCACAGGCAAGGGATCTGGCCCGGTCAGCACCAAAGTGTTGTGCAGCGCCAGGTGCAAAGAGGAAAGAGCAAAGAGCTAAGTGTTAAGTGGGCGCAGGGCGAAAGAGGAATGTTCACCCCAAGGTGTGTGAGGGGATGCGGCGGGTGACGATTCACGGTACCCCGTCATGAGGAACCCGCCGCATCCCCTCACACCCCCCCAATAAGACCAGCAACGCTAAAACGACCCCTGCAAAAACCTCTCAAGTACGCACCACGAAGGCAAGGCCAGAACTCAGCGCCCCGCCCCCGCACGCCAGCGGTTCAACTTGCTGCGCGGGCCGCGATGCCCCAGATAGGTCGGTGCCACGCCAGCGGCGCTGGCAGCACTGATGCCCAGAGCCTGCAAGCCCGGCAACTTGCCCGTGGCCACGTTGTCCACTTGCATCGACGCCAGATTGTCCCGGCTCATGAGCGGCTCGCCAGGGGCCAGCTCCATGGCCGCTGCTTGCAGCCAGCCCACCCACATCGGCAAACGAATGACGGGACGGCCTCGGCCCTGATTCACGCCCGCCCACTGCCCCGCCAGCTTGACCAACTCGCCCAGTGTCAGCACATCCGGACCACACAACTCGTAGGTTTGCCCGATGGAGTCCGGCTTTTGCAGGCAGACCGCCACGGCGCGGGCCACATCGGCCACCCACACGGGCTGAAAACGTGTGCCACTGCCTGCCAGCGGCATGAAGGGGACCACGCTTTGCAGATCGGCAAACAGGTTCAGGAATTTGTCTTCGGCCCCAAAAATCACGCTGGGGCGCAAGACGGTGAGGTCCAGCCCCGCGTTGTGCAAGACCGTCTCGCCCCGCGCCTTGCTGCGCTGGTACATCGAGGGGCCTTGCGGGTCAGCGCCCAGAGCGCTGACGTGCACCAAGCGATGCACGCCCGCTTTTTTCATGGCGCTGGCGATCTTGCCGGGCAAATCCACATGCACGTTTTCAAAGCGGTCCTCGCTGCCGTGCAGCACGGCCACCAGATTCACCACCGCATCGTGGCCGGGCATCAGGCGTGCCAGATCGGCTTCGTTGTGCACCGAGGCTTCAATGACCGTCAGCCCCGGCAGACTTTGCACGCTGGCCGCATTCACGGCGCGGCGAGTGGGCACGGTGATGTGCCAGCCCAGGCGGGCCAATTGTTCGCAAACGTGGCGGCCAACAAACCCGCTGCCGCCCAAGACCAGAACGCGCTGGGTGCTCATGCCGCGCTCAAGCCGCCGACGGCCTGGTGCATGGCGTCCATGGCTTGATCAACGATTTGGGTGCGCCATTCGTCAGTGTCGACGTAAAACGCGTCCATCAGGTCTTGTTTGATCTGCTTTTTCAGGGCTTCAGGCGCTTCGGGGTGCAAGTGCAGCCAGTGGTCGCCGCGCAGGGCGCCGATGACCTTGTCTTGGGTTTGTGTGCCGTATTCCATGGCAATGCCGGTGTACTCGGCTTGCGGGCATTCCTGGTAGGCCGACATCCACATCAGGCCCGTGAGAAAGGCCGAGCTGGACGAACCATCGTAGATGGAGGTGATGCCCTGGCCCCACCAAGCTTTGGCGCGGGTGTAGGCCGCTGCGTCGTCGGCGCAGGCAAAAATGCGTTCGCCCACACCGCTGGGTCCCAGGCCGGTGTGCAGGTCGATCCAGGCCATTTTCTGGCAACGCTGGCCGTACTTTTGCAGCACTTGGCGCAAGGTCAGGTTGCTCCAAGTGGGGGCCTGGCCACCAAAGAACAGGCCATCAGGAAATTCGTGCTGGCCTTTGGACACAGCGGCTTGGAAGGCTTTCATGCCGCGCTCGGCGATGTACTGGGCGGTGGCTGCCGCATTGGCGGTGTCCGGCGGCCAAACTTCGGGCAGCAGAAGGGGGTGGATTTCCCGGTAGGCCTCGTTGGCAGGCAGGGGTTTCGAAAAATCCTGGAAGTTGCGGTTGATGTCCACGTTTTCGTGGGTCACGCGCCGGACATGCGAAAACCCGTGGGGATTGAGCCCGTGGATGTAAAGCACGGCCACGCCATTGGCCTTGGCTGCATCACGCCAGGCGGTGTTTTGCAGCGCGTGGATTTGCACGCCCGAGCCGCAGTAGCCCTCGACCCCGTGGCAGGCGCTGCTGATGACCAGCAACTGCTTTGCATCGGGCGCGCCGTCGAGCACCACGTCCATGGCCAGCTCCTCGCCGTCACGGCCTTTCAAGGGGTGGATGTTGGAATCTACCGTGAGGCCTGCAGCCTGCGCAGCGTTCAGGAACTTCTGCCGGGCTTCGGCATAGCTTTTAGAAAAGCTGGTTTGGATATCGGTCATGCAGATGAGTCGTTCTAACGGGTCGTTCAAGCGGTTTGTGTTGGATTGGCCAGCCATTGTGTGGCCAGTTCGACCCAGTAAGTGCCGCCCAACGGAATCAAGTCGTCGTTGAAGTCATAGCTGGGGTTGTGCAAGGTGCAGGGGCCGCCGCCGTGGCCCATTTCGCGGTGTGCACCGTCGCCGTTGCTGATGAAGACATAAGCGCCTGGCTTGGCTTGCAACATGTACGAGAAGTCTTCGGCGCCCATGGTGGGTTCTTGGTTGAGCACATGGTCGGCTCCCACAATGCCGCCCATGACTTGGCGGGCAAAGTCGGCTTCTGGCGCGCTGTTGATGGTGGGCGGGTAGTTGCGGTGGAAAGAGAATTCGCACTGCGCGTCAAAGGCGGTGCAGATCGACTCGGCCACTTGCTTCATGCGTTTTTCGATCAAGTCGAGTACTTCGATGCTGAAGGTGCGCACCGTGCCCTGCAACTCGCAGGAGTCGGGCACCACGTTGGTGGCTTCGCCCGCGTGGATCATGGTGACCGAGATCACGCCGGCGTCCACCGGCTTTTTGTTGCGGGTGATGATGGTCTGAAAGCCTTGCACCATCTGGCAGGCGATTGGCACCGGGTCGATGCCGTTGTGCGGCAGGGCGGCGTGGCTGCCTTTGCCACGAATGACAATTTTGAATTCGTTGCTCGAGGCCATCACGGGGCCTGCGCTGACGGCAAAGGTGCCCACAGGGGCGCCGGGCCAGTTGTGCATGCCAAACACGGCTTGCATGGGGAACTTGTCAAACAGGCCGTCCTTGATCATTTCGCGGGCACCGCCGCCACCTTCTTCGGCGGGTTGAAAAATCAAATACACCGTGCCATCAAAGTCGCGGTGCTTGGAGAAATGCTTGGCCGCTGCCAGCAGCATGGCGGTGTGGCCGTCGTGGCCGCAAGCGTGCATCTTGCCTTGGTGTTTGCTGGCGTGGGCGAAGGTGTTGAACTCTTGCATGGGCAGCGCGTCGATGTCGGCGCGCAGGCCGATCCCGCGCCCGCAAGCGCCGCCGTCACGACCGTGCACGATGCCGACCACGCCGGTGGTGCCCATGCCCCGGTGGATGGGGATGCCCCAGTCGGTCAGCTGCTGGGCCACCACATCGGCCGTGCGCACTTCTTGGAAGCACAGCTCGGGATGGGCGTGGATGTCTTTGCGAATGGCCGCAATGCTGGCCGCGTCGGTGAGGATGGAGTCGATGATTTTCATGGGTACAGTCTAGCCACACTTGGGGGGGATTGCCAACACCCCCGCGCACATGGGGGACAAACAGGCCGCCTGCCAGGGGGCGGGTTTGGGCCACAATCAGAATGAATCATTGCTCTCAGCCTGTCTTTCCCCTTTCTTTCGACCCATGACCGACTCCCTTTTGGCCCCTCAAACCGTGCGCGGTGCCTGCCCGCACGACTGCCCCGATACCTGTGCTTTGCTGACCACGGTGGAAAACGGCCGTGCCACCAAAGTGCAGGGCAACCCGGCGCACGCGCCCACCGATGGCGTGCTGTGCACCAAGGTCTCGCGTTACACCGAGCGCACTTACCAC
>CAITSG010000548.1 GCA_903894995.1 uncultured Burkholderiales bacterium
AAAGCCCCACTTATGCGGTGGTTGAGCCACACCAAATCGGCACCGGAGACAGCGCCTGGCCGATTTGGCATTTTGATTTTTACCGTTTCAGCGACCCCCAAGAGTGGGAAGACGCCGGTTTTCGGGACATCTTTGCGGGGCCAGGTCTCAAGCTCATGGAATGGCCAGACAAAGTGGCCGGGCAACTGCCTGCCGCGGACTGGGTGATTGCCCTTGAAGCGGTGGACGAAGACCAGCGCCGTGTGCACATCAGCGCAGGGACCCCCCGCGGGCAAAACTGGCTGCAATCCTGGAACCAAGGTGCCACGCATGCCGATTGACCGACGCCAATGGCTCAAGGCTGGCCTGTGTGTACTGAGTTTGGGTTCAGCCCAACTGGCACGCGGGGCCAACATGCTGGCTGTGCGCATTTGGCCGGCTGCCGACTACACACGGGTCACGCTGGAATCGGACGCCCCCCTCAAAACCACACAAACCTTCATCACATCACCGCCTCGTTTGGCAGTGGACATCGAAGGCCTGCAACTCAATGCCGCCTTGCGCGAGTTGGTCGGGCAGGTGCAAGCGACTGACCCGAACATCTCTGGCATTCGCATCGGCCAGTTCAGCGCCCAGGTGGTGCGCCTGGTGATCGATTTGAAGCGCCCGATTGCCCCCGAGGTGTTCACGCTGCAACCGGTGGCCGCTTATGCCCACCGACTGGTACTGGACCTTTACCCCGCGCAAGCCCTGGACCCCCTGGAACAACTGATCCAGGAACGCTTGGCCGAAAAAACGGCCCCTGCGGCTGGCCTGCCAGCGCCCTCAGCCGCCGTCAATGACCCGCTGGGTGAGTTGATGGCCAAGCACAGCCTGCCCGGTGCAGGGGCCATGGCCTTGCCCCCACCCAGCACCCGGCGAGTGGACAAGTTGCCGCCAGGCACCCCATCGATGGACCGTCCGGATCACCCCCAGCCCAAGTCGAACACCACCAGCACCGAGCGATTGATCGTGGTGGCGCTGGACCCCGGGCATGGCGGCGAAGACCCTGGGGCCATTGGCCCGGGTGGCACGCGTGAAAAAGACGTGGTGCTCAAAATTGCCAAAATGCTGCGCGACCGCATCAACGCCAGCAGCGTTGCAGGCAGTCCCATGCGGGCCTACCTCACCCGCGATGCCGATTTTTTTGTCCCGCTGCAAGTGCGGGTGCAAAAAACACAACGCGTCCAGGCCGACCTGTTTGTCAGCATCCATGCCGATGCGTTTTTCACGCCACAGGCCAGTGGGGCCAGTGTGTTTGCCCTGAGCCAGGGGGCCGCATCGAGCAGTGCCGCGCGGTGGATGGCACAAAAAGAGAACAAAGCCGACTTGATTGGCGGCATCAACCTGGGCACACAAGACGCCCAAGTGCAACGTGCTTTGCTGGACATGAGCACAGCCGCGCAGATCAAAGACAGCTTGCAGTTGGGCAACAGTTTGCTGCGCGAGATTGGCGGTGTGGGCCGCTTGCACAAACCCCGGGTCGAGCAAGCCGGTTTTGCGGTACTCAAAGCGCCCGACATCCCCAGCGTGTTGGTCGAAACCGCCTTCATCAGCAACCCAGATGAAGAAGCCAAACTGTCAGACCCCAACTACCAAAACAGCGTGGCCGACGCCTTGGTCAAAGGGCTGCAAAAATACTTTGAACGCAACCCACCCTTGGCGCGAAAGCGCAGCACCTGATCAGACGGCTGGATAGGCCTGCATGCGGACGCGAACTTCTTCCCAACGCGCGGGGTCGCAGCCGCGGCGCATCACCACCAAGGTGGCACTGGCCAGTGCATGTGCCACGACATCTTTCAAAGTTGCATCAGCGACTTGTGAAGCCCATGACTTCAAATCAGGGGCAT
>CAITSG010000549.1 GCA_903894995.1 uncultured Burkholderiales bacterium
CTGCATGGGCTCGGCTTTTACTGTGCCTTGCACGCCGGTCACGCCCTTGGCCTGCTTGGGGCACAGGCTGAGGCTAAAGCGCACGCAGTGCTTGGTGATCATCAGGCTGACTTCACCCAATTCTTCCTGGCTTTCATAGGCCGCATCGATGACTTTGACGCCGTGTTTGGCGTAAAAATCGCGGGCTTTTTGGTTGAACACATTGGCCAGATAGGTGAGGGTGTCTTCGGGGTAAGCCACGGGCGGCTCCACCGGCACCGCACGCGGCAGGCGGTCTAAACCTTGAGCGCGTGCCGTTTCCAGCGCCTGCACGGCGTCGCGGCGCAGGGCGTTGAGTTGTGAGGGCGGCACAAACCAGGGGCGGGGCAGGGCGACTTGAACATCGAGCGGTTCAAACAAAGTGTCGCCCAGTTTGCCCAAAGCAGCCTTGAGCTTGTCCTCTGCTTGGGCGGCGTCTTTGGGGGCTTGCCAGGCGATGGCCATTTGCGCCGTGCCGGTGTGGCCGACTTCGTCGGTCAGAGTCAGTTGCAGACCTTCACCTTGGCCATTCGCGCTTTCGGCCATTTGCATCCACACGCCCATGCGCCTTTCCGCAGACTTTTTGTCCAGCGTGCGCACCCAACTCATGTCACGGTTGCGGTTGACCTGAACGCCTTTGCGCAAGTCCTTGAAACCGTCCATCGGGTCTTTGGGAAACAGTCTCCAAACCCCCTTGGTTTTTTGGGCTTCGGCGCGGTTGATCTGCAGACCGATCAGCTCTTTTTGCAGGTCGTAATAGCAAAGCCCGTCGCCATTGTGCAGCTCGGTGGCCGAGTCGTCGGTGGTGATCTCGATATGCTCGGGCGTGACCTTGCTGACCCAGCCAATGGGCTGGCCAGGGTTTTTGGGCGTGTCAAAGGCGCCAATGTCTTCTTTGCGGCCCTGCACAAAATAGTCGGTGAACTCGCGGTTGAAGTTCTGGTTTGGATCGGGCTCAAAACTGAAGGTGGTGCGGCCGTGTGAAGCAGCAGCCAGCTCAGGACGTTCGTTCAGCACTTCGTCAAACAGCTTGCGGTAATGGGCCGTGATGTTTTTCACATAGGCCATGTCCTTGTAGCGGCCTTCGATTTTGAAGCTGCGGATGCCCGCATCCACCAAGTCGCGCAGGTTCTCGCTCTGGTTGTTGTCCTTCATGCTGAGCACATGCTTGTCGTGCGCCACGATGCGGCCTTGTGCGTCTTTGACCTCGTAGGGCAGGCGGCACGCTTGCGAGCAGTCACCCCGGTTGGCACTGCGGCCGGTGTGGGCGTGGCTGATGAAACACTGCCCGCTGTAGGCCACACACAAAGCGCCGTGCACAAAAAATTCGATCACGGTGCGCTCGGTGTCGATCACGTCGCGGATCGCGCTGATCTGCGGTAGCGTCAGCTCGCGGGCCAGCACGATCTGGCTCAAACCCGCGTCTTGCAAAAACTTGGCTTTTTCGGGCGTGCGGATGTCGGTTTGTGTGCTGGCGTGCAGCTGAATGGGCGGCATGTCGATCTCCAGCAGGCCCATGTCCTGCACGATCAAGGCGTCTACGCCCGCTTCGTACAGATGCCAGGCCAGTTTTCGCGCGCCTTCCAATTCATCGTCACGCAAGATGGTGTTGAGCGTGACAAAAATCCGGCTGTGAAAGCGGTGCGCGTATTGCACCAGCTTGGCAATGTCTTGAATGCTGTTGTCGGCCGTGGAGCGCGCCCCAAAAGACGGGCCGCCAATGTAGACCGCGTCCGCCCCATGGTTGATGGCTTCGATGCCGATGTCGAAGGTGCGGGCGGGGGCGAGGAGTTCGAGGTGGTGAGGCTGCATGGGCTGGGATTATCCCAGCTTGTGAAGTTGGCAACGCTGGCAAACCCCCAACCATCGCCCCAAGTGCAGGGTTGCCTCAAACTACAGGGTATTGCCCCTGTAGGAGCGACGCCCCCGTCGCGAAAAATCTCGCAGACCACCCACCATCGCCCCGAGGGCGGGGCTCCCACAAAATGCAGCATTCCCCTGCAGGGCGGGGTTCCCACAAAAACACCATCGCCCCGAGGGCAGGGCCTCCACACTCGTCCAATGACTGATCGCCAAGCCCAAGACCCACCTTCACTGAAAACCTCACAAGGTCGGGTCAAAAGGGAACAAAAAACGCGACCGAAGTCGCGTTTTTTAAGTGGGCTCAGACCAGATCACTGGATCTTGGCTTTGGCGCGCAAACCTTCCTGGAACTTGGCCAGTTTTTGTTGTTGCAGTTGCTGAGAAATCTGGGGTTTGACTTCTTCGAGCTTGGGCAATTGGGCTTCGCGCACGTCGTCCACACGGATGATGTGGAAGCCAAACTGGCTCTTGACGGGCATGTCGGTCATTTGACCCTTGTCCAGTTTGACCATGGCACCTGAAAACTCAGGCACGTAGCTGCCAGCGGCTGCCCAGTCCAAGTCGCCACCGTTGGCACCAGAGCCTGGGTCTTTGGAGGCTTTTTTGGCCAATTCTTCAAAGCTGCCGCCTTTTTTGATCTCGGCGATCAGGGCCTTGGCTTCGTCTTCTTTTTCCACCAGGATGTGGCGGGCGCGGTATTCCTTGCCACCGTTGGCTGCAGCAAATTTGTCGTATTCGGCCTTGATGTCGGCATCAGTGACGGGATTTTTCTTCTGGAATTCGGCAAACAGCTGACGGATCAGGATGGTTTGGCGGGCCAGTTCGAGCTGGGTTTTGTAGTCTTCAGAAGCGTCCAGGCCGAGCTTGCGGGCTTCTTGCATGAACACTTCTCGGGCGATCAACTCTTCTTTGATTTGGGCCAGAATTTCGGGCGTCACTGGGCGACCGGAGGCTTCGACTTGTTGCTGCAGCGCTTTGACGCGCGAAGAGGGCACGGGCTTGCCGTTGACCACGGCCAGGTTTTGCGCCAAGGCGGGGACCGCCAACAGGGCCACCAAAGCGGCGCTGAGCATTTGCTTTTTCATCGTTTTTTCCTCAATGACGTTGTGTCAGGTGTAAGTGAAGGGTTCAAAAAAAGGGGCTGCCACCAGCGTGGGTGACGGCCCGGATTCAGATCAGCTCGATGGCCAGGGCGTGCAAGCCCTGGTCAATGAAATCTTGCAGCGCATCATACACAAGGCGATGGCGCTGAACGCGGCTGATACCGGTAAACAGGGGTGATGCAATGCACACACGCATGTGGGTGCCTTGGCCGCTGTCATTGGCCCCGACGTGGCCCGCATGCTGGGCGCTTTCGTCGGTGACACGCAGTTCGGTGGGTTGTAAACGCTCAGTCAGGCGGGCGTGGATTTGGGCGCTCAGAGGCAAAGTGGTCTGGTTCATGGCTGTTTGTCCTCGTCTTTGGGCAAATAGCGCGAGATGTACAGGCCTTGTCCCAAAATGAAGACCACCGGGAACACATAGCCCCAGAGCTTGAAGTTGACCCAGTCTTCGGTGCTGAAGTAGTGCGCAACGTAGGCGTTGATGGTGGCCATGAAAACGCAATACACCATCCACGACAGGTTCAGGCGGTTCCACACGGCATGGGGCAGCTGCAGTTGCGTGCCCAGCAGCATGTGCAGGAAGTTTTTCTTCAAAAACCAGTGCGCCACGACCAGTGCAATGGCCAGGCCCGAATACAGCAAAGTGGGTTTCCACTTGATGAAGCGTTCGTCGTGCAAGCCCAGTGTCAAGGCACCAAAGCCCAGCACCAGCACCAGCGTGATCTTGTGCATGGTCTGCAGCTTGCCGTCCATTTTGTAAATGATGGCCGTTTGCAGCACGGTCGCGCCCATGAGCACCGCCGTGGCAGTGTAGATGTCGCCCATCTTGTACGCGCCAAAAAACAGCAGGATGGGGAAAAAGTCGAGGATGAATTTCATGAAATGGGTGCGTAAGCTGCTCCCAAAGGGCAGCCGGGTTGGGTCAGGATGGCTCGAAGTCTAACGAGGCGGAGTTCATGCAGTAGCGCAAGCCCGTGGGGGCAGGGCCGTCTTCGAACACATGGCCCAGGTGCGCGCTGCACTGGGCGCACACGGTTTCGACCCGGCGCATGCCGTGGCTGGTGTCCACGCGCTCTTCGATGGTCCCGTCGGCCGAGGCTTGCGAGAAGCTGGGCCAGCCGCAGCCGGCGTCGAATTTGGTGTCGGATTTGAACAGCTCGGCGTCGCAGCAGATGCAGCGGTAAATGCCCTTGGCCCAATGGCCCTCGTATTTGCCGGTGAAGGGGCGCTCGGTGGCGGCTTGGCGTGTGACGGCAAAGGCCACAGGCTCTGCACCTTTGGCGGCCAGCAGCTCGCGCCACTCGTGTTCGGTTTTGGTGATTTGGCTCATGATGAACAGCTGATTTCCAGTTGGCCCGCCCAGTCGGGCGGAAGGTCGGCATAGGCCTCATAGCCTGGATGCTCGTCGAAGGGTGACTTTAACAAGTTGTAGAGGATCTCGATTTCCGAGAAGTCACCCGCTTGGGCTTGGCGAATGGCCATTTCGGCCAGGTGGTTTCGCAGTACAAACTTTGGGTTGGTTTGCAGCATGTGCTGGCCCATGGCCGCCAAATTTGGCTGCCCCGCCCGTGCGGTGTAACGTGCCAGCCAGGCCAGCAGGCGAGGGCGGTCCAGCACCAGATCGGTCACGGCGCTCCAGCCCGCATCGTTCAGGCTCGCGGCCTTGGATTGCTGCACCACGGCTTGGCTCAGTTGCCGCCAAAACAGGGTGAAGTCGACTTTTTCTGCCGCCATGAGCTGCATCACGTCTTCGACCAGGGTCCAGTCGGCTTCGCGCTCGGACTCGGGGGCCAAGTCGCCGGTCAAGCCCAGTTTGGCCCGCATGGCGTCGCCCATGAAACGCGGAAACAGGGTTTTGTAACCCTCCAGAACCTGCAGCGTCATGTCGTGGTCGTCGATCAGGGGGGCCAGGGCTTGGGCCAGGCAGTACAGGTTCCAGTAGGCCACGTTCGGTTGGCGTCCGTAGGCATAGCGCCCCTGGTGGTCAGAGTGGTTGCAGATGTGGCCGGGGTCAAAGCTGTCCATGAACTGGAAGGGGCCGTAGTCGATGGTCAGGCCCAGCAAGCTCATGTTGTCGGTGTTCATGACGCCGTGGCAAAAGCCCACCGCCTGCCATTGGGCGAGCAATTGGGCGGTGCGCTCTTGCACTTCATCGAGCAGGGCTGCGTACACATTGCCTTGCCAGCGCTCGGCGCGTTCGAGGCATTCGGGCAGGTGGTGACGAAGCGCGTGGTCGGCCAGTGCCCGCAGGCTGTCGGTGTCGCCTTGTGATGAGAAGTGCTCAAAGTGCCCAAAGCGCAAAAAGCTGGGGGCCACGCGGGCGACGATGGCGGCGGTTTCGAGGGTTTCGCGGCGCACGGGCTCGGGCGAAGCCACCAGGCACAACGCCCGGGTGGTGGCAATGCCCAGGCCGTGCATGGCTTCGCTGCACAAGTATTCGCGGATGCTGGAGCGCAGCACAG
Organism: uncultured Burkholderiales bacterium; assembly: GCA_903894995.1. Classification (GTDB taxonomy): domain Bacteria; phylum Pseudomonadota; class Gammaproteobacteria; order Burkholderiales; family Burkholderiaceae_C; genus Limnohabitans_A. The sequence goes on from CAITSG010000549.1 coordinate 5,447, forward strand.
CCCGGCCATCGCCGCCGCGCGAGTAGGGCGTGCGGCCCGCGCCTTTGAGCTGAATCTCTTGAGGGCCTTGCGCAGATTGGGCCTCGCCCAGCCAGATGGCCCGCCCGTCGCCCAGCTGCCCGGCCCATTGGCCAAACTGGTGGCCGCTGTAGACCGTGGCCAGGGGTTGGGAGCCCACCATGAGTGCGTTGCCCGCGAAGGCTTGCAGGTGGTCGTCGTCAAACAACGCGTCGGGCCAGCCCAGTTGGGCCAGCAAATCGGTGTTGCGGGCGGCCCAGCGTGGCGCGGCCACGGGCGTGGGCTGCAAGGGGGTCCAAAAACGGGAGCCCAACTGGGTCAGGCGGTGTGTCCAGTCCAGCACGGGCAAGGGGCTGGCGGGAGCGGTGGGGGTTTCCGAAGGGGCAGATGACATGGGGACCGATTGTCACGCCCTTGACAAGCACCCGCTGTTTGGCGGGTTTTAACTGGGGGCGCGCTGTGTCGCCGGTGCACAATGATTTTTTACCCAACCACCGCCCTGACAGGAGACCCCCCA
>CAITSG010000550.1 GCA_903894995.1 uncultured Burkholderiales bacterium
CAACAGGAAGGCACCCGCAATGGGCAAAATGGTTTTGAACGGGTAGATGGGCGGGCCATCGGCCGTGATGTTGGAGTGCTCGTTGATGGCCCAAGACTCGGCAGCAAAACCGTAACCGGCATAAGCCAAAGCCACCACACCTGGAATGAAAAACACGAGGTAAAGAATCAGGTCCAACCAGGCCTGCAGGCGGGGCGGGAAAAAGCCATACAGTACATCGCCGCGCACATGGCCGTTTTTGGACAAGGTGTATGCGCCTGCCATCATGAAGAGCGAGCCGTACATCATGCTCATGACGTCAAAGGCCCACGCGTGAGGGCTGTCCAGCACATAGCGGGAGAACACCTCCCAAGAAATCATGAAAGTCAACGCCACGATCAGCCAGGAAAAAAACTGACCGATCCAAGTGCTGACTTTGTCAATAAAAAGAAGGAGATTTTGCATGAGGGAACCACATAAATGAATCAGCCATCCAGGACACCTGGATGGCTGAGTGAAACGCTAAAAGAAATTAACCTTTTTTCGGTTCAGCTGCTTTGGCACCAAAGAAATGGTTCACAGCCATGCGACGGCTGATGTTGGTGTCCTGGTCCCACTTGACGGCACGTTGTGCAAAGGCGCGCTGGGATTCCACGATTTCCTTGAACAATGGATTTTCTGCAGACTTCTTGGCGACAATCTCGGTCCAGATTTTCAACTGGTCTTGCAAAATCGCATCAGGCGTTTTGTAGAACTTGACTTTGTCCTTGGTCTGCAACTCGATGTAATCCTTGGAATAGCGGTCAATGGCTTTCCAGGACATATCAGCCGAAGAAGCTTCTGTGGCGATGGCGATCACCGACTTCATCTTGGCAGGCAGAGCGTCGTACTTGGTCTTGTTGAACATGATCTCAAACGTCTCGGCGCTCTGGTGGTAGCTTTGCAGCATGCACACCTTGGAGACATCGGGGAAGCCCAAAATACGGTCGGAAGTGGCGTTGTTGAACTCAGCACCGTCCAGCAAGCCGCGGTCCATAGCAGGCACGATCTCGCCGCCTGGCAAGGCGTTCACGGCAGCGCCCATGGCGGTGAACAAGTCAATGGCCAAACCGTTGGTGCGGAACTTCAGGCCTTTGAAATCAGACGACTTGGTGATTGGCTTTTTGAACCAGCCCAAAGGCTGAGTCGACATGGGGCCGTACAAGAACGACTGAACGTTGCCACCAATCGACGCGTACAACTTGGCCAGCAGCTCAGCGCCACCGCCGTACTTGTGCCAAGACAAAATCATGTTGGCGTCCATGCCGAAGGCCGGGCCAGAGTTCCACAATGCCAAAGCGTTTTGCTTGCCGTAGTGGTAACCCAACACGCCGTGACCGCCATCTAAAGTGCCTTTGGAAACGGCTTCGAGCAAGCCGAAAGCGGGCACCACAGCGCCAGCAGGCAACACTTCGATCTTCAGATCACCACCGGTCATGTCGTTGACCTTCTTGGCGTAGTCCAGTGCGTACTCGTGGAAGATGTCCTTGGCAGGCCAAGTGCTCTGCCAGCGCATGTTGATCGGGCCGGTTTGGGCCGAGGCGATCATGGGTGCAGAAATGGCACCTGCGGCAACGGCTGCGCCTTTGAGGAGGTTGCGACGACGTGGGGTTTTGGCTTCGGTCAAGGAGGTCTCCAATGGTTGTGAAACTTTTAAGCGTGAAAAGTTACCGCTTGTTTACCATTATCCGAGCAGGCAGCCTCATGCTTCTAAGTGAAAACCCGCAAACGGCGAGTCATTTTTTTCACTTCGGGTCATAAAAATTTTCAATCCAAACACCTTTTGGGTCTTTCGACTCAAACAGGTTCAACAACTTGGCACACACCATGATGTCGAGCATGCCTGCGGGCAAGGGGTCAGTAAAGCGTTTTTGGACCGCTGCGTTTCGCACATCGCAGGCGACGCCTTGTTGCATGAAGGGCCGAAAGTCAGATTTGGGCATCAAGGCCTGCGTTTCCCCCAGACTGTGCAGCTCTGGGCTTGGCCGCAAAAGGGTCTCGGGGCGTGGACCTTGGACAGCCGGACCCAAAGCGACTGAGCAAAGCCATAAGGCCTCTTTAACGGTATGGCGCAAGCAGCTCGGCACAGTGCCAAAGCCGCTTTCATGCGAGACCACATCGGCCAACGCCCAACCCTGGGACTGCCAGCGGGCCAGGGGTCCTTGAACATGCTCGGGGCGCATCAAAAATAGCGACTTCGGACAAGACATGAACGGACATGAACGGCTTTTTCAGGTAGCCCTGTGAACAGAGTTACTCGGCAATCGCATTGTAAAAACCGTGCCCCACCCAGGATCGGATTTGAAATTGAGTTGGCCACCATGCGACTCGGCAATGGCCCGACTGAGCCACAAACCGACCCCCATACCCTGCGACTTGGAGGTTTTGAACAAGCTGAAAATTTCATCCTGCAGTTCCAAAGGAATGCCATTGCCGTTGTCTTCTACGTGCAAGACCAAAAAACCCTCCTGTTCATAGCCCCATATTTTCAGTTGGGGATAGAGGGGCCGTTTTTCGATCAGGGCATCCATGGCGTTGTTGAACAAATTCAGCACCACCTGTTGCAGTTGGGTAGCATCGCCAAAAAAGCGCAATTCGGTTGAAAAGTCTGTGGTCAGCAAAATTTCAGCCGCCTGTACTTGGGCATGAAACAAACTCGCCACATCCAACACCAATTGATCCACACGCATGTCGGCTTTCTCTCCCTTGCTCAGGCGAAACAAATTGCGCAGTTTGCGAATGATGTCGGCTGAGCGTTGCGTGTCGCTGACGATGCAATCGGCCACCGACCTCAACATGGGCAAATCGCTCATCGGCGGATCATTCGGGACCCGGGCCAGTTTGCTTTGCATTAACTCAGCATGCAGCAATATGGCCGTGAGGGGTTGATTCAGTTCATGGGCAAAACTGGCCACCAATGCGCCCATGCCGGCGCTTTTATTGGACAAGGTGAGCTGACGGATGATTTCATCGCGTTCGAGCAACAAGACAACCAGGGTCTCTGAATGCCGTTGCGCCATCACCGAGCGTTCTTGCTCACTGGCCAGGTTTCTTTCGACTTCGATTTTGGCACGGTGGTGTTTGTCAACGTAAATCTGCATGAAACCCACGTTGAGCATGACCATGGCCACGAACTGGCCGACGAACACAACAAAGTTGTCCCAACTGACTTCATACAAATCGGTCGCACCCCAACCCGTCAGCAGCGCCAAAGTCTTGAGACCCAGAGTTCCCGCCAGCACCCAACCGGCCCAGTAAACCGCATTGGCCCCGATGGCGTCGTGGGTCTGGGCAATGCGCCGGCCTGACCAACAATAATCGGCACAGTTGAGGCTGTAAAAAACATAAAACAACAACACGATGGTGCTTTCGGGAGCGCCCGAGAAATGCAAGCCATAACTCAGTCCCAGATACACCACGTTGGCCAAACCCGACCACCACATCCACCGCGCTGAAGGCGGTCCATCCAAGGAGCGCAAGGTGATCTGACGGCCCCAATTGCCAGCGGCCATCAGAAACTGCCCCAGCACCACAATCAGGCTGTACGAAATCCAGCCTCGGCTACCCAGCAAGCACAAGCCCAAGGCACTGGCAATGCCAGAAACGCTCCAAAGAAGCACCCTGGGGCTGCGAAAGCGGGCCATGCCATACCAAATGGCCGCGTACAGCATCAGGTACAAAAACGCGTCCATCCAGAAGACGGTTTGCATGTTGAAATTCAAAGCGGGCTCCCTGGCCTGGTGAGTCGTACACACCGACAGCAGGCCCCAAGTCCTCGCCCTACCGGTTCATGACAACCGGGATTATGCTTTCTGGGTGTAAATATCTTGGACTTGAACAGCGCAATATTTGAATTCCGGGATCTTCCCAAACGGGTCCAGCGCCGCGTTGGTCAGCAAATTGGCCGCTGCCTCCTGGTAGGCAAAGGGGATGTACACCGTGCCCAGCGGTGTACCGTCGTCTTGACGCAGCTGCAACTGAACCTCGCCACGACGCGAGGCAATGCGCACGGGCTGTCCGGCCTGCAAGCCCAGCCGCCGCAACTCGCTGCCGTGCATCGAGGCCGTGGCCGAAGGCTCCAGCGCATCAAGCACGGTGGCGCGGCGCGTCATGCTGCCGGTGTGCCAGTGCTCCAGCTGCCGCCCGGTGATGAGCACCAATGGGTACTCGGCATCGGGCTGCTCGTTGGCGGGGATCAAGCTGGCTGGCACCAAGCGCACCCGCCCATCGGCGGTGGGAAAGTGGTCATGGAAGACGATGGGCTGGCCCGGATCGTCGGCACTCACACAGGGGTAAGTGACCGAGCCCGCGTTCAGGCGCGCCCAGTCGATGCCGCCAATAGACGGGGCCATGGCCTGGCGCATTTCTTCGTACACCTGGGCCACGCCCTCTTGCTCGCCTGC
>CAITSG010000551.1 GCA_903894995.1 uncultured Burkholderiales bacterium
AAATTCAAGCTGCAGCCCGAAGAAGTGACAGCCGCCCTGGTGGGCCTGAAAAGCCGGGCAGCCGTGTTCAATGTGCAGCGCTTTGTGAATTTTTACGAAGCCGAAGCGCTGATGGGGGTGATGCCGGGTGTGGCGCTGGGTGAGCTGTGGTCGGTGTTGGGCCTTGGCGAAAACGCTTTGCTGGCCGTGTCGGCCTTGGTGGCTTTGGTGAGTGTGGTCTCGCTCATGGCGGTGGTGCTGGCGGGCCTGAACGAGCGCCGCCGCGAACTGGCGGTGCTGCGCGCCGTGGGCGCTGGACCTCGCCATGTGCTGGGCCTGCTCACTTTAGAGGGGCTGTGGGTCACTTGCGCCGGGGTGTTGTTGGGCGTACTGCTGGCCTATGTGGGCATGGCCCTGGCCACGCCCTGGCTGCAGCAATCGCTGGGCATCCGCTTGCAATTGGCCGAGCCTTTGCCCACACAACTGGCTTTGGCGGGCGCTGTGTTGCTGGCCGGTTTGCTGGCCAGCTTGGGGCCCGCTTGGCGGGCCTACCGCCTGTCTTTGGCCGATGGCTTGTCACCCCGCGTGTGAGTCCTGTCCGCCAGAATGGTGTTTTTTGTAGGGACGACACCCCCGTCGCGATCACCCTCGCAAACCACGCCCCATCGCCCCGAGGGCGGGGCTCCCACAAAATGCAGGGCATCTCCCCCTGTAGGAGCGACGCCCCCGTCGCGATCACCCTCGCAAACCATCCCCCATCGCCCCGAGGGCGGGGCTCCTACAAAAAGACCATCGCCCCGAGGGCGGGGCTCCCACATGGATCACATCGTCAATCGCTGATCGCTGATCGCTGTGACAAGACAAGCTTTTCCCTTCAAACTTCACTGGGTCAAATCCATCAAATAAACAAAGCACTTGAGCCATCTTTCACACCGTCAAGAGGCCCAGCGGGCTTACAGTGCTCACTTGGGAGTTCTTATGAAAAAAACTTTTGTCCTTGAAAACATCGCATTGCTGGCAGGTTTGCTGCTGACCGGGTCCGTCTTCGCGCAAAGCGTGCGCGAGACCGCTCGCGAGACTGTGCCTCAAGTGCAGCCGTCTTTGTCGGCGGGTGCAGCGCCCGAAGGGGCCAGCACACCAAGCGCGCCCCGCACCATCGGCTGGGAGCAGCTCATTCCCGCAGGCTGGGACCCCTACAAAGACCTCAAGGCCTTGAACCTGCAAAGCCTGAAAGACAACGACCCCAAGGCCGATGAAGCGCTGAAAAAAATGCGCCAGATGTGGGACAACGCCCCCATCAACCCCTTGATCCTCGGACAAAACGTGCGTCTGCCCGGCTACCTGGTGCCCCTGGAAGACTTGCCCGAAGGCCTCAAGGAATTTTTGCTGGTGCCTTACTTTGGGGCCTGCGTGCACTCGCCACCACCGCCAGCCAACCAGATCGTGCATGTCAAGCTTGACCAAGCCGTCAAACGCTTTCGCAGCATGGACACCGTGTGGGTGACCGGCAACTTGAGCGCGACCAAAACCGACTCGCACATGGGGGTGGCCAGTTACCGCATCGACGCCAAATTGGTGACGCCCTACTCCGAGAAAAAATGAGCCTGCACCGGCAGGGCGCTTCACCATTTCAACTGCACCGGAGATCACGATGCCCGTCTCACTGGAAGGCCAATTGGTTGTAGCGATTTCATCGCGGGCCTTGTTTGACTTTGAAGAAGAAAACCGGGTTTTTGAGCAAGGCGACGACCGCGCTTACATGCAATTGCAACTGCAGCGTCTGGACGCGCCGGCAAAACCGGGCGTGGCTTTTTCTCTGGTGCGCAAGTTGTTGGCCTTCAATGACGCCGATGCGCAACGCGTCGAGGTGGTCATCCTCTCGCGCAACGACCCGGTCTCGGGCATGCGGGTGTTCCGCTCGGCGCAGCACTACGGCCTGACCATCCAGCGCGGCAGCTTCACCCGGGGACAGCCGCCTTGGCGTTACCTCAAGCCACTCAACGCCAACTTGTTTTTGTCCACGCATTTGTCCGATGTGCGTGCAGCCTTAGGTGCCGGGGTGCCCGCAGCGCAGGTCTATCCCCATTCGGCGCTGGCCTCGGAATCTCACCCGAACGAGGTACGTATTGCCTTTGATGGTGATGCGGTGCTGTTTTCAGACGAGGCCGAACGGGTGTTTCAGTCAGAAGGTTTGTCGGCTTTTCAGGCGCATGAACGCGACAAAGCCGAACAACCCCTGCTGGCCGGACCCTTCAAGCCTTTGTTGGCCGCATTGCAACGACTGCAACAAGAGGGCACCCCCCACATGCGCATCCGCACCGCCTTGGTCACCGCCCGCAGCGCTCCGGCCCACGAACGCGCCATCCGCACGCTGATGAATTGGAACATTGAGGTGGACGAGGCCATGTTTTTGGGCGGCTTGCCCAAGGGCGAATTTTTGCGTGAATTCGAGCCCGATTTCTTTTTTGACGACCAAACCGGACACATCGAATCGGCCGCCCGACATGTGCCGTCTGGCCACGTCGCATCGGGCGTGTCCAACCCAGAGTAAGCATTGCCTTGTGGATGGGACCCATCATTTGGGAGCCCCTCCCCCGGGGCGATGGTTTTTTTGTAGGAGCCCCGCCCCCGGGGCGATGGGTGGTGGTCTGCGAGGCTTGATCGCGACGAGGGCGTCGCTCCTACAGGGGGATGCCCTGCATTTTGTAGGAGCCCCGCCCTCGGGGCGATGGGTGGTGGTCTGCGAGGCTTGATCGCGACGAGGGCGTCGCTCCTACAGGGGGATGCCCTGCATTTTGTAGGAGCCCCGCCCTCGGGGCGATGGGTGGTG
>CAITSG010000552.1 GCA_903894995.1 uncultured Burkholderiales bacterium
GCGATCCACTCGGCTTCTGTGTCAAAAACCTTGACTTCGTTCAGTTTGGCCAGCGACTGCAACACCGGCGCCACGCTTTTCATGAAGGCGGTATCGCCCAGCACATACATGGGCATGCGGGTGGCGGGCGAGACGTTCATTTCGCCGCGCAGGTTGCGGCAGGCGTCCACCAGCGTCTTGAGTTTGGCCACATGGGCCTCGGCGGCTTCATCGATGCGATCGGGTTGGCTCACAGGGTAAGCCGCGATGCTGACCGACTCACCCGGAAGGCCCGCGACCACCGACACTTTTTGCCAAAGCTCTTCGGTGATGAACGGGATGATCGGGTGCGCCAAACGCATGATGGTCTCGAGCGTGCGGATCAGGGTGCGGCGCGTTGCGCGTTGTTGCGCCTCGTTGCCGGTGTTGATTTGCACCTTGGCGATTTCGAGGTACCAGTCGCAGAACTCGTTCCAAACAAAGTCGTAAATCGTGTTGGCCACGTTGTCCAGGCGGTATTCGGCAAAGCCTTTGGCCACATCGGCTTCGACGCGTTGCAGCTGTGAGCTGATCCAGCGGTCAGCGGGGCTGAAGTCCATGTAGCCGTGCGCCGGACCGCCGGGTTGGCATTCGGCTTTGGTGTGCTTTTTCAAGCCGCAGTCTTGGCCTTCGCAGTTCATCAGCACGAAGCGGGTGGCGTTCCACAGCTTGTTGCAGAAGTTGCGGTAACCCTCGCAGCGCTTGCTGTCAAAGTTGATGCTGCGGCCCAATGATGCGAGCGCCGCAAAGGTGAAGCGCAGGGCGTCTGCACCGTAGGCAGGGATGCCTTCGGGGAATTCTTTTTCAGTTTGCTTGCGGACCTTGGGAGCGGTCTCGGGTTTGCGCAGGCCTTGTGTGCGTTTGTCGAGCAGCGGCTCCAAGGTGATGCCGTCGATCAGGTCCACGGGGTCGAGCACGTTGCCTTCGGACTTGCTCATCTTCTTGCCTTGTGCGTCGAGCACCAGGCCGTGGATGTAGACGTGTTTGAAGGGGACTTTGCCGGTGAAGTGCGTGGTCATCATGATCATCCGGGCGACCCAGAAGAAGATGATGTCGTAGCCTGTCACCAGCACGCTGCTGGGGAGGTAGAGGTCGTAGTCGGTGGTGCTGTTGTTGGCGTTGGCGTTGGTTCCGCTGGCGAGCGTGCCGGAACCGGTCTTGCTCCCACTCGCTTCGCTCGCAATGTCGCTGCGTCCGGCTCCGGCACGCTCGCCAGCTGCGTTGTTGGCAGGCTTGTCCTCATTGCCCCATCCCATGGTGCTGAAGGGCACCAAGGCGCTGGAGTACCAAGTGTCGAGCACGTCTTCGTCGCGTTTGAGGGTTTTGCCCGGAGCTTGGGCATGTGCCTCAGCTTCGTTGCGAGCAACGTAAACCTGACCGTCTTCGTCGTACCAAGCGGGAATCTGGTGGCCCCACCACAACTGGCGCGAGATGCACCAGTCCTGGATGTTGTTCATCCACTGGTTGTAGGTGTTGACCCAGTTCTCGGGTACAAAACTTACTTCTCCGGATTGCACGGCGTCGATGGCTTTTTGCGCGATGCTCTTGCCGGTGGCGTCGCCTTGGCCGACTTGGTTCATGGCCACAAACCATTGGTCGGTCAGCATGGGCTCGATCACCTGGCCGGTGCGGGCGCAGCGGGGCACCATGAGTTTGTGCTTTTTCACTTCCACCAAAGCGCCTGCTGCTTCGAGGTCGGCCACCACAGCCTTGCGAGCCACAAAGCGGTCGAGGCCTTGGTATTTCTCGGGCGCGTTGCTGTTGATGGTGGCGTCCAAGTTCAGCACGCAGATCATCGCCAGCTTGTGGCGTTGACCGACTTGGTAGTCGTTGGTATCGTGCGCGGGCGTGACCTTCACCACGCCTGTGCCGAAGGCTTTGTCCACGTAGTCGTCCGCAATCACGGGGATGGTGCGGCCGCACAAAGGCAGGTTGACTTGTTGGCCGATGAGGTGTTTGTAGCGCTCGTCTTCGGGGTGCACCATCACGGCCACGTCGCCCAGCAGGGTTTCGGGGCGGGTGGTGGCCACGGTCAGGCTGCCAGAGCCCGCAGCCGCAAGGCTGCCATCCGGGTCCACCAAGTCATAACGGATGTGCCACATCGAGCCGTCTTCTTCTGCGCTTTCCACCTCCAGATCAGACACCGCGCTTTGCAGCACCGGGTCCCAGTTCACAAGACGTTTGCCGCGGTAGATCAGGCCTTGCTCATAGAGCTGCACAAAAGTCTCGGTCACGGTTTGGGACAGCTTGGGGTCCATGGTGAAGTATTCGCGGCTCCAGTCCACGCTGTCCCCCATGCGGCGCATTTGTCTGGTGATGGTGCTGCCCGATTCCTCTTTCCACTCCCAGACCTTGCTCACAAAGTTCTTGCGTGCTTCAGCAGGTGTGGGGCCCATGTCGTGGCGGCTGATGCCTTGGGCTTGCAGTTGGCGCTCCACCACGATTTGTGTGGCAATGCCCGCGTGGTCGGTGCCCGGAATCCAGGCGGTGTTGTGGCCCAGCATGCGGTGGTAGCGGGTCAACGAGTCCATGATGGTCTGGTTGAAGGCGTGGCCCATGTGCAGGGTGCCGGTCACGTTGGGCGGCGGCAGTTGGATAGCGAAGGCGGGCGCATCGGTCGCTGGTGTACCCGTTCCACGGAAACCGGCCACACCATAGCCGCGCTTTTCCCACTCAGGGCCCCAATGGGCTTCCAGGGCGGCGGGCTCGAACGATTTGGACAGGCTGTTCAAGCCGGGTTGTTCGAGTGGGACGGCGGGGGCGTTGCTCATGGCGGACTTTTCAAAAAGAAAACGGCAGCTCAGCTGTTGCCGCATGGGGCCTTGTCTGGCCCAAAGCGCTGATTTTACCCAGCCATTCAAGCCTTCTCTGTGTCTGTCAAACCCTGTTTTCGGGAATGTCACCCGTGGGCTCTCTCGCAGAAAGACAGGGCACGCCTGGTTAGTAGATATTTATTAAACGAGACGTCCAATAGCATTGCTCAATCAATGCCATTGCTTCAATTTATTGGGCAGACTGGACGGTACAGGGTTAACCTACGCAGTCTCTGGCGATTCTGCCAGGGCAATCTCACGTTAAAACCCACAAGGAGATATCCATGGCAGCACTCAAAGGCTCGCGCACGGAACAATGCCTGAAGGACGCCTTCGCTGGCGAATCCCAGGCCAACCGTCGCTATTTGTATTTCGCGAACAAAGCGGACGTTGAAGGTCAGAACGACGTGGCAGCCCTGTTCCGTTCCACCGCTGAAGGTGAGACAGGTCACGCCCACGGTCACCTGGAGTTCCTGGAGCAATCCGGCGACCCAGCGACCGGCATGCCCATCGGCTCGACACGCGACAACCTGGCTTCGGCTGTGGCTGGCGAAACCCACGAGTACACCGACATGTACCCTGGCATGGCCAAGACCGCCCGTGAAGAAGGTTTCGACGAAGTCGCCGACTGGTTCGAGACCCTGGCCAAGGCTGAGCGTTCACACGCCAACCGCTACCAGAAAGCTTTGAACGAACTGGTGGATTGATTCCCCCTGTTTCTTCAGCCCGCTGCACCGAAAGGTGCAGCGGGTTTTTCTCAAGGTTCTGGCCTCAGAGTCTTCAGAAAAACCCCATAAAAAATCGCGAAGGAGCACCACATGGCCAAAGAAGGCAACCTCGAAGCCCCCACCAGGCACGCGCTGGCTTGGCAGACCCCGGACTTCTACAACGAAGAAAAGTGCTTTGACGAACTCGAGCGGATTTTTGACATCTGCCATGGCTGCCGCCGCTGCGTGAGCTTGTGTGGCTCTTTCCCCACCTTGTTTGACCTGGTGGACGAGAGCAGCACCATGGAAGTCGACGGTGTGGACAAGAAGGATTACTGGAAAGTGGTGGACCAGTGCTTCATGTGCGACCTGTGCTACATGACCAAGTGCCCCTACACCCCGCCGCACGAGTGGAACCTGGACTTTCCGCACACCATGTTGCGTGCGAAGGCGATCAAGTTCAAAAAAGGCGAAGTGGGCGCTGCCGAAAAGTTTTTGGCCTCCACCGACACCCACGGCTCATTTGCAGGCATCCCGATCGTGGTGCAAGCCATCAACGCCATCAACAAAACCGAAGCGGCGCGCAGCGTCATGGAAAGCGTGGCGGGCGTGGACAAAAACGCCTGGTTGCCTTCCTTGGCCACTAAAAAGTTCCGCTCCAGCGCCCCGGATGCCCAGGCATCCGAAGTGGTGGACGGCGAGAAAACACCGGGCAAAGTGGCGATTTATTCCACTTGTTACATCAACTACAACGAGCCCGGCATTGGCCATGATCTGCTGAAGATCCTTGACCACAACGACATCCCGTATGTGCTGGTCGAGAAAGAAAAATGCTGCGGCATGCCCAAGCTCGAGTTGGGCGATCTGGACTCGGTCAAGGACTCTAAAGAAGCCAACATCCCGGTGCTGGCCAAATACGCCAAAGACGGCTTTGCCATCATGGCGGCGGTGCCCAGCTGCGCGCTCATGTTCAAGCAAGAGATTACGCTCATGTTCCCCGACTGCACCGACACCCAGTTGGTCAAAGCCGCGATGTGGGACCCGTTTGAGTACTTCATGGCCCGCAAGCGCGACGGTTTGCTCAAGACCGAGTTTCCGCAAGCGCTGGGCGATGTGAGTTACCAAATTCCTTGCCATGGTCGTGTGCAAAACATCGGCAAGAAGACCGAGGAAATGCTCAAGATGATCCCTGACACCCAGATCAACACCATCGAGCGCTGCTCGGGCCACGCCGGCACTTATGGCGTGAAAAAAGGCTCACACGACATGGCGATGAAGATTGGCAAGCCCGTTTTCAAGGCCATGGCCACCATGAAAGACGGCTCCAAGCCCGATTTCATCAGCTCCGACTGCCCGCTGGGTGGCCACCACATTGCCCAAGGCTTTGAGGTCAATGGCCTGGGCGCCCCAGAACTGAACCACCCCTTGACTTTAGTGCGCAAAGCCTACGGTCTCAAATAAGGAATACCGCCATGCAACTGACCGGAAAAATCACGCCCGAGACCCTGATGTCTTTGGAGGCCTACACCAAGTGGCGCAAGGTTCACAA
>CAITSG010000553.1 GCA_903894995.1 uncultured Burkholderiales bacterium
TCCAGGCCCATTTGCGCGAGCTTCTTTTGCGACACTTCGACAAAAATCTTCTCGTCTTGAACGCCAAACAGCTCCACCTTGGCCACATCGGGCACACGCAGCAGCTGCTGGCGCAAGTTGTCGGCGTGCGTCTTGATCTCGCCCGGGGTAAAGCCCTGCCCACCGAGGGCATAAATCACCCCGTACACATCGCCAAACTCGTCGTTGAAAAACGGCCCCACCACACCTGGGGGCAAGCTGGCGCGCATGTCGCCGATTTTTTTGCGCACGGCATACCAGACCTGCAGCACGTCGCCGGGCTTGGAGTTGTCCTTGATCTGAAAAATGATCTGCGCCTCACCCGGCTTGGAATAACTGCGTATCTTGTCGGCGTAGGGCACCTCTTGCAGTGTGCGCTCGATTTTGTCGGTCACCTGCTCGGCCATTTGCGCGGCCGTGGCCCCCGGCCAGTAGGCCCGAACCACCATGGCCCGAAAGGTGAAGGGCGGATCTTCATCCTGGCCCAATTGAAAGTAAGACGCCATGCCCAAGACCATCAACACCACCATCAGGTAGCGGGTCAGGGCCGGGTGCTCCAGCGCCCAGCGCGAGAGGTTAAAACGGGGGTTGTCGTGCTGGCTCATGCGATCACCGCTGCGCTGCAGATGCGCCTGCCACGGCGGGAACGGCCACCAGGGCCGCAGCGGGAACTGGTGCGTTGTAAACCGTCACCTTCTGGCCGGGCGACAGCACATGCACACCCGCACTCACCACCTGCTGCCCGGGTTTGAGGCCCGAGGAAATCACCACCTCATTGCCCTCAACCGCACCCACCTGAACGGGCTGTGTGTTGACCGTCATGCTGGCCGGATCAAACACCCACACCACCGTGCCAGCCCCTTCTTGGCGCAAAGCACTGGTGGGCAACTTGATCACCCCCGCCTGACTGCCCGGCAATTGCGTGGCCAAGACATTGACGGTGCTGCCCAAAGGCAGTCGCTCTGACGCCTCCAGCGCCAGCTTGACGGTGTAAGTGCGCGTCACGGGATCGGCACTGGCGGCCAGTTCGCGCACCTTGCCTTGCAAAGGCTGGCCCGTGCTCAGCAAGGTCGCCCGCAGGCTCTGCCCCACTTTCAGGGCCATCGCCATGGCCGCGGACACGGCAAACACCGCATCGCGGGGGCCATCGTGCGCCAGGCGCACCACCGGCTGACCTGCGGACACCACCTGACCCACCTCGGCGTCAACGCCCGTGATCACGCCCGACTGGGTGGCCGACAAACGGGCATAACCGGCTTGGTTGCTTTGGGCTTGCGCCTGAGCCTTGGCTTGCTTGAGTTGTGCATCGGCCGCTTTGAGCGTGGCGTCGCGCCGCTCCAAGTCGGCACCGCTGATGAAGTTTTGCGCCTTCAAAACCTCAAAACGCTTGAAATCTGCCGCAGCCAGATCGCGCTGACTCTGTGCCGACTCCACCTGCGCCGCCGCCGCCTGGGCCGCCAATTGGTAATCTTTGGCATCGATCAAGGCCAACAACTGACCGGCCGCCACACGTTGGCCCGGCTCGGCGGGGCGCTGCACCAACTTGCCAGCCACCTGAAAACCCAAACGAGACTCCACCCGCGCCCGCACCTCGCCCGAATACTCACCCGACACATTCAAATCAGACCCCGACACCGTGACCAGCTTGACCGAACGCAAGGGCTCTTGTGGAGCCTCCTTTTTGGAACAAGCGGCCAAAGTCGCCAACACAAGGGCGGTGGCACAAAAATGAAAAACTCGCCGCGTGGCGAGTGACAAAGAGTGTGGCATGGCATTCCCGGAGAAAAAGATAATGACTGACTGGTTAGTAATCTATTCAAATACAGGCTTTCTGTCAAGCGACAATAGGGATTAACCATGCAAGCAGCCCCCCACATCCAGCCACGCCCAAGTCAAGCGCTCAGCGCCGCACACCGCCAAATCCTGCGCGGCGTGTCGCGCTCGTTTGACCTGTCCATCCGCCTGTTGCCCTCAGCCCTGCAAAGCCCGGTGGCCATTGGCTACTTGCTGGCCCGAGCCACCGACACCGTGGCCGACACCACCGCCTTGCCCCTGGGCGAGCGCCAAGTGCTGCTGGACCTGATGACCCAAGCCATCGCCGACCCGCACGCCTGGGCCTTGAACACCCCAAAACTGACCCGGCTGACCCAAGCCTTTGCCGCACAACAAACCGACGCCCACGAACGCGCCCTGATGCTGGCCCTGCCCCAATGCCTGCCGCTCTTGCACACCCTCAATCTGGACGACCAAGCCAGCGTGCGCGGCGTGTTGGGCCACATCACCCGGGGGCAGCAGCTGGACATGGCCCGCTTTAACTCAGGCCCGCAGGGGCTTGAGGCCCTGCAAACCGAAGTCGAGTTGGCCGACTACACCTGGCTCGTGGCCGGTTGCGTGGGCGAGTTCTGGACCGAGTTGTGCGAGCGCCACCTGCCCGGCTACAGCCTGCTGCCGCAAGCCGAGATGGTGCGCATCGGGCGCGAATACGGCATGGGCCTGCAACGCCTGAACATCATCCGAGACGCCGGCGCCGACCTGGCCGCAGGGCGCTGCTACTGGCCGGTGGAGACTTTGGCGCAGGCAGGCCTGACGCCTGCCCTGCTCTCCCAGGCCGCCCAAACCCGCGATGCAGACACGCTCACAGCACTGGCGCCGCTCTGTGCGCAATGGCTGGACCAGACCCAGGCGCAACTGGACTGCGGCATGCGCTACGCTCTGGCACTCAAGCCCCTGCGCTTGCGCCTGGCCAGTGCCCTGCCCGCCTTGATTGGGGCGCGCACCGTGGCCCTGCTGCGTCAAGCCGGGCCAAACGCCCTTGCCCAGCGCATCAAAATGCCGCGTTCCGAAATGCGCGCCCTGCTTTGGCGCTTGGCCTTGGGCCTGGGATCAGCGGCTGTGCTGGACAGAGAATTTCGACAACTGAGTGGCAAAGACCTGTCTTGAGCCCGCGCCATGAACTTGCGCTTTGACACGCCACTTTATTGATCCGGCTCTGTGAAGTTTGAAGTGGCAGGCTTGTCATAGGCACAACGATCTGTGTGGGAGCCCCGCCCCGGGGCGATGGGTGGTGGTCTGCGAGGCTCCATCGCGGCGAAGGCGCCGCTCCTACAAAA
>CAITSG010000554.1 GCA_903894995.1 uncultured Burkholderiales bacterium
AGCACCATGACGATCTCCTCAGTGATGGATGAATTGGGCCATTTAACGACTTTGAATCAAGCCAGTCAGCAGCATGCGCGACAGCACCAGCTCAAGCGGGTCTGCTCAGCACGGGCCATTGCAAAGGCGACACGCGTGTGCGGCCGCCTTGCTAAGCTTGCAACCCACAGGAGAAAAACATGACACACAAAATCGCCATCATTGGGCTGGGCATCATGGGCCGCCGCATGCTGGAAAACGCCTTGCAACATCCCGCCTTCGAAGTCTGCGGCGTTTGGGACCCTTCGCCCACATCGGTGGCCAAAACGCTGGAGATGGCCCCAGGTGTGCACGTCGCAGCCAACGCGCAAGCCGCCATGGCCGGAGCGGATGTGGTGTACCTGGCCTGCCCGCCAGGCCCACGCAAAACCTATGCCTTGCAAGCCGCTGCGGCTGGGCAAGGCGTGTTCATGGAGAAACCCCTGGGCACCGACAACGCGCAAAGCCGTGATCTGGTGGCCCAGCTGCGTCAAGCCCGTTTACCGGGCGTGGTCAACTTCACCCAGGCTGCGTCGCGAGGCTTTGAAGAGCTGAACAGAGCCATCCAAGCGGGTGAAACCGGTGAGCTGTTGGGCATCGACATCGTGGTGAACTACCCGGCCTGGCCCCGCGCCTGGCAAAAAGACGCCGATTGGCTGCGCCTTCGCGATGAGGGGGGCTACACCCGCGAAGTGATTTCGCATTTCCTGTTTTTGGCCGGACGGTTTTTGGGGCCGCTGACTTTGCAGCAGGCCTTGCCACGTTACCCACAAGACCCCACCTTGTGCGAGTTGGACATGCTGGCCCGCTTGACCACGGCCGATGGAAGGCCCGTCACGGTCATGGCCACTACCGGCGGTCAACAGCCCGATCGGCAAGAAGTCACGGTGCGCGGCAGCCGCATGAACCACCAGTTTCGTGAATTCTTTCAACTGTGGCGCTCCGACGGCGGCCCTTGGGTGGAGGCCGTTGACTGGCGCACCGAAGACCCGCGCACCAGCGCATTGCAGCGTCAATTGAGCGAAGTGGACTTGTGGCTCAAGGGCCAGCCGCACAAACTGGCCACGGCCGAAGAGGCCTTGGCCGTGCAGGAGTTGGTGGAAGCCATGTTGGCAGGAAAATCCTGACCCTCGTCCATGGACTCCCTGCCGCTGTGGCGGCAAGCGATCAGGTCTGCGCCATCAGTCAGCCTTGATGTTGGCGCTCCTGACGGTTTTGCCCCACAACTCAAAATCAGATTTGATGCGTTCTGTGGTTTGCTGGGGCGTCATGGGCATCGGGTCGTAGCCTTCGCGCTTGATGGCGGCGATCACTTCCGGGTCTTTCAAGACACTGGCCATGGCAGGGACCCATTTGTCCATCACTTCCTTGGGCAGACCGGCCGGCCCGACAATGCCAAACCAAATGCTGGCATCGAAGCCCGGGAATCCAGCCTCGGCCATGGTGGGCACATCGGGGAACATGGAACTGCGCTTATTGGAGGAGTCGGCCAAGGCCCTCAATTTGCCAGACTGAATGTGAGA
>CAITSG010000555.1 GCA_903894995.1 uncultured Burkholderiales bacterium
AGGCCCGTCCTTAGGTCAACGGGTCATGTTATGTAAGGGTCAATCGCTGCGGTGGCGTCGCTCCCACGAAAACAAGAAGACCACTTAAGCCCCGTCCACCTGAATCGCCCCCCGCCGAATCTGGTCGCGCTCCAGGCTTTCGAACAGCGCCTTGAAGTTGCCTTCACCAAAGCCTTCGTCGGCTTTGCGCTGGATGAATTCGAAGAACACGGGGCCCAGCAGCGTCTGGCTGAAAATTTGCAGCAGCAAGCGCTTCTCGCCATTGGCGGTGGAGCCGTCCATCAAAATGCCACGCGCTTGCAATTCGGCCACCGGTTCGCCGTGGCCCGGCAGGCGTTCTTCGAGCATCTCGTAATAGATGTCGTTGGGCGCGGTCATGAGCGGGATGCCCGCCATCTGCAGCGCGTCCACACTCTTCAAGAGGTCGTCGGTCAGCAGCGCAATGTGCTGGATGCCCTCGCCGTTGAACTGCATCAAAAACTCTTCAATCTGGCCGCCCGTCTTGCCCGACTCTTCATTCAGCGGGATGCGGATCATGCCGTCCGGGGCCATCATGGCCTGGCTGGTCAGGCCCGTGTATTCGCCCTTGATGTCAAAGTAGCGAATCTCCTGAAAGTTGAACAGCTTTTCGTAAAAACCACTCCAATACGCCATACGCCCTTTGTAGACGTTGTGTGTCATGTGGTCGATGAGTTTGAGGCCGTGGCCCGGCGGGTGGCGGTCCACGCCGTTGATGAACTCAAAGTCGATGTCGTAAATACTTTTGCCGTCTTCAAACCGGTCGATCAAATACAAGGGCGCGCCACCAATGCCTTTGATGGCTGGGAGGCGCAACTCCATAGGGCCGGTGGGCACATCCACCGGTTGTGCGCCCAGTTCGAGGGCCCGCGCATACGCCAAGTGCGAGTCTCTGACGCGAAACGCCAGCGCGCAGGCGCAAGGCCCGTGCTCAGCGGCAAAGTAACCGGCCAGGCTTTTGGGCTCGCGGTTGACGATGAAGTTGATGTCGCCTTGGCGGTAAAGCACCACGTCTTTGGATCGGTGCTTGGCCACCAGCGTGAAGCCCATCTGATCGAACAGCGGCTCCAGGGTGTTGGGGGTGGGGGATGCGAACTCGACGAACTCGAAGCCGCACAGGCCCATGGGGTTGTCAAACAAATCGGTCATGAAAATCTCCAGTGAACAGCAGGAGCGCGCTGCAGGGTGAGCGCGGCCCGAATTGAAATCGGTCAAACGGAACGGGGGGTGTTTAAAAACCCAGCGGCGGCGCGCAGGGCTTGCCCCGCGTGCTGCGGGCGAGGTGGATGCCGAAAATCAAAACCTGTATGGACATGAGCCAATGGTGGCCATTTGGGGAAAGGGTGTCAAGTTTGGCAGACTCATGTCATCAATTTATAATAATTGGCGATTAATTTTTATCAGTAAATGATAATATAAATGCTCAAAATTTAAACCCAATCCGTACATAACCATGAAAAACATCATCGCCATTCTGTTTGTCACTGCTTTAGCAGGCTGCGCAACACCCACTGTTGTGGAGACACGCAAAGCGGGTGACTCGTCGCTGTCATGCGAACAAATCAAGACCGAAATTTCAGAAGCTGAACGCTTTGAAAAAGAAGCGCGAAAAGAGCGGTCAGTCACGGGCACAAACGTTGCTGCTGCAATTTTCTTTTGGCCAGCACTTTTGGGAACTTATTCCAATACTGAACAAGCCATCACCGCAGCACGCGACCGCAAAGAGCATATGAACAAATTGGCAGAAAAAAACGGTTGCAAGCTGTAAGCCAACAAGGCAAGGCCAAGCTTCTCTGAAGCATCACCAACGCCAGCCAAGCCAAGCTTGGCTGGCATGAATCAAGCCACTGCCTTGCTGGCCTTTAGTTGTGCAATCTCACTCCATCCCAAACCCAAACCCAAGAGCAACTCATCGGTGTTTTCACCTTGTGTGGGCGGGTGGTGGCGCACACCCAGGCGTTGCCCGTCCATGGTGAAGGGCAACAAGGCGGCAGGCGCGGTCTGCCCGGCTTTGGGGCCATCGGACAGGCGCACATCGGCCAAGCCGCCGGTGACCTGAAGGTGCGGGTCGTCAAACAGCTCTTCGGGTTTGACGATGGGCGCAAAGGGCAAGCCCGCTTTTTCAAAAATGGCGGTCAGCTCGGCGGCGGTGAATGCAGCCAGGCGGCGGCGCAAATCCGGCATCAGCTCGGCACGCAGCGACACGCGCGCATTGTTGTCAAAGTAACGCGCATCGGCTTTCAGATCGGCAAAACCCAGCACGTCGCAAAAGCTGGCCCACTGCGCGTCGCTCACGGCGGCCAAAAAGATTTGCTCGCCGTGTTTAACCGTGAACACGTCGTACACCGCCCAAGCCGAGATGCGGTTGGGCATGGGCTCTGCGGCCTTGCCCGTGATGGCGTACTGCAGCATGTGCTGGCCGACCAAAAAGACGTTGTTCTCAAAGAGCGCCGACTGGATCTCTTGCCCGCGTCCGGTGATGCCGCGCTGTATGAGAGCGCCCAGCACCCCAATCGCACCGAACATGCCGCCCATGATGTCGTTCACGCTGGTGCCTGCACGCAGCGGGTCGCCGGGGCGGCCCGTCATGTAGGCCAGGCCGCCCATCATCTGCACCACTTCGTCGAGCGCGGTTCGGTGCTCATAGGGCCCCGGCAAAAAGCCTTTGAGGCTGGCGTAAATGAGCTTGGAGTTGGCGGCTGACAAGCTGACGTAGTCCAGGCCGTACTTGGCCATGGAGCCGGGCTTGAAGTTCTCGGCCACCACGTCAGCCGTGGCGCACAGGCGGCGCGCCATCTCGGCCCCTTCGGGGTTTTGCAGGTTGAGTTGGATGCTTTTTTTGTTGCGGTTGAACATGGGGAAAAACCCCGCGCCCGAGCCCAACAGGTGCCGTGTGCGGTCGCCCTCGATGGGTTCAACCTTGATGACCTCGGCCCCCATGTCGGCCAGCACCATGCCGCAAGTGGGGCCCATGACCATGTGTGTGAACTCGACGACGCGCAGGCCTTCGAGCGGGAGCTTGCGTGCCGCTTCGGTCATGCGCACACTCAGCGGTAAAACGCTTCGACCGTGCCTTTGATTTTGATCAACAAGGGCTGGCCTTTGCGGTCCAGCGTTTTGCCTGCGGGCACACGCACCCAGCCTTCGCTGATGCAGTATTCCTCGACGTCGTTGCGGTCTTTGCCATTAAAACGGATGCCAATGTCGTGTTCGAACACGGCGCGCACATGGTGCGGGCTGCGCGCATCGATGGCCAAGCGGTCAGGCAATGTGGGACGGTCGGCGGCAATTGGAGGGGTATCGGTCATGGGTTTGAACTTTTAAAACCTCCTGAATCTATACCAAAACAGGACCCTTGACAGATTTTGTCGATAAATCCAGCCCTTCAATATCGAGCGCCTGCGACCAGCGCCACATGATCGCGATCAATGAGCAAGTTGTATGGGCCGCCGCTGTAACGGTGGTATTGAACCTCGCCAAAATAACGCCGTCCGACCTCGGCTCGCAAGGCGGGACGAAGCAGCGTTCGGCCCTGGGAGTAAGCGCCATCGTGTGAATACCCCCTGACATCTTTGGCCACCAACAAGGAAGGCGTCCAAGTCAAGCCTGAACCCTCTGGGACATAACGGGCAGAAGCCAGCATTTTGAAGCCCCAAGCGCTCGGCGAAACGTAACCATCGGTGCTGCATGTCTTGCCGGGCACGGCATCCACACAGGCAGGTCCTCCGGCGTAGGCTGCGCCGTTGTAAGCCAAAGGTCGGCCATAGCGCAAAACCGCAGGATCTGGCAAACCCCGCACTTGGCTGAAGCCGACTTCGGCCAGCAAGTTCAGGCGCTCTGCCCCCAGGATTTTTGGAAACACGGTGTCCACCCCCAGTGTGGCCGTGGCCACACCAAAGCGGTCGTATGCGTCAAAGCTCGCCCCCACAGGCAAGGTGGTGATGCTTTTGTTCAGCGCCAGCACGGAAGCTGGGCTGCGCGATACAAAGCTGTTCAACACATCGTAGGCATTCAGGGTGACTGGCTGATGCGGCAGATAGGCCACTTCACCCGACAGGCGCGTGGTGGGCGTCATTTTTTTGCTGAAACTCAGACCCAGCAAAGACAGATTTTCCGGGTAAACCATGGCGTAGCTGGACGACTGGACACCGGGTGTCAGGGCGTTGATGGTCATGCGCAAGCTCGGGTTGGCGCTGTGCGTGTTCATGGCAAAGAACTTGAAATCGGCGTTCCAAGGCTCTGCTTTGTAGCCCAACAACACGCCATAGGCGCCTGCACTTGCAGCCTTCACATCGGCATTGCGGTGCAAATACGCACCGCTGGCCAGCAGGCTTTGCTCTGATGCGCCGGCCAAGGCCGCAAAGTTGCAACCCTGCGGCGCAAATGACTGCAGGTCGAAATACGTGCCACATCCGGGCAAGACCGTGCTGCGCGACTCGTAGCCAGCAAAGCCTTCCAGGCGCCACAAGCGGCCCAACGCCCACTGCGCACTCAACATGCCTACGGGCAATCGGCCTTCGGATGGCAAAGCGCCCGGTTGCAGCAGCGAGGCCATGTCGGTGGGGTTGATGGCCGAATTCACACTGCCCATGCTCTGCAGCGTGCCGCCCCATGAAAGCACCTGGCGGCCCAGACGCAGTTTGAGGGGTGTGTCAGTGCCCGCATCAAGCTGCCCATAAACAAAGGCCTCCCGAAACTCGACTTGGCTGAACTTTGCGCTGGACGCAAACCCCCTGTCGCTCAGCGGCTGGTTAGGCTGAAAACCATTGGGGTAATGGCCATAGGCCGCATTTTTTTCACCCAGCGCCAAGTCGTGCCAAGCTCTGCCACGCACAAAAAGGCCAATGTTGTCTTTGTTCAGGTCCAGGTCCCACACGGCCTTGAGCACGGTGGAAATGGCATCTCCCTTGCGAAAGTTCAAATCCGAACCACCGGTCTGGCCCTGCAAGTTGCCCTTGGCAATGCCAGGTACGGCCGTGGAAGGCCAATAGGCATAAACATCCGGGTTGGGTGATTCGGTCCGGATTTGTGTGCCCCAAGTGAACGAGCCGTGGAACTCAGCCTCGACGCCCTCCCAAAGCTTGACGGCAACAGCATGAGAACAAGCCATCGCCATGAGCGAGAAGACCAGCGCGCCTCTTATTGAGTTCACTTTGAAATTCCTTGATGCCAAACGGACACAGCCTGTCGCATTGCCAAAACCTTCGCTCTGAACTTGTTAGAAACCCGCTTTGTTGCCAAGCAAAATGTCGTTTCTAGCTTTTTTGTCAATTATGCCCTTTGGTGCAAGCCCGGTGCCGCAATCATCCAGTTTGGGCACGCGTGAATTCAGCAGCACACACACACTTGGTGGCAAAATGCCCGGTCCCCAAAACATGCCGGCTCAGGGCATGTGTCCCACGCCCGGGTTTCGGCCCTTCCGCTTGACCTCCTCCATTCATGATGTCCTTCCCCGTCGGCACCCTCGGCATTGATTTCGGCACCTCCAACTCGGCCATGGCATGGTTTGGCCAGCAGGGCTCCGCTCGCTTGATGCCCCTGGAAGGCGAGGCCCTGGCCATGCCCACGGCCGTCTTCTACAACGCCGAAGACAGCACCACCCACTTCGGACGCGACGCCATACGGCATTACCTGGAAGGCACTGAAGGCCGTTTGATGCGCTCTCTCAAGAGCCTGCTGGGCAGCCCGCTCTTGCTGGAAACCACGCAGATGGGTCACCAGCACATCAGCTTTCAGGACATCATTGCCACTTTTTTAAGCACCTTGCGTGACCGAGCCACCCAAACGCTGGGCGCTGTGCCCCGTCGCGTGGTGATGGGGCGTCCCGTGCATTTTGTGGACGAAGACCCCGAGCGCGACGCGCAGGCCGAAGCCTCGCTGCGCCAGGCGGTGCAGGCGGTGGGCTTTGAGGAGGTGTCGTTTCAGCTGGAACCGATTGCCGCTGCGCTGGATTACGAACAGCGCCTGACCCAAGAAAGCACCGTGCTGGTCGTGGACTTGGGGGGCGGCACATCGGACTTCACCGTGGTGCGCCTGGGGCCAGACCGCATGCGGCGCGCCGACCGCAGTGCCGACATTTTGGCCACCACAGGTGTGCACATTGGCGGCACCGACTACGACCGCCAGCTCAACCTGGCTCAGGTCATGCCGCTGCTGGGCTACAAGCACTTGGGGCCCGAGCAGCGCGAAGTGCCCAGCCGCGTGTTTTTTGATCTGGCCACCTGGCACCTGATCCACTGGCAATACCAACCCAAGGCCATTGCCCACGCCAAAACCCTGCGCAGCAATTACAGCGATCAACGTTTGCACGAGCGCCTGATGCAGGTGTTGACCGAGCGCCACGGGCACCTGATCGCACACGAGGTAGAGCAGGCCAAGATCCGCTGCTCGGTCAGCAGGGCAGACACGGACATTGCGCTGTCGGTGATCGAACGCGGCTTGCAAGCGCGCATGGGCGTGAGCGACATGCAGGCGCATTTACACGGCTTGCTGGAGCGCACAGTCGCTTGCGCGCGCGAGTGTGTGCAGCGCGCAGGCCTCACGGATGCATCGCTGGATGCGGTTTACCTCACGGGAGGGTCATCGGCCTTGAGCACTTTTCAGTCAGCCTTGCAGACTGAATTTGCAGGCGTGCCGCTGGTCGAGGGCGATTTGTTTGGTGGCGTGGCGCTGGGTCTGGCCTACAGCCGCTGAACGGTTGCGACCTGGGTCTATTTTGATCCGGCCCTGTGAAGGGTGAAGTGAAAGGCCTGTCTTGGGCGCAGCGGTCAGCGATGCCATCTGTTTGGGAGCCGCGACCAGGGCGATGGTGGGTGGTCTGCAAGGCTTTTCGCGACGGGGGCGTCGCTCCTACAGGGGGGCGCGTGCTTGTCTTTTGTAGGAGCCCCGCCCTCGGGGCGATGGGTGGTGGTCTGCAAGGCTTTTCGCGACGGGGGC
>CAITSG010000556.1 GCA_903894995.1 uncultured Burkholderiales bacterium
ACAGGTGTAGCGTGCGTTCATTTCAGACTTTCAACGTGACAGCGCAGGCACAGCGCCCGAGCCCAGATCCCAATACAAACCGGTCATGACGCTCAGCGCCTCGCGCAGCAGCTCGGCGGGCAAATGCTCGTTGGGCGCGTGTTGCGAACAGCCCGGGTAAGAGTGCGGCACCCAAATGGTTTTGAGGCCCAGCACGTCGGTGAAGATGTCGTTGGGCAATGAGCCACCCAGGTTGGGGAGCACCGCCGGTTTTTTGCCCGTGGTGTGGGCCAGCGAATCCACCGCCCAGCGCACCCAGTCGTCGTCGGGGTCGATGCGGGTGGCCTTGAACAACTCGTCGCGTGCCGCCTTGATCTGCACAAAACCAAAACCGTGCCGGTCCAAGTGCCTGCGCAAAGCGGGCAGGATGTCGTTCGGGTCAATGCCCACCACAAAGCGCAACTGCCCACAGGCCCAGGCCCTGGCCGGAATGGCGTTGACCGGCGTGTCGGGGTTGCCGGTTTTGAAGGCCAGTACCTCAAACGAAGACCAACCAAACACGCGCTCAGCGGGGCTCAAGCCCGGCTGGCCCCAGCCCGGCTCGATCTCGGGACCATCAGCACCGCCATCCACCTCGCAATCGGCCAACACACGGCGCACCGAGTCGGGCAAAGAAGCGGGCTTCCACTCGGGCACCAGAATTTCACCCGTGGCCGACACCAGGCTGGCCAGCGCGTGCGCCATCTGAATGCCGGGGTTGGAGATCAAGCCGCCCCAGTTGCCCGAATGGTGCGCGCCCGCACGCGCTTCGATCGTCAACTCAAAATTGATGCAGCCGCGCGAGCCCAGAAAAATCGTCGGCCGGTCTGCCCGCAGGCGGGGGCCGTCCGACGCAATCAGCAAATCGGCTTGCATCAAGTCGCGGTTCTCGGCGCACACATCGCGCAAACCCGGCGAGCCGGTTTCCTCGCCCATCTCGATCAGGTATTTGGCGTTGAAGCCCAAACGCCCGCGCTCGGCCAGCACGCAGGCCATGGCCTGCAGGTTCACACTGTGCTGGCCCTTGTTGTCGGCAATGCCCCGGCCGTACCAGCGCCCGGCTTGCTCGGTCAGCGACCAGGGCGACAAACCACTTTTCCATTCTTTGTCCAGGCCCCGGATCACATCGCCATGGCCGTAGCCCAGCGCAGTGGGCAATGCAGGGTCTTCGATGCGTTCGGCCCACAAAAATGGCGCTTTGGCCTTGGGGTGTTGCAGCAGGCGGCAGGCAAAACCCATGGCTTCAAAGGCGGGCTGCATCTCATGTGTGAGGTAAGCGTGCAGCTGCTCGGCCCGTTCGGGGTTTTGACTTTCGGTGGGGGCGGCCACGCGCCGCGCCAGGGTTTGCAGGAAATGGCCCTCGTCAAAATGGCGCTGGGCTCGGTCAATGGCGGCTTGTCGGCTCATGGGGTCTTTCCAAAGCCACGAAAAGTCGTGGCAGGTGAAGTCAAACCACCAAGGTGCCAGCACAGCGCCTGCAAGTCAAGCACCCATGTGCTGGCCTGGCCCGCAGGTGACAGCCGGTGGTGATTTCAGCGCCTGCCAGTGCCCGATTGGCCCGGCTTGGCAAAGTCGGCATCCACCCAGGCCTGCGCGCTCTGGCGGTTGAGCTTGAAACCGGCATCCACCTTGACCTCAGCCAGTTCATCGCCGCCTTCGTCCTGCGCACTCAGCATGGCGTACGGGTTGTCCTCGTCGGGCACGATGCGCAGCAGCACCGTGACGCGGCTGCTCGGCCCATTCACGGTCACGCTTTGGTTGAGTTGCGCGTGCAACTGCTGCTCGCTGCGGCGCACAAACTCGCCCGCGGTTTTGACGAGCGTGATGAAGGCGGTTCCGTCCAGCGGTTTGGGGTTCTTCTTGTCACGCCCCATCGTCCAGGGCCCCACCAAAGCGGGCTCGGACTCGCCCGCCTTGTACATCGCCACCGCCCAGCCGTCGTCGTCGTCGTTCTTGATGACTTGGGCGGTCCATTGCTCGTTTTGCCAGCATCGGGCTTCCTGGATCAGGGGGATGTCGTGTGTGTCGTCGGTCATGGGGGCTGTAAAAAACGATGGATGTGGATCATGCCTCAAGAAATACCCGCACACCATGCGGCGGCACCTGAAAAGACAGCGATTCTGCCCTCGCATGCCCCCAGCGTTGATGTCGCCCTGCTGCGACTGATGGGGCGTTGCATACCCCTGATAATCCTGCCCATGACCACCGCTTTTGCCACCTCAACCGAGTTTGCCCCGGGCCTTGTCTTCCAAGGCTTCACCGCACCCCTGTCTTTGTCCCAGTTCAAACTCATTGCGTTTGACATGGACTCCACGCTCATCAGCATCGAGTGCATTGACGAGATCGCCGACGCCGTGGGCCGCAAGGCCGAGGTCGCGGCCATCACCGAAGCGGCCATGCGCGGCGAGATCACCGACTTCAAGGAAAGCCTTCGCCGCCGCCTGGCCCTGCTCAAGGGCGTGACGCTGGCCGACATGGAACGTGTCTACACCGAGCGCCTGAAAATCAACCCCGGCGCGGCCGAGCTGATTGCCGCTTGCCAGAAGGCAGGCATGAAGGTGCTGCTGGTCTCGGGCGGTTTCACCTTCTTTGCCGACCGCGTCAAAGACCGGCTGAACATCGACTTCGCCCGTTCCAACCAACTGGAGATCGTGGACGGCGAACTCACGGGCGGCCTGGTCATGCAAAGCTGGGGCGACATCTGCGACGGCGCTGAAAAGCGCCGCACCTTGCTCGAAGTGGCTTCATTACTGGGCATTGGGGCCCACGAGTGCATCGCCATGGGCGACGGCGCCAACGACCTGCCCATGATGGGCGTG
>CAITSG010000557.1 GCA_903894995.1 uncultured Burkholderiales bacterium
AGGCGCAGGTTGAGTGTGTGCATGACGCCACCTGCGGCCGGAATGCCGAAATAGCACTCCAGGTGCGCGTGGTGGTTCCAGCACAGCGTGGCCACGCGTTCACCTTTTTGCAGGCCCATGTTTTGCAGGGCTTGCGCCAGTTGGCGGGTGCGTTGGTAAAACGCGCCGTAACTGTGCCGCACGAGCGACTTGTCGGGCAGGCGCGAGACGATCTCGTTGCTGGCAAACAAAGTGCCCGCCCGTTCGAGCAAGTGGTTCAGAGACAAGGGCATCTGCATCATGGTGCTGCAGATGGGGGATTGAGCGGCGGATGCAGAGGAAGGTGTGGTCATGGGGGGCGTGGGTTGAACTTGTGTGCCCAAATCATGCGGCCCGCAGTGCCCCGCTTAGGCTAGGGAAAACCCAAGGGCCGTGTCACTTGTTGGTTCGGCACGCTGAAGTTTGCACCAACGCTGTTTTTGTAGGAGCGACGCTCCCGTCGCGATAAGCCTTGCATACCACGACCCATCGCCCCGAGGGCGGGGCTCCTACAAAATGCAGGGCATTCCTTGTAGGAGCGACGCCCCCGTCGCGATAAGCCTTGCAGACCACGACCCATCGCCCCGAGGGCGGAGCTCCCACAAAATGCAGGGCATTCCTTGTAGGAGCGACGCCCTCGTCGCGATCACTCTCGCAGACCACCAAGAATCGCCCCTAGGGCGGAGCTTTTACATTGTTCTCATGGCTGGTCGCTGTGCCCAAGACAAGCCTTCACTTCAGACTTCATTAGGCGGGATCAACTGCGCAACTCACTTGGGCAGATCGCGCGCGCCGCTTTCGGGCCGGTACATCTTGAACAACTGCTCGGGGCCGATGCTGAAGTAATCGGCCGGACCACCCCCGCGCAGGATGTGCCCGGCGTTGGCCGTGTCGTAGACCCCGTTGGCAATCAAGCGTTCGTCGATGTGCACGCCAATCACCTGACCAAACACCATCCAGGTGTCCACTTTCTCACCCTGCAGGTTTTGCATTTGCAAAATCTGGGTGCAGCGGCATTCAAAGCTGACGGGGCTCTCCAACACCCGGGGCACGCTCAACAGGCGAGAGGGGGCGGGGGTCAAACCGGCCAGAGCAAATTCGTCCACCTCGGGGGGCACGCCCTCGCAAGTCTGGTTCATGGCTTCGGCCAGGGGGCGCGTGACCAGGTTCCATACAAATTCGCCGTTGGCTTCGATGTTGTTCAGCGAGTCCTTGCGCCCGATGCTGGAAAAACCAATCAGCGGCGGCACGTAGTTGAAGGCGTTGAAAAAACTGTAGGGGGCCAAATTGAGTACGCCGCTGTCGCTGCGACTTGACACCCAACCAATGGGGCGGGGACCCACGATGGCGTTGAAGGGGTCGTGCTTGAGGCCGTGGCCCAGGTGGGGTTCGTAAAAATGCGTCATCGGCAGACTATAAGCAAGCCGTGCAGGCGGCGCTGTCTTGCGCCGGACAAGGCCCCAAGGGGCCAGGCGGCAAGGCCGAATCTGAAAGGGTAAAGTTCTGAGCGTCCAGTTTGACTGAACAAACCCGGTGATGTTGACATGAACGCTTTATGGTGGAACCGGTGTCCGCACCCTGTAGGAGCGGTGCCCTCGCCGCGATGACCCTCGCAGACCACCAAGAATCGCCCCGAGGGCGGGGCTCCCGCAAAATGCAGCGCATTGCCCTTGTAGGAGCGGCACCCTCGCCGCGAAGACCCTCGCAGACCACCAATAATCGCCCCGAGGGCGGGGCTCCCACAAAATGCAGGGCATTGCCCCTGCAGGAGCGGCGCCCTCGCCGCGATGACCCTCGCAGACCACCAAGAATCGCCCCGAGGGCGGGGCTCCCGCAAAATGCAGCGCATTGCCCTTGTAGGAGCGGCACCCTC
>CAITSG010000558.1 GCA_903894995.1 uncultured Burkholderiales bacterium
ACATCGAAGAAGTGCGCAAGCCCGAAATCGATGCCAAGCTGATCGCCGACAGCATCACCCAGCAGCTCGAAAAGCGCATCATGTTCCGCCGTGCCATGAAGCGCGCCATGCAAAACGCCATGCGTTTGGGCGCACTGGGCATCAAGATCATGTCCGCCGGTCGTCTGAATGGTATTGAAATCGCTCGTACCGAGTGGTATCGCGAAGGCCGTGTGCCATTGCACACCCTGCGCGCTGACATCGACTACGCCACTTCCGAAGCCAAGACCACCTACGGCATCATTGGTGTCAAGGTCTGGGTCTACAAAGGTGACACACTGGGTCGCAACGATGCTCCTGCACTGGCTGAGCCCCGTGCCGAAGAAGAGCGCCGCCCACGTGGTCCACGTCGTGATGCCCGTCCTGGCGACCGCCCCGCAGGCGATCGTCGTGGTGGCCCACGCCGACCCGCTGGCACCAACACAGCCCCCACTGACGGTAGCGACAAGCCCGCCGGTGCAGGTGGTGATGCCAAACCCGCCGTTAAGCGCGTACGCACAGTCGCCGCGCCAGCTGCAGCAGCTGACGGTCAATAAGGAGTAACAACATGCTGCAACCTGCTCGCAGAAAGTTCCGCAAGGAACAGAAAGGCCGCAACACCGGCGTCGCTACCCGTGGTAACACGGTGGCGTTCGGTGACTTCGGCCTGAAGTCCACAGACCGCGGCCGTTTGACGGCCCGTCAGATTGAAGCCGCACGCCGTGCGATTTCCCGTCACGTTAAGCGTGGCGGCCGTATCTGGATTCGTGTGTTCCCCGACAAGCCGATTTCCACCAAGCCTGCTGAAGTGCGTATGGGTAACGGTAAAGGTAACCCCGAGTACTACGTGGCTGAGATCCAACCCGGTAAGGTGCTCTACGAAATCGTAGGCGTGCCTGAAGAGTTGGCCCGTGAAGCTTTCAAATTGGCCGCTGCCAAGCTGCCCTTGCGCACCACGTTCGTGGCACGCATGATTGGCCAATAATTCAGGAGAAATAAGAAATGAACGCTGCTGAATTGCGCCAAAAAGACGTTGCTGGTGTGAAAGACGAAATCAAAGCGCTGCAAAAAGCCCACTTTGGCCTTCGTATGCAAAAAGCAACACAACAACTCGGCAACACCGGTACGCTGAGCCAGACTCGCCGTGCCATCGCCCGTGCCAAAACCATCCTTGCCCAAAAGCAAGCCGCCAAGTAAGGAGTGACCATGACGGAAGCTAAAACATCCCTCAAGCGCACCTTGATTGGCAAGGTGGTCAGCGACAAGCGCGCCAAAACCGTGACCGTGCTGGTCGAGCGTCGTGTGAAACACGCCCTCTACGGCAAGATCGTGGCCAAGTCGAGCAAGTACCACGCGCACGACGAAACAGGTGAGTTCCACCTGGGCGATACCATCGAAATCACGGAAAGCCGTCCGATTTCGAAGACCAAAAACTGGGTTGCTACGCGCCTGGTTCAGAAAGCTGCTGCCGTTTAAGCCCTTCAGGCCAACTGCTGCAAACTTTTTGAAAACGACCCACAATGGTGGGTCGTTTTTTTTTACCCCGGCAATATCGCCAAACCACAACAAGGAGCACAACATGATCAAAGTCGGAGACACATTGCCAGCAGCAACGCTGATGGAATACGTTGAAGTAGAAGGCAACGGTTGCAGCATCGGCCCTAATCCCGTCGATGTCGCCAAAGCCACGGCGGGCAAAACCATCGCCCTGTTTGCCCTGCCAGGTGCGTTCACACCCACATGCTCGGCCAAGCATGTGCCCGGTTATGTTGAAAACCATGACGCTTTAAAGGCCGCTGGTGTAGACGAAATCTGGTGTGTGAGTGTCAATGATGCTTTTGTCATGGGTGCTTGGGCGCGTGAACAAAATACAGGTGCCAAAGTGCGCATGCTGGGTGATGGCAGTGCGGATTTCAGCAAGGCCACGGGTTTGACTTTGGACTTGACTGCGCGCGGCATGGGTGTGCGCAGCAACCGATATTCGATGCTGGTCAAAGATGGCAAGGTCGCCACTTTGAATGTGGAAGGTCCCGGCAAGTTCGAAGTGAGCGATGCGGCAACATTGCTGGCTCAAGCAAAAGCCTAAGCATTACTGCACACAAAAAAAGGGACCTCAAGGGTCCTTTTTTTGTAGCCAATTCAATCGATGTCGACTTTGAGGTAGTGAGCGCCCGCATGGGGGTTGTGATAGAAAGGCGGGATTTCTTCGAAGCCGAGGTCTTCGTACAAAGCACGTGCAGACTCCATGTCGTCCAGGGTGTCCAGCAATACACAGCTGTAAGCTGCGTTGCGTGCCGCATCCAGGATGCCTTCAACCAATTGTCGACCTATGCGCAAGCCTCGAAATGACGGCCGGACATAAAGGCGCTTCATTTCTGCCGCGTTGGTGTAATCGGAAGCATCAAAAGGCCTGAGGGCACAACAGCCTGCAACTCGACCATTGACCCAAGCCAGTAAAAGGGCACCACGAGGCTCTGCGTAATCACCGGGCAGGCCGCACAGTTCATCTTCAAACCCTTGAAAACACAGGTCAACTTTCAGGCTGTTGGCGTATTCCCGAAAGATGTCGCGTGTTTGAGCCAGCTCAGATTCGCAAGAGGGTGGGCGCAGTTGAACGATGGTATTGTGCAAAGCAGACGACAAAAAATAAAAAATGAAGTTTACAGTCTGCAGAGGTGGCTGCCAACGGGAAAAATCAAGAAGCCCAAGCAAGTAGAGCGAACACAAGGACTACCGTCAAGCCGTACAAAGCAAGGGCGATCATTCGCGTACGCAAGGTGTCCCGTGAAGCTGGAGCCAATACGGACAGGCTTTTGTCACCATGCCACATCGCGGGCACAAGTGACTGTTGTTTTCGCCACCGGTACCACAGCAGTGCCAAAACGTGTGTCAATACCAGCAGGATCAAAATAAGCTTGCCCCATTGTTTGTGCCACTGTGTTGCCAACGAAACCACAGCGCTTGAAGCGAAGGAGGACAGTGGCCCATTGTTGGAAATCTCGTCGTCACTGAACAGCCCTGTAGTCACTTGAAGACCAAGGAAGACCAGCATCAACACAATGGACCAAGAACCCAGAGGGTTATGGCCAACAAGGTGCGGTGAGGTCGAACGGCCTTGCAAATAAGCCAAGACATTGGAGGGGTGCAAGGGCAGTTGAGACCAGCGTGACCAATGCCCCCCCAAGAAACCCCAGACAAAGCGGAAAAGCAGCAAACTCAAAACTGCATAACCAAAACGAAAATGCCAGGGCATGGCGTTTCCACCGAGATTGCCAGTGATGACCAAGCCGATCACACAGGCCGTAAGAAGCCAATGAAATAGGCGGGTGGGCAGATCCCAAATGCGAACTTTGATCATAGGCACTTTCATCAATGCAAAAAATGAGCAAGTGTGAGAAACTGAAATTGCTAATAAGCATAAATGCATTAGCCCTTGAATCACATGATTGGAGTTACAAATGAAACGAACATTCGCCCTGATGGGGACATTTTTGGCCTTGACTTTGGCCATCCCAGCACAGGCTCAATTTGCAAAGCCCGAAGATGCTATCAAATACCGTAAGGCCAGTTACTCGGTCATGGCCGCACATTTTGGTCGATTGGGCGCCATGGCCAACGGTCGCGCACCTTATGACGCCAAAATCGCCGCAGAGAACGCCGAATTGGTGACCGTCATGTCCAAATTGCCTTGGGCGGCCTACGGCGAAGGAACAGATAAAGGAGAAACACGCGCCAAGCCCGAAATCTGGAAAGAATCGGCCAAGTTCAAAGAAGCTGCAGACAAGATGCAAGCCGAAATTGTGAAACTGAACGTGGCCGCAAAAGCGGGTAACCTGGATGCTCTGAAAGCCGCATTTGGACCTGCTGCAGCTTCTTGCAAGGCCTGCCACGACAATTTCCGCAAAGATTGAGCATACAGACATGTGCTGCCCGTCGATCTGAAACCTGCCGTTCAGGTTTCGGCGAGCAGCTTTTCAATCAATTGGTGCAGTTCAACAAAGTTGGGTGTGCCCACAAAGCGTTTGACAATTTCGCCGCGTTTGTTGACCAAAAAAGTGGTCGGCGTGAGTTTGACATCACCCCAATCACGCGCCACTGACCCCGTGTTGTCAATGGCCACCTTGAAGGGCAGTTGGCGTGTTTGAGCAAAGTTCACCACATAGCTGGGTGGGTCATAGCTCATGGCCACAGCCAGGGTTTCATAGCCTCGGTCTTTGAACCTCTTGTGGGTGGCGACCAGTTCAGGCATTTCGGCGACACAGCTGGTGCAGCTGGTGGCCCAAAAATTGACCAAAGATACTTTTCCTTGCAATTGCGCAGAAGTGAGGGTCGAGCCGTCCAGCAAAACAAAGGAAGATGCGGGCGCACGCTCAGCCGAGCAACCCGCAAGGATCGCTGACAAGCCGAGCGCGCAAGCGATCAACCAATCACGACGGCCCAATGGCTGCAAATTCAAGGGAGTTTTCAAGTGCATCTTCATCGTAGAAAGTTTAATACGTTTGCCATGTCCGCAGGCATGGTGGTGATTGGACCTGCTCAGGCCTTCAGTCTGGCCGATTTGAGCCAAGGCGATGCATCGCAAGTGTTGAGGATGGCACTGGAGAAAGGGGCTGCTGCAGCGATTGGCATGCTGGGCGTTCAAGATGGTTTCATGGGCAATGACAAAGTCAGAATCGGTTTGCCTGAGGTCATGCAAAAAGGGGCCAGAATGCTTAAAACCATGGGCATGAGCAAGCAAATTGACACCTTGAGCTTGCAGATGAACCGTGCTGCAGAAGCCGCAGTGCCTTTGTCGCAAAAATGGCTGACTCAGTCGATTCAGAGCATGACGGTGCAAGATGCCAAGACTATTCTTCAGGGTGGGGACACATCGGTGACCCGTTTTTTTATTGACAAAACACGGATGCCTTTAACCGAAGAATTCATGCCGCAGGTCAAACAGGTGTTGAGTCAACTCGGTGTGGTCGAGCAGTTCAATGCGCTGGCTGGGAAATTGTCAGGCTTGGGCTTGTTGTCCAAAGACAACGCGCAGCTGGAAAATCATGTAACGGCAAAACACTGGATGGGCTGTATTTCATGATTGGAGAAGAAGAAAAGAAAATTCGTCAAAATCCAGCGCAAGCAGGTAGCGCCATGCTCAGCAAGGTGTTTGGCGCCTTGCGTTGAATCATGGAGCCATCCGGAAGTCGGGGCACCCAAAGCAAACCGTCAAGTCAAGGCCAACAAGAGCTTCAACAGGCCATCGGGGTCGCTGACCATGGGGTCGTGGCCCGTTTTCATCTCGATCACCTGCGAGCCAGGCAACCACGCACCCTCCCAAAATTTGGGGTCGTGCATGCGCAGCCGGCTGATGTCGATGGTGCCCAGCGGTGGTTCGGTGCAGTTGATGAAAGTGCGGGGAACTTGCGCCACTTGCAGAGGATCAAAGTTCAGCACTTGGGTGTAAGGACCGCCCGGATGGGGTGTTTGACGGCGTTGGACCCAAGCGTGGTCAACATCGGTCAATCCAAACACCGATGGGTCGGGGGCTGGAAAGGCGTTCAAGGGATCGGCATGGGCTGCGGCGATGCGTGCATTGCGGGTGGCACTCGCGTGGGTACTGCTCCAGCTTTCGCCGGGCTTGGGCAATACGGCGTCCAGATAGACCAGGTGTTGAAGCCGCTGCGGCCTGCGGGCGGCCACGGCGGTGCCCAGCATGCCGGCATAGGAATGCACCACCAGCACCACATCGTCCATTTCTTCGGCGTCCATGGCCGACGTCACGTCCTGAATGTGGGTTTCCAGATCGATGTCGGGGCGCAGCAAGTGGGCACGTTCGCCCACGCCAGTCAGCGTGACCGCGTGAGCCCGGTGACCTGCTTGAATGAGGCCTGGCAAAACACGTTGCCAGCACCAGGCACCATGCCAGGCCCCGTGGACCAGTAAGAAATTGGCCATCAGATGACTCCTTTGCCGCGCAGAGGACCCAGTTGCTCAGCGGTCCAGCCCAGTACTTCAGACAGGATTTCCGCGGTGTGCTGCCCCAGCATGGGGGGCGGAAAGTCTTCACGAACGGGGGTGCGGCTCAACTTGATGGGGCTGGCCACCAACTGCAGATCGGCTTTGATCGGGTGCTGCCATTGGCGCACCATGCCCCGTGCCTGAACTTGGGGGTCCACAAAGACTTCGCTCAAGGTGTTGATGGCACCACACGGCACCTTGGCTGCTTCCAAGGTGGGTAACCACTGCGCTTTGGTGCGGGTTTTCAAAATGGTTTCCAACAGGGGAACCAACTCTGCACGATGGCGAACCCGATCGGCGTTCAGGGCGTAGCGGGGGTCTTGGGCCAACTCGGGGCAGCCGGCCACGGCGCAGAATTTGACAAATTGCCCATCGTTGCCGACCGCCAGAATCAGGTGATCTCGGGTGCCATCGGGGGCGCCTTCAGGGGCCTTCACTTCAAACACCTGGTAGGGCACGATGTTCTGGTGGGCATTGCCCGCACGGCCAGGGACCTTGCCGCTGACGAGGTAGTTGGAGCCCAGGTTGGCCAGCATGGCCACTTGCGTGTCCAGCAGGGCCATGTCGACATACTGACCCTGGCCGGTGCGATCGGCATGCCGCAACGCAGCCAATATGCCCACAGTCGCGTACATGCCGGTGAACAGATCGGTCACGGCCACGCCCACTTTCTGTGGGCCACCCCCCAAATCGTCCCGTTCGCCCGTCACACTCATCAGGCCGCCCATGCCTTGCACGGCATAGTCGTAGCCGGCGCGTTTACGGTAAGGGCCGGTCTGGCCAAAACCGGTCACGCTGCAGTACACCAATTTGGGGTTGAGCGCGCTCAGGCTGGCGTAGTCCAGGCCATAACGGGCCATGTCGCCGACTTTGAAGTTTTCGACAAACACATCGCAGTGTTGGACCAGATCCCGGATCAGGGCCTGACCCTCGGGTTGGGAGATATCGCAAGTGAGGGAGCGTTTGTTGCGGTTGGCGCCCAGATAATAAGCAGCCTCGGCGGTATCACGACCTTCGGCATCCTTTAAAAATGGAGGGCCCCAAGTGCGTGTGTCATCGCCTGTGCCAGGACGTTCAATTTTGATCACGTCAGCACCCAAATCCGCCAGGGTTTGGGTGCACCAGGGGCCAGCCAGGACGCGGGAAAGGTCTAAAACGCGGATGCCATCAAGTGAATTCATGAATGCATTGTCACCAAAACAAGTCAGTCTTGCTGATCAGGATAATCACACCTATGAAAAGTATTCGCTTTGGCCATTTGGCCTGTTTGTTGCCCATGCTCTGGCTCTGTGCCTGCAGCCCTGATCAAAACTGGAGAGAGGTCACTTTGGAGGGGACCTCGTTCAAAGTGCAATTGCCTTGTAAACCCGACAGAACCACTCGCTCTGTGGAGATGGGTAACAAACCGGTGATGTTGCACGTTGTGGGTTGTGAAAGTTCAGGGGCCTTGCTGGCCGTCATGACGGTTGAGTTAGAAGCGGGTGCGGATGCCGTTGCACTGATGGAAGGTTGGCAAAAGGCCACGCTTCAAAATATCCGAGTGGATGCGCGTGAGACGGATGTACAACAACAAATGTGGCACCGTCCGGGTCAATTGCCCTTGAAGTCATCTTTGAGGATGCAAGCCAAAGGGGTCAACCCCAGCGGGCAAGAGGTAAAAATGGATGCCGTCTGGGGGGCCGTGGCCGCCGGAGATCGGATCCGTTTGGTTCATTCAGTGATTTATTCACCACAGATTTCGCCAGAATTGGCCAACACCTTGTTTGAGGGACTTCGACCATGACTGACGCCAATTTGGCTCACCACGCCCAGCATTCCGACCAATTGCCGCGAAGCCGTGCGGTTGTGGTGTTTCTGGCGTTTGCCTTGGCCTACTTCTTTTCAGCATTGGTCAGGGCCATCACTGCCACGTTGTCGCCCACTCTCACCACCGAATTCAGTTTGAATGCACAAGACCTCGGTTTGTTGGCGGGGGGGTATTTTTTGGGCTTTTCTTTCACCCAACTGCCGTTGGGGCGCATGTTGGATCGACATGGCCCAAAAAAAGTAGTGCTGGCATTTTTGACATTTGCGGTGTTGGGGTGTTTGGCGTTTTCTTGGGCTGACACCTTCACCGGCTTGTTGGCGGCCAGGGTTTTGTGCGGCATGGGCGTGAGTGCTTGCTTGATGGCCCCCTTGACCGGATACAGGCGCTGGTTTGATGCACACGCCCAATTGCGCAGCAATTCCTGGATGTTAATGACCGGATCATTGGGCATGCTGGCCGCCACCTTGCCTGTTCAGTGGTTGATGCCCATCTGGGGTTGGAGGGCGCTGTTTGTCATGTTGGGCATCATGATGGCCATCGCCATGGCGCTGATCTTCATGGTGGTTCCCGTCTGGCGGCAAGGCCAATCAAAGATCGATCCATCGGCATTAGCCATCAACGACGATGGTGGTTATCGTGAAATTTGGCGCAGTTCGTATTTTTGGCGCATGACCCCGATTGGTTTTTTCAGCTATGGCGGGATGGTGGCCATTCAGACTTTGTGGGCAGGCCCCTGGATGACACAAGTTGCAGGCTGGACGGCTGCAGAGGCAGCACAGGGATTATTTTTAATCAATCTGTGCATGCTGGTGACTTTTTGGTTGTGGGGATTGGTCAGTCCTGGTTTGGCACGCAAAGGCATTCCGGTGGAACGCTTGATTGCTTGGGGATTGCCTTGTAGTTTTGCCGTGATTGCTGGTTTGGTCTGGATGGGACCATCGATTGGGTCAGGTGCGGCAGCAGGCGTGGCTTTATTCTGTGTTTCAAGCACGGTCGTTGCGTTGGCACAGCCTGCTGTGGGCATGGCTTTTCCATCGCATTTGGCAGGCCGGGCATTGTCGGCTTACAACCTGGTGGTTTTTGCCGGTATCTTCGTGGTTCAGTGGGGGATTGGTTTGATGGTCGATGCCGCCATGGGATGGGGTCTTCAAAAGCCAGCAGCCTACCAAGTGGCATTGGCTTGTTTTGGTGTTTTCTCAGGGTTGTCGTGGGTGTATTTTTTGCTAAAACGTCCGATTCAAGCCTGATAATGAGCTGCTTATGATCGGCATCCTCATCATTGCTCATGCGCCTTTGGCCAGCGCCCTGCGCGATTGCGCTTTGCATGTTTTTCCGGATTGTGCGGCAGGCGTTTTAGCGCTGGATGTGTTGGCCGATGATGCGCCGGAGGACAGCCTTCAGCAAGCGCGTGATGCCATGACAGCCTTGGCGACAAACGAGGTTTTGTTGCTCAGTGATGTGTTTGGCGCAACGCCTTGCAATGTGGCTCAGCAGTTGGGTGATGGCCTGCGAACCCGTTTGGTGGCGGGGGCCAATCTGCCCATGTTGCTGCGCAGTGTTTGTTACCGACACGAAAGCTTGGAGTCACTGGCCGCGCGTGCCCATGCAGGTGGAACGCAAGGTGTCATGCCCGTTGGAAGTACAGCCCCGCAAAATCAATCAGGAATAAGACATGCCTCAAGCCACCACGATCATCAGCAATAAACTGGGCCTTCATGCGCGTGCATCAGCCAAACTGACCAAGTTGGCAGGCAGTTTTCCATGTGATGTTTGGCTGAGCAAGGGTGAGCGGCGCATCAACGCTAAAAGCATCATGGGCGTCATGATGCTTGCCGCGGGCATCGGCAGTGAGGTCGTTCTTGAAACATCTGGCGAAAAAGACCAAGAAGCGCTGGAGGCCTTACTGGCCTTGATGGCCGATAAATTTGGTGAGGGCGAGTGACAGTGTGTGAAGTAGAAAAAGATCAGGCCGTGGAGCAAAAGCAATGACTTTCAGCATTCATGGTTTGGCTGTAGCCCGCGGGATTGCCATTGGGCGGGCTGTCTTGGTGGCGTCAAGTCGCGTTGATGTCGCGCACTACTTTATTCAGTCAGATCAAACCGATGTAGAAATTGAGCGTTTGTGTGCCGCCCGTGATGATGTGATCGACGAGCTTCAGCGTTTGCAGCGGGACATGCCCAAAGATGCGCCACACGAACTGGCCGCCTTGCTGGATGTGCACCTGATGCTGTTGCAAGATGAGGAGCTCAATGCCAGTGTGGTGCATTGGATCAAAGATCGTCTGTACAACGCTGAGTGGGCGCTGACCAGCCAGCTGGAAATCATTGCGCGTCAATTTGACGAGATGGATGATCCCTACCTGCGAGAGAGAAAAGCTGACGTAGAACAGGTTGCTGAGCGAGTTTTGCAAAGTCTCAAGGGATCAGGATCTCCTGTCGTCAAAGTCCAACGACCCGTCAGGCCGCAACAAGACCTTCAACTGGACGATACCGATGTCCCCTTGGTGTTGGTGGCGCATGATTTATCGCCCGCCGACATGTTGCAGTTCAAGCAAAGTGTTTTCACTGGCTTTGTGACCGATGTGGGGGGGAAAACATCGCACACGGCGATTGTGGCCAGAAGCTTGGATATCCCCGCCGTGGTGGGCGCGCGCACGGCCAGTCAGTTGGTGAAACAAGACGATTGGGTGATCATCGACGGCGATGCGGGCGTGATCATTGTGGACCCTTCACCCATTATCCTGGCCGATTATGGCTTCAAACAGCGGCAAGGGGAGTTGGAGCGAGAGCGCTTGGTCCGACTGCGCCACACCCCGGCGGTCACGCTGGATGGTCAAAAAATTGAATTGCTGGCCAACATCGAGATGCCGGAAGATACGCTTGCGGCCATCACAGCAGGGGCTGTTGGGGTAGGCTTGTTTCGCAGCGAGTTTCTGTTTATGGGGCGTCAAGGCAATTTGCCCGGTGAGGAGGAACAATATGAGGCCTATCGGCGTGCTGTTGATGGCATGAATGGCTTGCCTGTGACCATCAGAACCGTTGATGTGGGGGCTGACAAGCCGCTGGACGAAGCGCGTCATGATGCGTCACATTTGAACCCTGCATTGGGTTTGCGTGCGATCCGTTGGAGCTTGGCAGATCCTTCGATGTTCTTGACGCAGTTGCGTGCGATTTTGCGTGCTGCAATGCATGGACAAGTGAATTTGTTGGTCCCCATGCTGGCCCACGGCAGTGAAATCCGTCAAACACTTGCGTTGGTCTCGCAGGCAAGGCAGGAGCTGGATCGACGTGGCACAGCCCATGGACCTGTGCGCCTGGGGGCCATGATTGAAATACCTGCTGCGGCCCTTTCCTTGCGCTTGTTCATGCGGTATTTTGACTTCTTATCGATCGGCACCAACGATTTGATTCAATACACCTTGGCCATTGATCGTGCGGATGAGTCGGTCGCCCATTTGTATGACCCCCTTCACCCTGCCGTGCTTCAGCTGATTTCGGACACGATTGTACAAGGGCAAGTCAGCGGTAAAAGTGTTTCTGTGTGTGGTGAGATGGCCGGCGATGTCAGCATGACCCGCTTGCTCTTGGGTTTGGGGCTTCGCAGTTTTTCAATGCACCCTTCCCAAATTTTGGCAGTCAAGCAGCAAATTTTGCGATCCGACAGTGCCAAACTGGCTGTGTGGGCTCAGCAGGTTCTGGACAGCGATGATCCTGCCAGTTGGATGGTCAATTGACCGCAGGACTATTTTGTCCAGGCCTCAGTCGGTGGATTTGGACATTTTGTCCTGGGTCCGTGTCTCAAAGTCAGAGGCGTCATGGCGTTCGTGCAATTGCGACTCCGGTGCACCCATGACCCGATTGACCATGCGGCCGCGTTGCACAGCAGGACGTTTGGCCAGTTCATCGGCCCAGCGCTGTACATGGGTGTACTCCTGAACTTGCAAAAACTCCCCGGCTTCGTAAAGCAAACCTTTGGCCAGCGCACCGTACCAAGGCCATATGGCAATGTCGGCGATCGTGTAGTCATCGCCAGCGATGAAACGGTTTTGCGCCAGGCGGCGGTCAAGCACATCCATTTCGCGTTTGACCTCCATGGCAAAGCGGTCAATGGCGTATTCAATCTTGATCGGGGCGTAGGCATAAAAATGACCAAAACCACCGCCCAGATAAGGGGCGCTGCCCATTTGCCAGAACAGCCATGACAGACATTCGGCGCGTTTTGCTGGATCGGTGGGCACCAAAGACGCAAATTTTTCAGCCAAATACAGCAAAATCGCACCCGATTCAAAGACCCGCACGGACGTTTCTCCGCTGCAGTCCAGCAAAGCCGGAATCTTGGAGTTGGGGTTGACGCTGACAAAACCACTGCTGAATTGCTGACCTTCCTGGATGCGGATCAGCCAGGCGTCGTACTCGGCACCAGCGTGTCCCAAAGCCAGTAATTCTTCGAGCATGATCGTGACTTTGACGCCATTGGGCGTGCCCAGTGAGTAAAGCTGCAGCGGATGTATGCCGCGCGGCAGGTCTTGTTCGTGTGTTGCGCCAGAGATGGGGCGGTTGATGTTGGCGAAACGCCCACCGTTGGCCTTGTTCCAGGTCCAGACGGACGGCGGGGTATAGAGCTGTGTATCGGTCATGGGAGCCTTGGTGGGGAGGACGAATGGGTGATGGAGTCGGTCAGGATTTCTCTGCCAGGCTCAGGTGCGCCGAATGCGCCTGTTGGTCAGCGTGGTAACTGCTGCGCACCATGGCGCCCACGGCCGCGTGCGAAAAACCCATTTCGTAAGCTTTGGCCTCGAACATCTTGAAGGTGTCGGGGTGCACGTAGCGGCGCACAGGCAAGTGGCTGTTGCTCGGGGCGAGGTACTGGCCAATGGTCAGCATTTCGATGTTGTGCGCACGCATGTCGCGCATGACATCCAGAATTTCTTCGTCTGTCTCGCCCAAGCCGACCATCAGGCCGCTCTTGGTAGGCACATTCGGAAACAGCGCCTTGAATTTTTTGAGCAGGTTCAGGGAGAACTGGTAGTCCGAGCCGGGGCGCGCTTCCTTGTACAGGCGGGGCACGGTTTCCATATTGTGGTTCATCACATCGGGGGGAGCGGCTTTGAGGATCTCCAGAGCGCGGTCATCGCGACCCCGGAAGTCGGGCACCAGCACTTCGATCTGGGTCGTTGGCGATAGTTCACGGGTCTTGCGGATGCATTCCACAAAGTGCCCGGCACCGCCGTCACGCAGGTCATCCCGATCCACGCTGGTGATGACCACATATTTCAATTGGAGTTGTGAAATGGTCTTGGCCAGATTGTCGGGTTCGTTCACATCCAGGGGGTCGGGTCTGCCGTGCCCCACGTCACAAAACGGGCAACGGCGGGTGCACTTGTCGCCCATGATCATGAAGGTTGCAGTGCCTTTACCGAAGCATTCACCGATATTGGGGCAGCTGGCTTCTTCGCACACGGTCACCAGTTTGTTGGCCCGCAACACGTCTTTGATCTCATAAAAACGTGTGGTCGGCGAGCCCGCTTTGACGCGTATCCACTCAGGCTTTTTCAACACCTCGGCCTGCTCGACCTTGACCGGGATGCGCGAAAGTTTGGCGGCGGCTTTTTGTTTGGCCATGGGGTCGTAGTTGTCCACACTCTGGACTTCGCGGACAACGGGGCGTTCAGTAGGGGTGTTGTTCATCGGTTGCTTTCGATCGCGGCTCGGCGACAGGTCAGGGGTCTTTCAAAGTCGGGCAGCGAGTTGGCCTGCCAACACCCGGGCGGTTTCGTCCCAAGTGGTTTCAACACCGATTGTAAAAAGGTCCACGGTTTTTAACCCGGCATAACCACAGGGGTTAATGAGGTCAAAGGGTTGAAGGTCCATGGCCACATTCAGAGCCGCACCGTGGTAGGTGCAGTGGCGGCTGACTTTGATCCCCAAAGCGCTGATCTTGCCAAGGCCCTTGAACGGGTCGTTGGCCGGGGCAGGGCCGACCAAGGCGGCATGGCTGTAGGGGTCGTCCAAGCGGACATAAATGCCCGGTGCACCCGCCACCCGGTGACCCGTCACGCCAAAGTGCGCCAAGGTGCGAATCACCGATTCTTCCAGCTTGAAGACGTATTCTTTGACGTAGTAACCTGCTCGTTGCAAATTGACCAGGGGGTAGGCCATGACTTGGCCTGGACCATGAAAAGTCACCTGTCCACCCCGGTTGGTCTGGACCACTGGAATGTGGCCAGGCATCAGCAAGTGCGAGGCCTGGCCAGCCAATCCTTGCGTGAACACCGGGGGGTGCTCACACAGCCAGAGTTCGTCAGGGGTGTCAGCCAAGCGGTTGGCCGTGAACGCCTGCATGGCCTCGTAGGTCGGCAAGTAGTCGACCTGCCCAAGAAGTCGAATGTCCATGCTCACAACACGATTTTGACCATCGGATGTGAAGTCAGGGCGCGGTAAAGGTCGTCGAGTTGTTCGCGGCTGGTCGCCCTGATACTGAGCGTGATGCCCAAGTAGTTACCGCCTTTGCTGGGACGCAACTCGATGCTGGCAGGATCAAACCCGGGGTCAAATTGAAGGGCGACTTGGCACATGGCTTGTGCAAATCCCTCGACCATGGAGCCCATGACCTTGATCGGAAAGACCGAGGGGTATTCGATCAAAGTGTCTTTGCGCGGATCGATGCCAGCAGGAGGTGTGATGGAAGCGCTCATGAAATAGTCCCTTAGGTGCGCTAGCTTAACGCCAGACGATCACAGCCCCAACCGCTAGCCAGCCCAAAGCAAAATTGGTCAGTACCAAGGGTTGAATTTGTTGCAAAGCCTTGCCCGCTGCAGGCCAGTCAGTGGTCTGAACTG
Source organism: uncultured Burkholderiales bacterium (assembly GCA_903894995.1). Classification (GTDB taxonomy): domain Bacteria; phylum Pseudomonadota; class Gammaproteobacteria; order Burkholderiales; family Burkholderiaceae_C; genus Limnohabitans_A. The sequence continues at coordinate 14,665 of CAITSG010000558.1, forward strand.
CCGCCCTCAAGCGGCGAAACGGGGCAAACCAGATGTGAAAAAATATGAGGCACATGAGCAGGCCCAAGACTGACATGGCATGCCAGCCTTTGGGAACGGTCTTCATGTCGGCCATGGACAACATCCAAAAACCGGAGGCGAGGATCAACACGATGGCGATCCAGACCATGACAAAAAACCGGGAAAGCACAGCGGACATCAGGGTCAGCCGTTCAGGTGGAGCCAGTTGAAAGATGGCCACAGGGCGTAAAGCCAACAGCAACAAGGCCATGCCGCCGAGCCAGACTACGCCCGAGCTCAGGTGGAAAAATTTAAACCATTCGTACATGTTGAGGACTTCAAAGAGCGGTGAAAGAAAAGCATGCAAGTCGCGAAAATTCAATTGCCAGTACGGAGAATGCACCCAAAGCATGTGGCTTGCATGAAAGGGCATCAAAAAAATTGAGATGCACGGGTTTTTACGTATAGAATCGAAGGCTTTGCAACGATTGACGCACAAGCTGACTGCATTCAGATGACCGAAATCGATTCATCTTTACAAGTGAGCCAAGGCGATGCAAAAGCATGTGACACATATGGCGTCAGTGAGCCTGAATTCAAGCCGCTGTCTGCCGATGAGGCGCAGGCTTGGCGGTTGAAAAATCCTGTACTTTCGCCTTGGCGCATCATTGGTATGCAAGTTGGCGTGGGTGTGGTGATGGTTGTGTTGACTTGGCTATTAACAACCGAGTCGAGGCTGGTTGCTTCGGTGGCTTGGGGGGTGGTGGCTGTGGTCATTCCCGCCATTGTGTTTGCCAGGGCTTTGAGTCGACAAATGCGAACTGCAAACCCCAAAGTTGCAATGGTTGGATTATTCATGTGGGAGTTGGTCAAGATTTTATTGACCGTGGCGCTGCTTTTGGTGGCGTCGAAAATGATACCTAATTTGAGCTGGCTTGCCTTGGTGGCAAGTTTCGTGGTGACGATCAAGGTGTACTGGCTGGCCATGGCGCTGAGCTGGATGCAGCGGAAATCGAAACCGACTATTTTTTGAACTGATTGGTGATTTATGTCTGCTGAAAACGCTGGCGCGCATGCCCCAACGGCTGGAGAGTACATCCAGCACCACCTGCAACACCTGCAAATGAATTTTTCATTTGAAGGAGTCAAGCAAACAAGCATTGTGGATTTCAGTTTGTTCAACCTCGACTCGGTTGTTTTGTCTGTGTTGTTGGGTGTTGTTGGTTGCTTCTTGCTTTGGTCGGCCGCCCGCAAGGCAACCTCCGGAGTGCCCGGGCGCTTCCAAGCGGCTGTTGAATTGCTGTCCGAAATGGTTGAAAACCAGGCCAAGGGCGTGATTCACAACGCCAACAGCCGCAAACTCATTTCGCCTTTGGCACTCACGGTCTTTGTCTGGATTTTCCTGATGAACGCCATGGACATGTTGCCGGTGGATTTGCTGCCCGGTGCTTGGCATGCCGTGGGTCCATCTTTGGGTTTCAAAGATTACATGCGCGTGGTCCCGACAGCCGATTTGTCATCCACTTTGGGTTTGTCATGTTCCGTACTTTTGATTTGTTTGTTTTACAACATCAAAATTAAGGGACTCGGCGGCTGGGTGCACGAACTGATTTCGGCTCCTTTTGGCGACCATTGGGCTCTGTACCCCATCAATTTCTTGATGCAGATGATTGAATATTTGGCCAAGACGGTATCGCACGGCATGCGACTGTTTGGCAACATGTTTGCAGGTGAGTTGGTGTTCATGTTGATTGCCCTGATGGGCGGTGGCTGGGCATTGTCGGCAACTGGTGTGGGTTTGGCCATTGGTCATATCCTTGGCGGTACCGTTTGGACGTTGTTCCATATTTTGGTCATCACCTTGCAAGCTTTCATCTTTATGATGTTGACGCTGGTCTACACAGGCCAAGCGCACGACGCGCATTGATGACTTATTTCCCTTTGTTTCTCGTTTCTTTTTCCAATCACTTTTAGGAGCTTCTCATGGAAAACATTCTCGGCCTGGTGGCATTGGCTTGTGGTTTGATCGTTGGTTTGGGTGCTTTGGGTGCCTCTATTGGCATCGGCATGATGGGTGGCAAATTCCTCGAATCTGGTGCTCGCCAACCTGAATTGATGAACGAGTTGCAGACCAAAATGTTCTTGCTGGCTGGTTTGATTGACGCTGCGTTCTTGATCGGTGTGGCCATTGCTTTGCTGTTCGCATTCGCCAACCCCTTCGTTCTGAAGTAATCCACGTACCTCTTCCAACAGAAGAAGGATTGAACCGTGAACATTAACGCTACTCTGTTCATTCAGATGATCGTTTTTGCGATTCTGGTGTGGTTCACGATGAAATTCGTGTGGCCCCCGATCACAAAAGCGCTCGACGAACGGGCACAGAAAATCGCTGACGGCCTCGCTGCCGCCGACAAAGCCAAAGCCGAACTCTCTAGCGCCAATGCGCGTGTAGAGGCTGAGTTGGCCCAGTCGCGAAACGAGACGGCCTCGCGCTTGGCTAATGCTGAGCGACGTGCAAATGGCATCATTGAAGAAGCCAAAGTGCGAGCCACCGAAGAAGGCAACAAGATCATCGTCGCTGCAAAAGCTGAAGCTGAGCAGCAGTCAGTCAAAGCCCGTGAAGCCTTGCGTGAGCAGGTCGCAGCTTTGGCCGTCAAAGGCGCCGAGCAGATTCTCCGCAAGGAAGTCAACGCTGGCGTACACGCTGATCTGCTGAGCCGCCTCAAGACCGAGCTGTAAAAAGCTCAAGCCAGAGAAGACCATGGCAGAACTTGCTACCATCGCCCGCCCTTATGCCGACGCGCTCTTTAAAGCGCAGGCATCCGATCTTGCTGGCACGGCCGCTTGGCTGGACGAACTGGCTGCCGTTGCCGACAACGCGCAACTGCAACAGTTCGTCGACAGCCCCAAAGTGTCCGACGAGCAGGCATTCGATCTGATCTCTGGTGTGCTGAGCACAGCACTGCCCGAGGCTGGCAAGAATTTCCTGCACCTTGTCATCGAAAACCGCCGTCTCAGTGCACTGCCTGTCGTTGCACAGCAGTACCGGGCTCTCATGAATGCGCAAAGTGGTACTGCCGACGCGGTGGTTTACAGCGCATTCCCCATTGATGCTTCAGCTTTGGCTGATTTGTCTTCCACGCTCGAAAAGCGCTTTGCGCGCAAGCTCAATGTGAGCGTAGAGCTGGATGCTGCCTTGATTGGCGGCATTCGTGTGGTGGTGGGCGACGAGGTCCTCGATACCTCCGTCAAGGCCCGACTGGAACAAATGAAATCGGCCCTCACCGCTTGAAGCGGATTGAGACCGGACATATTTAAAGAAAGAAGGAAAGAGTCATGCAACTCAATCCCGCAGAAATTTCTGAACTGATCAAGAGCCGCATTGAAGGGCTGTCCGCCAGTGCCGATATCCGCAACCAAGGCACCGTGGTGTCTGTGACCGACGGTATTGTTCGCGTCCACGGTTTGTCTGATGTGATGCAGGGCGAAATGTTGGAATTTCCATCCACAGCCGATGGCATCGCTACATTCGGTCTGGCTCTGAACCTCGAGCGTGACTCGGTCGGTGCCGTGATCTTGGGTGAGTACGAGCACATCTCCGAAGGCGACACTGTCAAGTGTACCGGTCGCATTTTGGAAGTGCCCGTGGGCCCTGAACTGATTGGCCGCGTGGTGAACGCCCTGGGTCAGCCTATTGACGGCAAAGGTCCCATCAACGCCAAGATGACCGATGTGATCGAAAAAGTCGCCCCCGGCGTGATCGCACGTAAGTCGGTGGACGAGCCCATGCAAACAGGACTGAAGTCGATCGACTCCATGGTGCCCGTGGGCCGTGGTCAACGCGAGTTGATCATTGGTGACCGTCAAACTGGTAAAACAGCTGTTGCGATCGACGCCATCATCAACCAAAAAGGTCAGAACATGACCTGCGTTTACGTCGCCATTGGCCAAAAAGCCTCGTCGATCAAGAACGTGGTGCGCGCTTTGGAACAAGCCGGTGCGATGGAGTACACCATCGTGGTGGCCGCTTCCGCCTCTGAATCTGCAGCGATGCAGTATGTGTCGGCCTACTCTGGCTGCACCATGGGCGAATACTTCCGTGACCGCGGCGAAGATGCTTTGATCGTGTATGACGATCTGTCCAAGCAAGCCGTGGCTTACCGTCAAGTGTCGCTGCTCTTGCGCCGCCCACCTGGCCGCGAAGCTTACCCTGGCGACGTGTTCTATCTCCACAGCCGTCTGCTCGAGCGCGCAGCCCGCGTGAACGCCGACTACGTCGAAGCCTTCACCAAAGGCGCCGTCAAAGGCAAAACAGGTTCCTTGACGGCATTGCCTATCATCGAAACCCAAGCCGGTGACGTGTCTGCATTCGTGCCTACCAACGTGATTTCGATCACCGACGGTCAGATCTTCTTGGAAACCAGCCTGTTCAACGCCGGTATCTCGGTGTCGCGCGTGGGTAGTTCCGCTCAGACCAAAGTGATCAAAGGCCAGTCAGGTGGTCTCCGTACCGACTTGGCCCAGTACCGTGAATTGGCAGCGTTTGCGCAGTTTGCTTCCGATCTGGATGAGTCGACACGCAAGCAGTTGGACCGAGGTGCACGTGTGACTGAATTGCTCAAGCAAGCCCAGTACAGCCCTCTGTCGATCAGCTTGATGGGTGCGAGCCTGTTTGCTGTGAACAAAGGCTATATGGACGACATCGATGTGAAGAAAGTCCTGGCATTCGAGCACGGTCTGCATGCTTACCTCAAGGATTCGTGCGCCGCACTGCTGGCCAAGATCGAAGGCTCCAAAGCATTGGACAAAGAGGCAGAAGCCGAATTGAACACCGCCGTGGCTGCTTTCAAGAAAAGCTTTGCTTAATTTCTACCTGATCAAAAGGAGCCACTGATGGCATCGGGCAAGGAACTACGCACCAAGATCAAATCGGTTGAAAACACCAAGAAGATCACCAAGGCCATGGAGATGATTTCTGTCTCCAAAATGCGCAAAGCGCAGGAGCGTATGCGCACGGCCCGGCCTTACAGCGAGAAGATTCGCAGCATTGCGACCCATCTCGGGCAGGCCAACCCTGAGTACGTGCACCCCTTCATGAAGCAAAACGACGGCAAGTCGGTTGGCTTCATTGTGGTGACCACAGACAAAGGTTTGTGCGGTGGCTTGAACACCAACTTGTTGCGCGCCGTGACAGGTAAATTGCGTGAAACACAGGCCGAAGGCAAAACGCCTCAGGCCGTGGCCATTGGTGGCAAAGGTTTGGGCTTCCTGAACCGCGTGAACGCCAAAGTGGTAGCACATGTGACGCATTTGGGTGACAAGCCACATCTGGACAAGCTGATTGGCCCCGTCAAGGTGCTGCTCGACGCTTACGCCGCAGGTGAGGTGAGCGCTGTGTACCTGTGCTACAACAAGTTTGTCAGCACCATGGCACAAGTGCCTACCATTGACCAATTGCTGCCTTTGTCTGCTTCCAAAATGGAAGCTGAAACCAAGGCGGCAGGATCAAGCCATGGATGGGATTACATCTATGAGCCAGATGCACAATCTGTTATCGATGATCTGTTGACCCGGTACGCTGAAGCTTTGGCTTATCAAGCCGTTGCCGAAAACATGGCTTCTGAGCATGCAGCCCGCATGGTGGCCATGAAGGCCGCGACAGACAACGCTGGCAATGTGATTGGCGAACTCAAACTCGTCTACAACAAGACCCGTCAAGCCGCCATCACCAAAGAACTGTCGGAAATCGTCTCTGGCGCAGCCGCGATCAGCGGTTGATTCCCAGTTCTGCAAAATCAAATTATTTGGAGCGAAAAATGCAAGCCCAAGGAAAAATTGTTCAGTGTATTGGCGCTGTGGTCGACGTGGAATTTCCACGCAACCAGATGCCCAAAGTTTATGACGCACTCAAAATGGAAGGCTCAGCGCTGACCCTGGAAGTGCAGCAGCAACTCGGCGACGGCATCGTGCGTACCATTGCGCTCGGTTCATCGGACGGTTTGCGCCGTGGTTTGGTGGTGTACAACACCGGAAAAGCCATCACTGTTCCAGTCGGCAAAGCCACACTGGGTCGCATCATGGACGTGTTGGGTGCGCCCATCGACGAACGTGGTCCTGTCAGCCAAGAACTCACCGCTTCCATTCACCGTAAAGCCCCTGCCTACGACGAACTGAGCCCTTCTCAAGAACTGCTGGAAACCGGCATCAAGGTGATTGACTTGGTTTGCCCATTCGCCAAAGGCGGTAAGGTTGGCTTGTTCGGTGGTGCCGGTGTGGGCAAGACCGTGAACATGATGGAACTCATCAACAACATCGCCAAGGCGCACAGCGGTTTGTCCGTGTTTGCTGGTGTGGGTGAGCGTACCCGTGAAGGTAACGACTTCTACCACGAGATGGCCGACTCCGGCGTTGTGAACCTCGAGAACTTGCCTGAGTCCAAAGTCGCCATGGTGTACGGTCAGATGAACGAGCCACCAGGCAACCGTTTGCGCGTCGCCTTGACCGGTCTGACCATTGCCGAATCGTTCCGTGACGAAGGCAAAGACGTGTTGTTCTTCGTGGACAACATCTACCGCTACACACTGGCCGGTACCGAAGTGTCCGCCTTGTTGGGTCGTATGCCATCTGCTGTGGGTTACCAGCCCACATTGGCCGAAGAAATGGGCCGTTTGCAAGAACGTATCACTTCGACCAAAGTCGGTTCGATCACCTCCATCCAGGCCGTTTATGTGCCAGCCGATGACTTGACCGACCCATCGCCTGCGACCACTTTCGCTCACTTGGATTCCACCGTCGTGTTGAGCCGTGACATTGCTTCGCTGGGCATCTACCCTGCGGTCGATCCACTGGACTCCACCAGCCGTCAGCTGGACCCCTTGGTCGTGGGCCAAGACCACTACGAAACAGCCCGCGCTGTCCAAGGGACATTGCAGCGTTACCGCGAACTGCGCGACATCATCGCCATCATGGGCATGGACGACTTGGCACCTGAAGACAAGTTGGCCGTGGCCCGTGCCCGCAAGATCCAGCGTTTCCTGTCACAGCCTTTCCACGTGGCTGAGGTGTTCACCGGCTCACCTGGCAAGTACGTCACTTTGGCCGAAACCATCCGTGGCTTCAAGATGATTGTGGCTGGCGAGTGCGATCACTTGCCAGAGCAGGCCTTCTACATGGTTGGTACCATCGATGAAGCTTTCGAAAAGGCCAAAAAGGCTGCGTAAAGTTGTGGCTTGGGGTGTCTTTTGCAGACACTTTAATGCCCGATTCAACGTAGCTTTAAAGGAAAAATTATGAACACCATCCACGTTGATGTGGTCAGTGCAGAAGAGTCAATTTATTCGGGTGAAGCTCGGTTTGTCGCTTTACCCGGTGAGTCTGGCGAACTGGGCATTTATCCTCGTCACACGCCCCTGATAACTCGGATCAAAGCGGGTTCGGTTCGAATCGAAAAGGCTGATGGAGGCGAGGAGTTTGTTTTCGTTGCTGGTGGTATTTTGGAAGTGCAGCCCGACTGTGTGACTGTTCTGTCTGACACCGCGATTCGGGGCAAAGACCTTGACGAAGAAAAAGCCAACGCAGCCAAGTCAGCGGCTGAAGAAGCGCTTAAAAATGCAAAGAGTGAAATCGACTTGGCCCGTGCTACATCAGAGCTTGCCGT